>JBOGET010000065.1:0-109539 GCA_050741975.1 Acidimicrobiia bacterium
GGGTTGAAGAGGGCGGCGGCGGCGAGAGTCGAACCGGCCACGAACAGCGGTGTCTGCTGGCCAACCACCTGGGTGGGAAGCCAGACCGCCCCAAGCCCGTATACCGCGGCCAGGGCCCCGGCGACGATGGCGTAGGTGACGGTGCGGCTGATGAGCCGATCGATCTCGAACAGCCGATACCGGAGGATGGCCAGGGTGATCGCCGAGGCCAGGAACACAGTGAACCCGAAGTTGAGAGCCGGCCCCAGCCATGCGGGCCCGCCCTCGAGGGCGGCGCTCACCGCGAAGAAGGCCAAGGCGACCGGGGCCACCCATATCAGGACTTTCACCTGCTGACGTTCCACCCCCTCGCCTCTCCTGAATCGGAACACCAGGGAGAGAAGGCCGAGAACGATGAGCAGGTACTGGCTCGGGAAGAGAATCAACCCGGTCAACGATTCGATCAACGGGGCCAGGGCGGGTGCTCCGAGAGGGTTGGGCAAATCCCCCGCCACGGGATCAGGTTCGGTGTAGACCGCCATCGCGACGAACCCGACCAGCACCACCGAAACCGCCAGCCAGAGGACCGGGCGCCAGCGGCGCGAGGGAAGGTGGCCGTCGGGATAGAGAAGAAGGAGGAAGGGGATGTTGAAAGCGGCCAGGATCCAGATCCAGCGCGCCACCCAGCTTGCAGCGAGCACCATGGGGACAACCCCCCACCTATTCTGCCCGTATTGCGTGATTTCGGCGGCAAGCCCTTCCACAGGGAAGCTGATCCCTGCCGCCATGATCCACCAGCCGACAGCGTTTGCCGGTTGCCTGATCACGACCCGAAGGCCGAGCATCCCCACGGCCACGAATGCGAGGTCCTCGAGCGCCTGAACCAGAGGGCTCGCCTGATCACCCGGGTCGCCGGTGGGCAGGTCCGATGTGAGGACCAGCAGGATCACCTCGCCCATATAGGCGAGAATCATCACCGCCCAGACGGTCCACGCCAGGCGTCTCTTGGCCGCGTCACTGATCTTCATTGCCCACATCATGGTGCCGTTCCCGTGACGGGAGCGTTACGGAGGGTCGGAGACCACAAGTTTCGGTTCTTCCCCGCGCAGCCCCTGGTAGCGCTGCTCGGCATGATCCCGGATCGCCAACAGCGTCGACTCGGACAGCTTTGCAAATGGGCCGAGGATGATCGTCGAGCCCTTGGCGCTCTCCCAGGTGCCGATGATCCGGCCGCGATCCAAGATCACCGGGGCGACAGTGCCTGGCCCAAACCGGGGACGCCGCCAACGCGGGTGACTATCGCCTCGCCCAACTCCTCACGAGTCTGGGGGACATCGGAGACGACCAGCGGGATGGCGGCGGTTATCGCCTGGAGCTGGGCCTTCGTGACCCCGTGGTACTTCTCCCCATGCGGGGGTGATGCGCCGCTCCCGCCGCCGCATGGCTGCGATCCAGGTACCGAGCTCGTCGGCCGGCAGCAGGTGGAGCGTGCCCCGCATCGCCCGTGTCTTGACCAGGCTTCGCTCCTGCCAAAGGAGACGGTCTGGATCGGGGACGCTCGTGCTCCGGACCGTGATCACCCGGATCGGCAGCGGAGGCGAGCTGGACCTGGACGCCGCCGAGGGTCGAGATGACCCGGATCGCGTTGGGGAGAGGATCCGCCAGGAGCTGCTTGGCGACCCGCCACGAAAGAGCCTGATCCCAGGTCAATTGGAGCTCGGGCGTCGGCCTGGACCGGCTCATCGTGGGGTAGTTTCATATCAGCCACACCCAATCTGGAGACCCTCATGTGTTACAGCCCGGACGCCAACCCACCGATCGAGCCCATCGAAGGCGGTGCGTCGGGTCATGAGGATCTCGTCCTGGCCTCGGTCGACGGCAACCGATTTGCCGCATTCGCCGCCACCAGCGCCAACAGCAAAGGGCCGGGAGTTGTGATCCTCCCCGATGTCCGGGGTCTGCATCATTTCTATGAGGAGTTGGCCGTTCGCTTCGCCGAGCATGGGTACGACTCGGTGGCCATCGACTACTTCGGCCGGACCGCCGGCGTGGGCAAGCGCGGCGAGGAGTTCACCTACACCGAGCACATGCCCCGGACCACATTGAAGGGTGTCACCGCCGACACGGCGGCCGCCGTCACCTATCTGCGTCGTAGCGAGCCCGAGCGGCAGATCTTCACCCTGGGCTTCTGTTTCGGTGGTTCCAACTCCTGGCATCAGGCGGCCGCCGGGCACGGCCTGGCCGGCGCGATCGGGTTCTACGGCAACCCGAAGCGCCTCCCTGTGGGGCCGATCGAGAAGGTCGAGGAATACGCCTGTCCCATCCTGGCCCTGATGGGCGGCGACGACCCAGGCATACCGGTTGACGTGGTCGAGGAGTTCCGCCGGGCTCTCGACGCAGCAGGGGTTGAGCACGAGGTGATCGTGTACCCCGGCGCACCTCATTCCTTCTTCGATCGCAAACAGGAGCAGTTCGCCGCCGACTCGGCCGACGCGTGGCAGAGGGTGCTCGACTTCATCGCCCGGCACAGCTGAAGGGTCCGGGGCCCCCTGGCATCGGCCGCCATGGCCTCGCCAGACGGTCGGACACTGCCCGGCGCCAGCTGACTCGTGGACGTCGACGTCTCCGATCTCTGGACGTGCCCCAAAATGTGGGAGCAGCTCAGCTCGCCGGCGGGATGTTCTGATTGAGCCGGAACAGGTTGGTCGGGTCGTAACGACGCTTCACCGCCCTGAGCCGGTCCCAGGTCGGGCCCGGATAGGCCTCCCTCACCCTGGACTCGCCCTCGTCGCCGAGGAAGTTCACGTACACGCCGGTCGCACCCCGCTTCAGCACGCCGGCCAGCGCCTCGGCACGGGTGGTGTGCAGATCTATCTCGGCGGGGTCGCCGAACATGGCGGCCACGTTGGCCATCACCTTGCGGCCGCGGTGGGCGAAGGCGGTGGCCTCGTCGGGGACCCGGGCCGCTGCGCCGCCGAGAACCCGGAGTTGGGTGACGGTCATCATGGCGGTCGAGCCCTCGATGTGCTCGATGATGGCATCGGCCGCGTCGCGGTCGATGCCGTCGACGAACATCGAGCGCACCACGATCCCTGCCGGCATTGGACCGCCGCCTTCTCCCAGGAGCTCGTAGATCTCCGGGTACCGCATCGGCGCCAGCATGTCGGCTATCGGGGTGGCGAGGGCCCGGAACGGGGCGATCACCTCCTCGCCTGCCTCGGGATCACCGGCGTAGACCATGAGTCCGAGAATGACGGGCCTGCCGTGTTGGTCCTCGGGAACATAGGGCATCGGCGGCGCCGGCATGATGTTGGCGATGGTGGACAGCTCGTCGGGTGCGGCGTCGGCTAGTTGGACGAAGGAGCGGATCACGTCAGGCGTCGCAGGCAACATCAGCATCCCGCCGATGATGGCGTCCACCGGGTGCAGCGCGAACTGGAACCTGGTGGCGACCCCGAAATTGCCCCCGCCGCCGCGCAGCGCCCAGAAGAGCTCCGGTTCGTTCCCCGCATCGACGCGGTGCACCCTTCCATCGGCGGTCACGACTTCTGCGGCGAGGAGGGAATCGATGGTGAGACCGTGCTTGCGCACCAGGAACCCGACCCCGCCTCCGAGAGTGATCCCTCCGATGCCCACCTCGCCCGAGTCACCGAAGCCGATGGCGAGGCCATGAGCGCCGACCGCCGCGGTCAGCTCGCCTGCCGTCAGCCCGGTCTGGGCCCAGACCGTGCGCTGATCGACGTCGATGTGGACCGCGCGCATCCTGGACAGGTCGAGCACGATCCCCCCGTCGGAGACGCTGTGCCCGGAGAGGCTGTGCCCTCCGCTGCGCACGGCCAACTCCATCCCGGTGTCCCTGGCAATGGCGACCACATAGGCCACTTCGTCGGCGTCGGCGGCCCTGACGATGACCGCGGGTCGGCGGTCGATGCCGTAGTAGACGGCGCGGGCTTCGTCGTAGCCAGGGTCGTCGGGGGCAAGGACCTCACCTTTCAGAACATTGCGGAGCTTGGGCATCGACAAGGTTGCCGGCTCGATGGAAGGGTTCTGCATGTTGCTCCTCCGTGAGGTTGACGGTGAACTGGACACCTGACCGTCCAGATCGACTTAGACCGCGTTCGGTGGAACAATTAATCGGTCTCGGAGCCAGGTCATCGGGCAGAGGTCCGATTCTCTCTCCGACCCGAGGCGTAGATGTCCACAGAGGGGTAGACATGACCGAATCCACCATCACCGACGCCACACCCCTCGTGGACGTGGAGCAATATCGGGCCGAGCTCACCGCCTATGCCTACCGGATGCTGGGGTCGGCCTTCGAGGCGGAGGACGCGGTGCAGGAGACATTGGTTCGGGCCTGGCGGGCAATGGACCGATTCGAAGGTCGGTCGGCATTGCGCACCTGGCTCTACCGCATCGCCACCAATGTCTGTTTCGACATGCTCAAGGGGAGGCAGCGCCGGGCCCGTCCCATGGACCTCGGTCCGGCGTCTACGGCCGACACGGCCCTGTCCGCCCCCTTGCCGGAGATCACATGGATCGAGCCGGTTCCCGACAGCCTCCTCCTGCCCCAGGGCGCCGACCCCGCCGACGTGGCCGTCTCCCGGGAGTCGGTCCGTCTCGCCTTCATGACCGCACTCCAGCATCTGCCTGCCCGACAACGAGCGGTGTTGATCCTCCGTGAGGTCCTGCGCTGGAAGGCGGACGAGGTCGCCGCGCTCCTCGACACCACGGTCGCCTCGGTGAACAGTGCCCTGCAACGGGCCCGGGCGACGCTGGCCGAGAGCCGACCCACCGAGGCCGACCCGTTCCGACCGATGGACGAGGAGCAGAAGGCCCTGCTCTCCCGTTACGTCGATGCCTTCGAACGTTACGACCTCGACGCCCTCGTCGCCCTGCTCCATGACGACGTCGTCCAGTCGATGCCGCCGTACGAGCTCTGGCTGCGGGGACACGAGGACATCCGGGGCTGGTTCCTGGGAACGGGGATCGGCTGCCGAGGGTCGGTGGTGGTGCCTGCGGAGCCGGCCAATGGCCTGCCCGCATTCGGGCAGTACAAGCCGGGCCCGGAGGGTGGCTACGTGCCGTGGTCGCTCCAGGTCCTGGAGATCTCACGGGGCCGGATCGCCGGGCTCAACTTCTTCCTCGACACCACCAGGCTCTTCCCGCTGTTCGCGTTGCCCCTGGTCTACGCGGGGTGACCCCTCGCACACGGGTAGGGCGTCGCTGAGACCGCACAGGTCCAACAGCTCCTGCAAGCGGGTTGTTGCATAGCGGAGATGTAGGGAGTATCCCATGTCGTGGACGCTCACCTGGAGATGGGCCAGTGCCTCGACCGTTGCCAGGTCGGGGGTGGCGATCCCGCCCACGTCACAGACCAGGACCCTGTCACCGGTCTCCAATGAAGGTCGCTTCGGGGCCACGGGTGTCTTCGGCACCTCGTCTCCAGCGGCCAACAGGGGGTCTCCTTTTCAGCGTCCGTCCGATTAGGAGACTTGCGAGACGGGTAGAACTCATCGGATCGACCAGCCGGTCACAGGAGGCAGGCATGTTCACCAAGACGAAGGCGTTCAGTGGGTTCTCGGTCGACGACCTGGACAAGGCCAGGGACTTCTACGGTGGGACCCTTGGCTTGAACGTCACGGAGGACAACGGGATGCCGGGTCTGCACATTGCCGATGGTGGTGACATCCTCGTCTATCCCAAGACGGACCACGCACCGGCCAGCTTCACCATCCTCAACTTCCCGGTGGCTGACATCGACCGCGCCGTCGACGAGCTGACGGAGCGAGGTGTGGCCCTCGAGCGGTACGAGGGATTCGAGCAGGACGAGAAAGGGATCATGAGGGGACAGGGCCCCCCGATCGCCTGGTTCAAGGATCCCGCCGGCAATGTCCTCTCGGTTATCGAGAGCCGATCCCCCTCGTCATAGCTGGCCCGAGCTGGTGAGCCGGGCGATCGACGCCAGGTAATCCGGGTCGTCGTACCGGCCCAGGAGAAAGGCATCGGAGTATTCGGGCAACCCGGCTCCGGTGATGTGACGGGCGAGCAGGTCACCGGCCCCGGCGGCGACCATGACACCGAACCCGGAAAAACCCGCGATCAGATAGAACCCTGATGGCCCGGCCGGGCCGATGAGGGGCCGATTCTCCGTGGTCTTGGTGTAGTAGCCGCCGTCGACCGCCGAAGGGGGAAGACGGTCCAGATATGCCCCAAGGCCGGGGACCATCGTCGCCAGCCCCCGTAGCACCACCTCGGGATAGAGAGGGTCCTCGGGAAGGGGCCATACCGGCTCTCGCACGTTGCCGTGGTACTCCCAGAGCCCGAGCAGATAGGGGGAGTCGGGGCCGCCTTCGGGTCGGCCGTGACAGAACACGGGCATCTCCCCCAAGAGATCGTCTCTCCCCTGGTCGGCGAGGGCCTTGCGCTCGTCGTCGCTCCAGTCGAGGCGCTGCAGGTCGCTCCAGATCATCATCGGGGCGTCGCGGGGCACCACTTTCAGGTGCTCGCGGAAGGCGACCTTGAGATGGAGCTCCGAGAAGAGGGGGACATCGACCCCGGCCATCGCCGCCACCGGCCCCGACAACGGCCCCGCCGCATCGACGACCGCGCCGGCAGCGATCACGTCGCCCCCGGCCAACGAGACCGATCGCACCGTGTCACCGGCGACCCCGATCCCGTTCACCTCGTCGAACACGATCTCGAGCCCCCGCTCCCGGCACTGGGCCAGCATCCATGCTCCGAGCTGTTGGGCGCTGAACCATCCGGCTCGTCTGACATGGATCGCCCCCACCGCCCGCTCGGTCACATAGGGGAAGTGACTGAGGACCTCCTCCGGACCGACCAGGATGTCGGCGCCCTCCGGCGCCCCGCTGAACCCCTCGACCGGCGAGTTGCGATAGGGGATCGGCCCCGGGTGGAGACGGATCGGGCCTGCGCCCAGGGTCGAGGTGTGATGGGCTTCCTCCACCATCCGAGGGAAGCGGTCTTCGTCACCTGTCACGAAGAGATACCCCCTGCGATTGAGACCGAAGACATTGCCCGAATCGGCTGCCATCTTCTCCAGGAGGTCGATCGACCGGCTCATCAACCCCATCATCGGGCGGTTCGGCCACCAGTTCCGGTAGCACTCGGTCGACTTGTCGGAGGTGAGGGTGAGAGGGGGACGGGGATCGACGAGCACGACTCGGCCCGCATCCTGCTGGACCGTCAGGTGATAGGCGGCGGCCACCCCGGCGATCCCGGCGCCGACGACGACGACATCCGCGCTACGGCTCACCTCAGCCCGAAAGATGGTCCCGGACCCGGGCGGCTACCGCCGGCCCGGTGAAGCCCAGCTTCTCGGCGATGACGGTGTCGGGTGCGGAGGCGCCGAAGTGGTCGATGCCGATGACGAGACCGCTCTCGCCCACCATTCGCTCCCAGCCAAACGTCGCCCCGGCCTCGATCGCTACCCGGGGGGCGGTCCCCAGCACCTCGGATCGGTAGGCGTCAGCCTGGCTCTCGAACAACTCCCAGCAGGGGAGGCTGGCCACTCTGGCCCCAATCCCGTCGGAGGCGAGGGCCTCGGCCGCTTCCAGGGCGACATGCACCTCCGAGCCGGTGGCAATCAGGGTCACGTCCTCACCCTCGCGCAGGATGTAGCCCCCCTTGGCCACACCGTCCCGATCGGTGTCGAGGACGGGCAGGTCCTGACGGGTCAGCACCAGGCCCACCGGGCCGTCGCTTCTGTTGAGGGCGATCTCCCAGGCGGCGACGGTCTCGTTGGCGTCGGCGGGCCGGATCACCCACAGATTGGGCATGGCCCGCAACGAGGCGAGATGCTCGATCGGTTGATGGGTGGGGCCATCCTCGCCGAGGAACACCGAGTCATGGGTCCAGACCCAGATCGAAGGCGCCTTCATCAGCGCCGACAAGCGCACCGCGGGCCGCATGTAGTCGCTGAAGACGAAGAAGGTGGCGGCGTAGGGCCGGAGCCCGCCGTGCACCGCCATCCCGTTGGTGACGCATCCCATCGCATGCTCCCTGACCCCGTACGGGATGTCACGGGAAGAAGGGTCCGCTGCCGAGAAGCGACGGGAGGAGTCGATCACCGTCTTGGTCGAAGCGACGAGGTCGGCCGATCCTCCGATGAAGCCGGGGACCTTCTCCGCTATCTCGGAGAAGACCTTCCCCGAGGCGGACCTGGTGGCCAGCTTGTCCCCGGCGGCGAAACCGGGGCCCTTCAGGGCAATCTGCGCAGGTGAGTGCAGCTCGTCCCAGAGCCGGCGCTTCTCCTCGTCGGCCGTCTCGAGTCGCTTCTCCCATTTCGAGTGCTCCTCCCTGCCCCAGGCCATGGCACTCTCGAAGAAGTCGTACACCTCGGACTCGATGTGGAACAGAGGGTCTATCGGGTAGCCCATCGCCTCCTTGGCCGCTTTGACCTCCTCGTCGCCGAGTGGGGAGCCGTGGGCGGCGGCGGTGTCCTGGGCATTGGGGGCGCCATGGGCGATATGGGTGTGGCACACGACGAGTGAGGGCCGGTCCTCGAGGCGAATCGCCGCCTCCAGCGCCTCGGTGATGGCCTCCAGATCGTGACCGTCGATGTCCTGGGTGTGCCAGCCCTGGGCCTCGAATCGCTCGACCACGTCCTCGGAGAAAGTGATGTCGGTGGAGCCGTCGATCGAGATGTCGTTGTCGTCGTAGAGGTATATGAGCCGGCCGAGACCGAAGCGGCCGGCCAGCGAGGCGGCCTCGGAGCTGACCCCCTCCATCAGGTCGCCGTCGCTGACGAAACCGAAGGTCCGGTGATCGACCAAGTCCTCCCCGAGACGCGCCCGGAGGTGGGTTTCGGCGATTGCCATGCCGACTCCGCTGGCGAATCCCTGACCGAGCGGACCGGTGGTCATCTCGATCCCCAGCCCGTGGTCGATCTCGGGATGCCCGGCGGTGTGGCTGTCCCACTGCCTGAAACTGCGGATGTCATCGAGGGTCAAGGGGAAGCCGCAGAGGTGGAGCATCGAGTAGAGAAGCATCGACCCATGCCCGTTGGAGAGGACGAAGCGGTCTCGGTCGGACCAGTCCGGGGTGTCGGGGTCCACCTTGAGGAAGCGACTCCACAAGGTGACCGCGATCTCGGCCATGCCCATCGGCATCCCAGGGTGGCCGCTGTTCGCCTTCTGCACCGCGTCCATGGCCAGGGCCTTGATGGTGTTGACCGCCAGCCGCTCGATTCCGTTGTTCTCCATGGCCTCGGAGGGTACCGACGCCGGCGGCTAGCCGGGCCGGCACACCTCGCAGGGGGTGAATCCCGAGGCCAGGGCGGCGGTGGTCGAGGTGAAGTCCACCACGGTCCACTGGCCCGAGCGTCGGATGACATGACACGTCGGGTGGCAGTAGACCCCGGTCGAGGGGTCGCCCTGGACCCTCACATGGTGCTCTGCGAGCTCGACGAGCCGGGCCGGGTCCCCTCCCTCGTGGCTGAGCAGGTCCCACTTATTGTGCGGCCCGCCCAGCGAGTACTCGCCGAGGTGCCCGTCGGAGCGGACTACACGGTGACAGGGGATGATGAGCGGGATCGGGTTGCGGGCCATGGTCGACCCCACCGCCCGGGCGGCCCCGGGACGATCGGCCTCGCGTGCCAGCCATCCGTAGGGTCGGACCTCGCCCCGGGGGATGGAGGCGGCGATGCGGAGCACCCGGGCCTGGAACGGGGTCCTCGACCTCAGGTCGACCGGGAGCTCGCCCGGCGACCCGGCCTCCATCGCCTCCGGGATGTGCCGGCCCCATGCCGATGGAGGCTCGGCGCGGAGCAGTCGTCGCCCGTGCCGCTGGGCGAACCGGTCTTCGTATCCCTCCGTGGCCAGATCCACGGACGAGACTCCTTCGATGTTGAAGGTGACCACCACCTCGCCTACCGGTGAGGGGTAGAGGTCGAAGCCGTCGGCGAGCCCGGTGCCGAGCGCCACCCCCTCGCTGATTCCGTCGGGCAGGGTCTCGACCAGGCCCGACAATTCGTTCTCGATGTTCATCTCTCTTGCTCCATGACTCTTCTCAATCGCTCCAATCCGCGGTGGATGTCCGCCTTGACCGTGCCTTCGGGCCGGCCGGTTGCCTCCGAGATCTCGGCGATCCCCATGCCGACCACATGGCGCAGGACCACTGCCCTCCGCTGGCTGGTGGGGAGGGCGGAGAACCTGGCGTCCCAGGCCGCGGTGTCGGCCGGCTCGGGATCGTCGCTCCCGTGATCGTGCATCTCGACGAAGGTCGGTCTCCTCGATCGGTTGCGGAGATGGTTCCGCCCCAGGTTGAGGGCGATCGTCCACAGCCATGGCGACAGCCTCAGGTCCTTGAACCGCTTCGGGTCGAACTCGCCCAGCGCCCGGTAGGCGCGGATGAAGGTCTCCTGGGTCAGGTCCTCCGCCTCCTGAAGGTCTCCACAGAGCCGGCGCAGACCCCAGTAGAGCCCGGGCCCGGCGGTCTTCACGAGGCTGGGAAAGGCGTCGTCGAGGTCGGCGGCCAGTGCTGCGGTCAGATCATCCATCGCGGGGAGAACCCCGGAAGAGATGAGACGGTTGCACCGTCGCACCGTACTTACATATGGGGGATGGACAGCACCCGGGTCGAGGCGATCTTGGATGATGCCGAGTCGGCGGTGGCCTCCGGCTCGCCGCTCGGCCCCACCGGATTCTGGAAGGCAGTCGCCGCGGTGAAAGGGGACCCGGAGTTGGTCGATGTCTACGCCGACCGCATCGGCCGGATCGACCGTGCCGCCCTTAAGGGCTGGGCCCTGGTCACGGTGCCGCTTTGGCTGGGCAATGTGCTCATGATCGGTGGGACACTGATCGGGCTGGCCCTGGTGGCGTGGGCCTACGACCTGGAGGGGACGAAGGCCGGGTTCGCCTTCCTCATCGGGTTCGGGATCGTGTTGGTGACCACCCATGGTCTGGCCCACCTCGTCGTGGGCAGTCTCATGGGGATGCGGTTCACCCACTGGTTCATAGGGTGGATCACCCAGCCCCAGCCCGGGGTCAAGCTCGATTACGCCACCTACCTTCGCACCGCGGCCGCGTCGCGGGCCTGGATGCATGTTTCCGGTGCCCTCGTCACCAAGGTGATGCCCTTTGCCTTCCTCGGGGCGGCGATCGCCGCCAGGGTCCCGGGGTGGGTGATCGTCGTGCTGTTACTGGTCGGGGCCGCCGCCATCGCCACCGACATCCTGTGGTCGACCAAGGCCTCCGATTGGAAGAGGTTCCGTCGGGAGATGGCCCTGGCCTCTCCCCAGCGACCGAAAAGGCGATAGGCTCAGCCGTCGGCGGCCGCGGCCCCGCGGCGGCGCATCTCGGCGTCGAGTGTGTCGCCGACCATCTGAATGGCCTCCCGCGCCTCCTCGTCGGGCGGCCCGGCTTCCAGTTCTTCTTCGCTCGGCGCGGCCACCCTTGTGTGCACCCACCACAGGTTGTCCCAAGGATCACGGATCCGAGCGATGCGGTCTCCGATCCACAGCGTTGTCGGCGGAGTGACCACAACCGACCTGGCGGCCTCCGCCTGTGCACCGTCTCGTCGCAGTCATCGATGCATACCCGCAGGAACGCAGGGGTCACTGGCCAGCCGTCGTCTCTGTCGAACATCATCTTGTCAGGCACCGGCTTCAACTCCTGCCACTCCCACGCGCGACGAAGATGTGGTTCGAGCGCCGGCTTTACCCATGACGTGCGCTCCGTGAACACCAGGCAAACGGGCGTGAACACCAGGCAAACGGGGGGATTACGGCCGAGGGCGCGCCTAGGGGGCGATCAAGCTTCGTCCTGATCGGCCATGGTCGGGATCGAGCCGTCGGACTGGTGCATCTCCCGGTGGGTGCGCACCAGTTCCTCGAAGTGGGGCGGATCCTCCACGTCGATGGAGATCAGATGTCTGGTGACCGGCCCCTCGGCTCGGTCGAATGACCTGGCTCGGGCAATGACATCGGCCGAGGCGTCGTCGATGCGTCGGTGCTGGACCAGGTGCTCCTCCCAGGAGCCGACGGCGAACAGTTCGGTGAGCCGGATCGGGTCGCTGACGTTGCGAAGGAGCCGCCAGCGGTAGGCGCCGGTGCGGAGCCGAACCAGCCGAACCAGGTTCATGACCGCGGTGAACTCCTCGAAGTCGTCCTGGTCGATCTTCCACGTGTTGAGGACGAGCACCGGCCCACCCTCGGCCGTCTCGTCGTGCAGCGGGGCGGCACGTTCCGCGCTGAACTCCGGCGACTGGATCTCGTCGAGACTCGGGATATGGAACAGCGGGACCAGGGCACCGAGGACCACCGCCGCCGAGCACAGGATGACGATGGCCGGGCCGGTGCCGACTCCGTCGGCGAGGACCCCGGACAGGATCGAGCCGATGGGGAGGATGCCGACGAACGAAAAGCTGTACAGCGACATGGCCCTGCCCCTGATCCACTCCGGTGACATGAGTTGCGCGGTGGCATTGAGGTTGGTCAACGTGAGGACCCAGAAGGCGCCGGAGAGGAACATGAAACCGGCGGCCACGGGAACGGTCGAAGCGAGCCCGACGCCGATGCCGACGATGCCGAACAGGGCGATGGTCACCATCGGGGCCCGTTTGCCGAAGAGGTCGATGAAACGCTGTCTGACGGCAGCGCCGACCAGGGCGCCTGCGCCCATGGCCCCGAACAGGATCCCGAGACTTGTGGCGTTGCCGCCGATGGCCAGGTTGTGGCCGGGCAGCACCGATTGCACGACCGACGAGGTGATGGCAAACATCGAGACGAGGAGGAGGAGTCTTCGAAACAACGGGGTGAACCGGGCGTAGCGGATGCCGAGCAGGATCGCGGTGCCCAGCGAGACCGGGTCCCTCTCCCGTTTCCCGAAGGTGCTCCTCACCAGCAGGAGGCCGGCGATGACGAAGCCGTAGGTGAGGGCGTTGATTCCGAACCCGACGGCGGCTCCGAAGACGGCGTAGACCAATCCGCCCAGAGCGGGCCCGATCGCCCGAGCCACGTTGAAGGCCGCCGATTGAAGCGCCACGGCCGAGGCGATCAGACCACGGGGCACCATGTCCGGCAGCAACGCCTGCCAGGTAGGGAGGTTCAGGGCGACTCCGGTGCCGAGCAGGAAGCCGAGACCGAGGAGAAGCCCGGGGGTGATGGCCCCGCTGCCGGTGAGGACGGCCATGGTCAGGGCGGAGCCGCCCATGATCGCCTGAGCGAGGAGCATCAGCTTGGCCCGGTCGAACATGTCGGCCAGCGCACCGGCGGCCAGACCGAAGAAGAGAAGGGGGAGCGAGGTAGAGGCAACCATCATGCCGACCCAGGTGTTCGACCCGGTCAGTTCGAGCATCAGCTGGGCCGAGGACAGACTCTGGATGAAGGTCCCGAACGCAGACAGCATCGATGCCGCCCAGAGCGTGCGGAAAGAGCCATAGCGAAGAGGAGCGACCGCCGAGGTCATCGGGTATCAGCGTAGGCCCGGTAGGTTCGTGTCGTGGTGCGCGACCTCGCCTACTTCATCTCGGGCGACAGGGGCCCGGGCCCGGGGGTCCTGATCCTCCACTCCTTCTGGGGCCTGACCCCGTCGGTCAAGAGTCTTTGCGACGACCTGGCCGACCACGGCTACACCGTTCTCGCCCCCGACATCAACTTCGGGGAGCTGCCCGCCTCCGAGCAAGAGGCTCTGGACCATCTGGGCAAGGCCGATCCCAACCGTCTCGCCTCGCTGGTGCTCTCTTCGGCCAAGCTGCTCCACGAGAGGTCGACCCATGGCCCGATCGGGATCGTGGGATTCGGGATGGGGGGCTCGCTCGCCCTCTGGGCATCGGTCCGCCTCGCCACCCTGGTCAGAGCCGCCGTCTCCTTCTATGGCAGTCAGCAGATCGACTTCGCCGGATCCAGGGCGGCCTATCGGATCCATCTGGCGGAGGAGGACGAATACGTCACAGACGACGAGGCCGCCTTCATGGAGGCGACGATGCGGCTCGAGGACCTCGACGTCGAGGTCGAACGGTATCCGGGGACCAGGCACGGGTTCGCCGAGCCTGATGGGGACACGTTCGACCCCGGTGCTTTCGACAAGGCTTGGGCCCGGACCCTCGAGTTCCTGAGTGACCGTCTAAGGGACTAGAGCGATCTCGTCTCCGGTCTTCACCTTGCCTCCGCGGACCACGCGGGCGTAGAGGCGCGCCCAACCAGGATGCCGGCTCTCAGAGATCCTGCCGAACTTGCCGTCGAGAAACCACTGGGCGTTCTTCTCACATGGTGTGGCATACCAGGTCACCTCGATCTCGACCTCGGGGCCGATCCTGAGGCCGGCGCCCGGGCCCAGGCCGGCCCAATCGAGCCCGCTCAGGGTCAGGTTCTCGCCCGCCGAGCCAGGGGCGATCGGATGGCCCTCCCGCTGCAGCTCTTCGATGACCTCGAGCGAATAGAGGCAGAGTGCCTGCTCCGGGCGGCCGTGGTTGACCCGGTCGGCCTGGGTGTCGCCCACCACTCCCGACCCGTCGATCACGGCCTCGTCGACCGGGAGCTTGGGAACGCCGCCGTTGGAGACGTTGATCTGGTGGACATGGGCCATGGGCCGGGGAGGCTAGGCCCGCCGGGTCGGGTGGGGAGGGGAATTCTCCACCCACCGTGATCGCGACGTGGGTAGTTTCCGAGCACAACCATGCGGAGGTTCTGATGACCACTGAGGTCCTTGACGTCGTATCCGGGTTGCGCTGGCCGGGGTGTGGGTGATCAGGATCGGTCTGATACGGATCATGGCCGCCTCGAGCCGGCGCGCGGCTGCGACACCCACTGCCACCACGGCATAGGGCGGCACTCGCGCAGGGCGGCTCGATGCAAGCCGTGCAACGGACCGATCCAGTCGCGTATCACGCCGAGGGCCCGGTGTGGTCGGCGACCTGGGGTGGTCTGCGCTGGGTGGACATGCTGGCCGGCGACATCCTCTCCCTCGGCGCCGACGGGTCGGTCCACCGGCGTCACGTGGCCGACATCGCCGTAATGGTGCGGCCGCGAGTGCCCGGCGGGGCGGTCATTGGCATCGAGCGCGGCTTCGCCCTGGAGGCGCCCGACGGCAGCCTCACCCGATTGGGCGAGTTGTGGAGCGGAGACGATGTGCGGATGAACGAGGGAGGATGTGATCCCGATGGGCGCCTCTATTGCGGTTCGATGGCCTATGACCAACGCCCAGGAGCGGGCTCGTTGTACCGGCTCGACCCGGACGGGACCGTGACCGTGGTCCTCGATGGGGTCACCATCTCCAACGGGCTGGAGTGGAGCCCCGACGGCTCCCTTGCCTACTACGTCGACACCCCCACTCGGCAGGTGTCACGCTTCGACTATGACACCGAGCGCGGGTTGACGGGGCGTCGGGTCTTCGTGGAGACGGGGGACGGGCCGGGCCGGCCCGACGGTCTCACCGTTGACCGAGAGGGAGGGGTGTGGGTCGCCCTGTTCGGAGGGAGCGCGGTGAATCGCTATACGCCGGAGGGCGAACTGGACGAGGTGGTCGAGGTGCCGGCCCGGCAGGTCACCGCCTGCACCTTCGGTGTCCCGGGACTGGATGAGCTGTTCATCACCACCTCGGCCGAGAACCTGGATCCGGGTGACGACCCTCGGGCCGGCTCGCTTTTCAGTGCTCGGGTCGGAGTGGCCGGTCTCCCGGTACGCCCATTCGGGGGATAAAAGGCTTGCTGGACACGCGGCGACAGCCCCAGCCGACCGGCGTCCGACCGTGCAACCCGCCAAAACCGTTACCTCGACGTGCCTGAGGGTGAGTCTCGGCCAAAGTCGGCCGGCAATGAGGCAGCTTCCGCCCACAGCGAGCGCATCAGCTCGGAACGGGCCAACAGGTCGGGCAATGAGCCCCGATCCACGACCCGGCCCCGATCCATGAGGAGGATTCGATCCGCCCTGGCCAGGGCGGCCCGGCGATGGGAGACCACGATGCAGGTGACGTCGCGCTGGCCCAGCAGACGTCGCCACAACTCGGTCTCGGTGTGGACATCGAGGGCCGAGGAAAGGTCGTCGAAGACGAGCAGCTCGGCTTCGGTGGCCAGCATCCGGGCCGCCGCCGAACGCTGCACCTGGCCCCCCGATAGCTTCACTCCCCGGGCGCCCACCATGGTGTCCTCGCCCATCTCGAGACGCTCCAGGTCGGGGTCGAGCACCGCCAGTTGGACCGCCTCGCGGAGTCGCTCCCGGGCCACTCTCTGCCCGAGGGCGATGTTGTCGGCCAGGGATTCCGAGAAGAGGCGGGGCACCTGGGCGGTGTAGGCCGACCGCGGAGGCACGAAGAACGAGGCCCGGTCCTCGACCCTCTGACCGTTCCAGTAGACCGCACCCTGGCTCGGGACCAGGCCGAGCAGCGCCCGCACCAATGTGCTCTTCCCCGACCCGATCTTTCCGGTGACCACGGTGAAAGACCCCCGCTCGACGTCGAAGTCGACGCCGTCGAGACCCTCCCCGCCATCAGGGAACCAATGGCTCAGGCCCCGAACCTCGAGACGACGCAGCGGCTCGATGCCGATGTCGGGCAGCTCGATGTCGGGGATCCGGCCCTCCAGGGGGACCCTGGCCCTGTCCAGCAGCTTCTCGTCGGAGGCGTCGACAGCCAGTGCCCGGATCCGCTGGTAGGCAACCCCGGTACGGCGGTGCTGTGCGATGATGTCGCCCACGAAGGCCATGTAGTCGGTGAGCCGGGGCAGATAGGTGAGGAACAGCGCCAGTTCTCCGATAGTGAAGCTCCCTTCGCTGATCCCTCCGGAGGCGGCCAGCAACACGATGGCGATGGTGATGGTCGACATGTTCCGGTTGATGCCCCGCAAGATCTCGGTGAGGACGGTGTCGGAGAGCGCTGCTCTGTGCCTGACCACGTTCAGATGATGGAGACGGTCGAGTATCGGCTCCTCGGCGGCGGCCAGCTTGATCGCCTGCACCCCGGCGAAGGTCTCGCCGATGAAACCGGTCACCTTGTCGGTGGCCTCCCTCATCGCCCGTCTCCGATTCCGGATCTGCGGGCTCAGGGCCTGGGTGAGCACCATCGTCAGGCTCAGGGGTATGAGGAGCAGGCCGGTGAGACTGGCGTCGATCGTCGCCATCACCGCCACCGAGCCGACCCCGAACACGACGAGGCCGCCCATGTCCACCCAGTTCTCCATGTACTCGAGGAGGTCGTCGACGTCGTCGCGGAAGGTGCTCACCGCCTCGCCCGGGGCCAGGGGGATCACTCGCGATCCCGGCGCTTCCATCAGCCAGCGAAGCAGGTTGCGCCTGAGCTGGAGGGACTGTTCGATCCAGTGGCTGATCCAGACCCGGTCTGCCAGCCAGATGACGACGTTGCGCCCGATGGCAAGCACCGAGAACACGATGGCCGGGGCCCATGCCGTCTCCGCCACCGTGCTCCCCTGGTCGAGACGCTCGAAGACCAACCCGATCAGGATCCCGAACAGGAGCGGCGAGCCGTGGACCAGCGTCCACATGAGCATGCAGTAGAAGAACCGTCCCGGCCGATACCGGATGACCTCCCAGACCACTCCCAGGGTGGTCAAGGCCGGGTGTCCCCGAGGAGATTTCCCCTCCCGGTGGCGAGCAGGCCCGCATAGCGGCTGGTCGGGTCGCCGGCCAGACTCTCCCGGGCTCCATGCTCCACGATCCGGCCGGCGTCGACGACCATGATCTCGTCGGCAGTCCTCACCGTCTCCAGGCGATGGGCGATTATCACCACGGTGCGCCCGGCGAAGAGCCGCTCGGTGGCGGTGGCGAGCAGCATCTCCGTCACCGGGTCGAGCCGCGACGACGGCTCGTCCAAGATCACAACGCCGGGATCCTGGAGGAAGACGCGGGCAAAGGCGAGAAGCTGTTGCTCGCCGGCGGAGAGCCCCTGGCCCCCGGGCCCGAGCTCGGTGTCGAGCCCGACCTCGCTGATCCAGGTGCCGAGCCCCACGGCCTCGAGCACGGTGTGTATCTCCTCGTCAGGCCGGTCGGCGAAGAAGGTCAGATTGTCCTTCACCGTCGCCCGGAACAGCTGCACGTCCTGGGTGACCACACCGATCGACCGGCGTAGCGATTCGGAGCGGGCCCGGCGTAGGTCGATCCCTCCCACTCTGACCACCCCTCGATCCGGGTCGTAGAGCCGGGCGATGAGACGGGTGATCGTGGTCTTGCCGCCGCCGGTGCGTCCCAGCAGGCCGAGCGACCTGCCCGGCGCGAGGCTGAAGCTGACGTCTTCGAGCACGCCCCGCTCCTCGTAGGAGAAGGAGACTCCTTCGAACTCGATGGCGAGTGGTCCCTCGGGGAGGGAGACATCGCCGTCGCCGATCGAGGAGCCGAGACGCCGAAGCTGGTCGATGCGGACGATCCCGCCGGCTGCCTTCTGCACCTCCTGGAGCTCCTGGGTCATCTGCTCGATCGGTCTCCTCACCAACTGCACGTATTGGAGGATCAGATAGGCGGTCCCCACGGTGATCGAGCCGCGCACCGTGAGCCAGACCCCGACGATCAGGGCCAGCGCGTCTCCGGCCCAGAATGCGGTGTTGGCCGACACCCAGACCAGGATCCTCTTCCGCCAGGCGGTGGTGGTCCGGGTGTAGAAATCGCGCATGACCGGGACGAACCGGGTCATGGTGAATCGTCCCGCCCCCAGCGAGCGGATGTCGTCGACACCGGCGAGACGCTCCTCGATGAAGCCATAGAGGCGGGCCGAGGTCTCCCTCTCCTCCTCTGCGGCCTCAACCGCGACCTTGCGCAACCGGATGAGGAGGGCGAGCACCGCCACCACGTAGATGGTGATGGTCACGCCCATCGCCGTCGCCTCGAACCAGCACACGACCACCACCCCGGTGAGCAGGACACCGGCCGCGATCAGCCGGACCAAGAAACGGGAGATGAACTCGGATAGGGCGGTCACGTCCCCGTCGACCCGCTCGATCATCTCCCCCGGCGTGGTCTCGTTGTGAAAGCCCATGTCGAGCGAGAAGAGATGCGAGGTCAGCTCCTCACGGAGACGGTTGGTGGCACTCCAGCCGACGTCCGCACCCAGATAGGAGGCGAAGGCGTCAAGGAGCTGGTTGAGGATTCCCGCGACGAGATAGGCGATGCCCGCCGTGGTAAGGCCGGCCACGGCCGAGCCGGCGTCGGCGGAGTCGATGAAGCTGCGCAGGATGAGAGGGATCACAAGTTGCAGCCCGATCGAACCCAGCAGGAGCAGGACGAGCACCACCACCCGGCCCCGATGGGGTGCGAGATAGGTGGTCAGTGTGGCGCGGTAGGAGGGAGCAGTCATGGCCGGGGGTCAGACGGTATCGGGGCCGGCGGTGGAACCGGACCGATTTAGCCGGGGGCGTCGGCTCGGGCCGAGAGCGGTGCGACGTCACCCCCCGGTGGCGGACTCGATTCGCTCAGGGCCGCTGTTTGACCCCGGCCTCGAGGAGCTCGATCGTCTCCGCGATGCGCTGGGCCCGAAGCTCGGGTCGACGTTTGGTGGAATCGATCCATCGCAGGTAGGCATTCCGGTAGAACTGGGCGAGGGAGTCGAAGAAGGCGCCTGCCTCGGGCTCGGCCTCGAGGGCGGCAGCGAAGTCGGGAGGGAGGTCTTCCCGCTGCGGCCCCTCGGGAGCGAGGACCACCTCGACCTCGTCGCCGGGCCCTATCCCGCAGTCCCGGCGCCAGGCCGGTCCGAGCACGATGCCGCCTCCGTCGCCCAGCGGCTCGATCACAGCCCGCACCCCTATCCCGTTGACGGTCCCGTGCACTCGGTGCTCCAGCTTGGAGCCCCACACGTCGTCGGGATCGAAGGGCACCGGCACCAGCACCCGACGTCTGGAATCGGCAGTCACCACCGTCTTGTAGCGCTTCGCCTTCATCGATTGCCATCGATCATGGCGGTCGGATGGAGAACCGGGGTGTAGCCATGGGCCAGGGCGGCTACCGAGGTCGGCGGCGTGAGCACCTCGAACTCACCGCCCCGGGGACGAGGCACCCGCCTGCCCCACCCGGCGAAGGAGAAATCGAGGAGCCGGTCGTCGAGAACCAAGCTCGGCCGGCGGTCCTGATCGACGATCACGGATCCGGCGGGCAGACGATCGATCTTCGCCGTCCACAGCATGCGGTCGGCTCCGCGGTCCAGCCCCCGGCCCCGCCGGAGCCGCTCCGTGGCCAGCCGTCGGTTCAGGTCCTGGGCGCCGAGGGGCATGTCGAGCCCCTCGGCCCTGGTCACCGCATCCCGGTAGCTGAGGTACGCCCAACGTCGGCACAGGCCACAGGGCCGGTGCCCGGCGGCCAGGGCCACCGCGTCGTCGAGGAAGAAGATCGGCGTCCACTGGCCGGGTCGGTCCAGTGGGAATCTCCAATCCCGGAACCGGGTGAGGCAGGTGATCCAGAGTTGGCTCCGATGATGTCGGACCACCTCACCGCGGTCGTCGACCAGACACCCCCGATTGCCGGTGAACAGGCCCCTGTCGCCCACGGCATGGAGGTCGCCCCAGGGATCGACCCGGTTGCGATGTGGCATGGATCGCCTCTCGGTCACCCGAACTCGATCACGGTCTTGACGTCGTTCGGCTCCCGCTCGTATGCCTCCATCCATCGATCGAGAGGGACTCGACGGTTCACCACCCGCTCCAGCCAGGGCCGGTCTGTCTCGGCCAGCACCCGGGCCGCCTCCTCGTAATGACGGCGGTTGGCGTTGACCGTCCCGAAGATGGCGTCGTTCTCCAGCACCAGGTCCCGGGCCAGCCCGCTGGCGACGAGGCGGTGGCCGGGACTGGTGACCCCGGTCAGGCACACTATCCCGTTGGGGCCCGTGTGCCCCATCACGGCGGCCACCAAATCGGGGTCGCCGGTGCATTCCACCACGACGTCGACTCCTCTCTCGATGTCATCGAGGCCCCCGTTGTGATAGGTGGCTCCCACGTCCCGGACCAGGTCGGGCTTGGGCCCATCTGCCACCCGGTCGAGGACATGCACCTCGTCACTCTGGCGGGTGGCGAGGAGGGTGGCGAGCAACCCGATCGGGCCCGCCCCGGTGACCAGGACCCGGGCCGGCTCCCAACGCGCCCGGCTCCCGATGTGGACGATGTGCTCCCAGGCCTTGACCACCACGCTGGCCGGCTCGACCAGGACCCCGACGGGGACCAGACCGGGGTCTACTCTCACCCCGAACCCGGCGGGAAGGGCGAACCGGTCGGAGGCGTATCCGTCGAGACCCCTGATCCCGGCCTCGGTGAACAGTCCGTTGCGGCACATGTCCCATTCCCCGACGGCGCAGTTGGGGCAGGGAACCGGGTCGGGGCGGCGGACGATGGGCACCACCAGGTCGCCCGGCTCGAGGGCGCTACTCTCAGAGGACTCCACCACACGGCCCAGCGCCTCATGACCCAGCACGATGTCGTCACGTCCAGAAGGGGGGTGGCCCAGGTCGCCGTCGAGTATCTCGTGATCTGTGCCACAGACCCCCACCACCAGCGTCTCGATCAACGAGTCCTCCGACCCGGGGATGGGCTCCGGCAGATCGTCGAGTCGGAGCGACTCGACTGCGCCCGGCTTCAACGTCAGCGCCTTCATCCGTGCGCGGCCCGATCTGTCGCCGGGCCCTGGCCTCCGGGGATCAGGTTGTATGCCGAGGCGATGAGCCCGAGATGACTGAAAGCTTGGGGGAAATTGCCCAGCATCCGCTTCGAGACCGGGTCGTATTCCTCGGCCAGCAACCCGACGTCGTTGCGCAGGCCCAGGAGGTATTCGAACCGTCTCTCCGCCTCGTCCCGTCTTCCCACCATGGTCAGGGCGTCGACCATCCAGAACGAGCAGAGTAGGAACGCCCCTTCGTGACCGGGAAGGCCGTCGTCGGCCTCCCCGGTCCGGTAACGAAGGATCAGGTTGTCGTCGATGGAGAGCTCGCGCTCGATGGCATCAATGGTGCCCAGCACCCGGCCGTCGGTGGGTGGAAGAAACCCGACCTGAGGGATGAGGAGCAGGGAGGCATCGAGGGCGGGTGAGCCGTAGGACTGGGTGAAGGTGTTGCGCTCGGCGTCATAGCCGCGCTGCTCGATCTCGGACCTCACGTCGTCCCTGAGCTCCCGCCAGTGATCTACCGGGCCGTCGAGGGCCCACTGCTCGACGCATTTGACTGCCCGGTCGAAGGCAACCCAGGTCATGAGACGGGAATGGGTGAAATGGCGCGGGTTGCCACGCACCTCCCACAACCCGTTGTCGGGCTTGGCCCATTTCCCCTCCAGGTTCTCCAGCAGCAGCTTCTGTAGGTCCCATACCGTCGCCTCGTGATCCATCGCCATCCGTCGCGCCGTGTAGATGGCGTCGATCAGCTCGCCGTAGACGTCGATCTGGATCTGCTTGTGGGCGGCGTTGCCGGTCCGGACCGGGCGGGACGCCTCGTAGCCGGGCAGCCATTCCAACTCCAGCTCGGGCAGCCGGCGCTCACCGGCCACCCCGTACATGATCTGGAGGTCCTCGGGATCGCCCGCCACCGCCCGCAGCAACCAGTCCCGCCAGGCGAGAGCCTCCCGACGATGACCGGCCATGAGCAGCGCCTCGAGGGTGAAGGTGGCGTCACGCAGCCACACGAACCGGTAGTCCCAGTTGCGGGACCCGCCGAGCTCCTCCGGGAGGGAGGTGGTGGGGGCGGCAACGATGCCGCCGGTGGGCTCATAGGTCAGGGCCTTTAGCGTGATCAGGGACCGATCGACCGCCTCCTGCCACTGGCCGTCGTAGGTGCTGGCATCGGTCCATTCCCGCCACCACTTCTCGGTGTCCTCCAGGGCCTCCTCGGGTCGGACGTCCTGCGGCGCCGGTTGGTGAGAGGCATGCCAGGTGAGGACGAACGGGACCCGATCGCCTTTCGCCACCGTGAACTCGGCTACGGTCGTCAGGTCCTCGCCGTGGGAGTCGACCGGGGTGCTGAGGGTGAGGGCATCGGGGCCGCCCACGGCCAGCAGATGATCATCGGATCGGGTCACCCACGGGACGAGGTGGCCGTAGTCGAAGCGAATGGCCAGATCCATGCGCATCTGGACGCGACCCCGCACCCCCTCCACGATGCGGACCACGTCTGCGTTGTTGCCCCCGTCTCGCCCCCGGATCGGCATGAAGTCGATTAGACGCACCGTCCCGTCGTCGGCATCCATCTCGGTCTCGAGGACAAGAGTTCCCGGCCGGTACTGACGCCGGACTCTCCGCTGCCCGACGGCTGGAGCGATGCGCCAGCGCCCATGGCCCTCGTCACCGAGGAGGGCGGCGAGACAGGACCCGGAGTCGAAGCGGGGAAGGCAAAGCCAGTCGATCGACCCGTCCCGGGCCACCATCGCCGCCGTCTCGGTGTCGCCGATGACGGCGTAGTCCTCGATCGGCTTGCTCATGCCCGCTCAGGCTAGGGGAGAGTCAGCCCCAGTCCTCGGGTGGGGCGAGCCGACCCTCGGCCACTTCGTAGTACTCGCGGAGGCTTCGACATAGCCCTTCGTGGTCGAATTCGAGCAGAAGACAGCCGGGAAGGGTGATCTCCTCACCTTCGTTCTCCATCGTCGTCCACCACTCCACCGAAGCGCGGCGACCGGCGAGGATGGGGCGGCCCATCCGAACCTCGATCTCTCGTTGGGTAGAGGTGGCCTGTCTCCAGTAAGACCTGATCCCTTCCCGCCCCAGGTGGGGGCTCTCGAAGATATTCGACCGGTAGGAGGCGTCCTCGGTGAACAAGTCTGCTGCCGCCACATCGTCAGACTGCTCCCACGCCCGGCGATAGCTCTCTACCCATGTCTCGACGTCGATCATGAATGGATCGTCCTGGCCCGATGGTCTAGGTCATCAACTCTGCGAAGGGTAGGCCCAGACCACGAGGACAGGTAGCGTTGGCCCATGACCTCGACCGATCCGGTCCGGCTCACACCACACGTGACCTCAGACCTTCTGCGCCGGCTCGAACCCACGACCGGCTCACGCGATCGTGATCAGATCGATGTGATCGCCCCGTTCACCCTCGAGTCGATCGGGCGGGCTCCCCAGACCACGGCGGACGACGTGGCGGCTGCGGCCAGGACGGCCCGTCATGCCCAGCCCGGCTGGGAGTCGCTGGGCGCCGAGGAGAGGTCCAGATCCCTGCTCCGGTTCCACGACATCCTCCTCGCCCACGTCGACGAGCTGACCGACCTGATCCAGCTCGAAGGGGGCAAGGCCCGCCTCGACGCCTGGAAGGAGGTGGTCGACACCATCGGGGTCACCCGTTACATCGCCAACGTGACCCCCGGGGCGACGAAGCGGCGTCGACATCAGGGGGCGATGCCCGTGTTCACCAAGACCTACGAGTACCGCCATGCCAAGGGCGTCGTCGGCTTCATCAGCCCCTGGAACTACCCATTCATGCTGGCGATGAGTGATGCCATCGCTGCGTTGGCCACCGGGAACGCGGTTCTGATCAAGCCCGACGAGAAGACCCCGTTCTCTGCCCTGTACGGCGCAGGGTTGTTGTCGGACGCCGGGGTGCCCCCCGGGCTGGTGCAGGTCCTGACCGGGGCCGGAGCGCCGATCGGCGAGACCATCGTCGACGCCGTCGACTACATCATGTTCACGGGGTCCACCGAGGTGGGGAGGACGATCGCCGAGATGGCCGGTCGTCGTCTGATCGGGTGCTCCATGGAGCTCGGAGGGAAGAACGCCGCTCTCGTCCTTCCCGACGCCGACATGGAGAGGACGGTCCGAGAGCTGGCGGCGGGCAGTTACGCCAACGGCGGCCAGACCTGTGTCTCGATGGAGCGGATCTACGTTCACGAGTCGATCCGGGACGAGTTCACCCGCAGGTTCGTGGAGCACTCGTCGTCCCTGCCCATCACCGCCGAGTTCGACTTCACGAGCCAGCTCAGCTCCCTCATCGACCAGGCCCAACTGGAGCGGGTCCATGCCCACGTCGAGGAGGCGGTGGCCAAAGGGGCGACGCTGCTCACCGGGGGCAAGCCTCGACCCGACATCGGGCCTCTCTTCTACCCGGCGACCGTCCTCACCGACGTCACCGAGGAGATGAGCATCTGCCGGGAGGAGACGTTCGGTCCGGTGGTATCCATCTACGGCTACACCGATCTGTCCGAGGCGATCGGGAAGGCCAACGACTCGGCGCACGGGTTGCACTTCAGCCTGTGGACCCGGGACACGACCCGGGCCCTCGACATCGCCGTCCGACTCCACGCCGGCTCGGTGACCGTCAACGACGGGCTGGTGGCGAGCTGGGGCTCACACCAGGCGCCGATGGGCGGGATGAAGGACTCGGGTCTGGGCCGTCGACATGGCCTGGAGGGCATCCTCAAGTTCACCGAGCCGCAGACGGTGGCCACCCAGCGTCTGATCCCCGCCTATTCCCCCTTCCGCGGTATCAGCCCGGGTCGTTACACCCGCCTGGTCGAGCTCTCGACCAAGGTGTTCAGGCGCCTGCCCTGGTACAGATGATGGCCGCCCGACTCCGCCCTTTCGGCAACACCGGCCGACCGGAGCGTCATCGCTCCGACATCTCGGTCAGGTCGGCTTCGAGGACGTCGCGGTCTTCGGGGTCTTCGATCTCGGTCAGCTTCTCCTTAGCCGCCTCCAGGTGCTCGGTGAACATCTCGACATCGTCGACCTCGGCCGCGGCCCGTGCGATCGCCTCATGGGCGAAACCGGTGACGAAGGCGTCGAGATCGTTGTCGAGACAGACGGCGAGGGACCGTTCGCCGAAGCGTAGGGCGAGTTCGGCATAGCCGAGGACGGCGGCCACCCTCGAGATCTGCCAATCGGATATGGCCCGGTGGCGCGGGGTCCCCACCTCGTACCAGTGGTAGCGCTGGGCGAAGGCGGCGGCCAGCATCTGCTCTTCCTCCTCCCGAGTCGGCTCTGCGATGTCGAGCAGGGACCAGGTCTGATTGAACGCCATCGGGGCGAAGGTGCGGTGCCAGGTATCGAGGTCGGAGGTCGTCGGGTCCTCCACCGGGTCGGTCATGGCTCGATCTCCGCCGGGGTGGGGAACCAGCGGAGACGCTCGGCATCCGCCCCGAGATGGGGGGATTGGCCGACGGAAGCGGGCTCCTCGGCCAGGATCATCTTCGCTTCGGCCAGATAACTCCAGAGCTCATCCGCCGGCGCGGTCAGGGGAAGATCCATCTCAGCACCGGAGAAGTCGAGATCGGTGAGCGATGTGGGTGGTTTGGGAAGCCCGTCCCGATGCCGCCACAAGGCTGTCGCCGGCTCGTACGTGTAGAGCGGGAGCAGCCGCCATCCCTGGTCGGCGACCAGATGCACTGCCTCGAGGATGTAGGCGAACTCCTCCTCGGCGATGAAGTAGTTGAAGTTGACTCGCACCCAGCCGGGTTTGATCACCTCGCAGCCGGTTGAGATCACCTCTTCGAATCGAGAGCTGGTCTCCAGGTCGATCCCGAGCAGCCGATGCCCGTAGGGACCGGCGCAGGAGCAGCCACCCCTCGCCTGGATCCCGAACAGGTCGTTGAGCAGCGCCACCACGAAGTTGTGATGCAGGGTCCGCTCCCCGTGGCGGATGACGAAGCTGACGATCGACAGTCGCTCGGCCGCGGGGTTGCCCAGGATCTCGATGTTCGGGTTCCTGGACCACGAGTCGATGGCGCGGCGGATGAACCCGTGCTCCAGCGCTCTTATCCTCTCCACACCGACGGTCTCCTTGAGACGGAAGGCGAGACCGGCCCGGATCGACTCGATGATCGCCGGCGTCCCGCCCTCCTCGCGATGCTCGGGGTCGGTGATGTAGCGGTGATGGTCCGGGGAGACATACTGGACGGTTCCCCCACCCGGGATCACCGGCACCTCGTTCCGGAGCAGATCACGTCGAACCACGAGCACACCCGGGGTGCCGGGGCCCCCGATCAACTTGTGGGGGGAGATGAAGATGGCGTCCTTGTAGTCACCATCGCCGGCCGTCGTCGAGCCCATCTCGATCTCCACGTATGGTGCGGAAGCGGCGAAGTCCCAGAAGGAGAGGGCGCCGTGGGCATGGAGCAGACGGGATATGGCCGACGTGTCGGAGATGATCCCGGTCACGTTGGAGGCGGCGGAGAACGAGCCGATGAGCAGCGGCCGCCGGGCGTGCTCGACCAGCATCGTCTCCAGCTCGACGAGGTCGATGTGGCCGTCGACGTCCTCCTTGATCTCGATCACCTCGGCGATCGACTCCCGCCAGGGCAGCTCATTGGAGTGATGCTCGTAGGGCCCGACGAAGACCACGGGCCGCTCCTCTTCGGGTATCCGCTCCTCGAGGCCATAGGTCTGGCTCAGCCCCCTGGGAATCCGGATCCCGATGAGGCCGACCAGCCGGTCGACCGCACCGGTGGAGCCGCTCCCGGCGAAGATGACTGCGTGCTCCTCGCGGCTGGCCCCGACCGAGCGCCGGATGACCTCCCGCGCCTCCTCCCGGAACCGGGTCGTCTGGAGACCGGTCCCCGAGGTCTCGGTGTGGGTGTTGGCGTAGAGGGGGAGGACCTGGTCCCGGATGAAGTCCTCGATCATGGTCAGCGACCGTCCCGACGCGGTGTAGTCGGCGTAGGTGACCCGGCGCAGCCCGAAGGGGGTCTGCACCGCGGTGTCCTTCCCGATCACCGAATCCCGGACCTTCTCCACCAGACCCATCGGAATGCCATCCTCCTTGTCGCAGAACGACCACAACCTTAGGAATCCGATGAGCGATGAGACGACCGTGAGCGTGGGTGGGGAGGAGGTGCGCATCTCGAGCCCGGGTCGCGTGATATTCCCAAAACAGGGGTGGACCAAGCTCGATGTGGCCAATCACTTCGCCACCGTGTCGGAGGGGGCGATTCGGGGGGTGTTCGGTCGCCCCACGATGCTGAAGCGGTACATGGGGACCGTGGACGACGCCCCGATCTATCACAAGCGTGCCGCCAAGAACACACCGTTCGAGACTGTTCAGATCCGATTCCCCTCGCAACGGCCCGGCATGATGAACGTGCCCCGGACCGAGGCGGACGTCGTCCGCCTGGTCCAGCTCGGTTGTCTCGACTTCCACCCCTGGCCGGTCCGAGCCGAGGACATCGACCATCCCGACGAGCTCCGTTTCGACTTCGACCCCACTCCAGGGTTCGGGTTCGACAAGGTGAAGGCGGCGGCGGCGGGGATGAAGTTGCTGCTCGAAGAGGTCGGTCTGGTCGGCTGGCCCAAGACCTCGGGGAGCCGGGGGATCCACGTCTATGTCAGGATCGAGCCGCTCTGGGACTTCTTCCAGACCCGGCGGGCCGTCCTCGCCGCCGCCCGCGAGCTGGAACGGCGGATGGAGGGTCTGGTAACCACCAAGTGGTGGAAGGAGGAGCGCATCGGGGTCTTCATCGACTACAACCAGAATGCCCGGGACAAGTCGGTTTCATCCGCCTACGGGGTGCGGCCGACGGGCTTCATCTCCACGCCGATCACTTGGGACGAGCTGGCCGACGTCGCCATCGAGGACTTCCCCCTGGGCTCCTTCGCCGAGCGGTATCAGGCGGTTGGCGACTTCACCGATGGGATCGATGAGTCCGCGGGGCGGATCGACACTTTGATGGAATGGGTGGCCCGGGACCAGGAGAACGGAATCGGTGACGGCCCCTGGCCCCCGCACTACCCCAAGATGCCCGACGAGCCGCCCCGAGTCCAGCCCTCCAAGCAACGTCGCCCCGACGAGGACTATTAGCGAATCTTCTGTGTCCCGCTCCGGCCCTTCGGGCCACCTCCATCCTTGGGGGAGGACACGTGGCCTCCGTCTCCCCCCGCAGGGGGGGGGGTATCGCCGAAGCCGGGGGCGGGGGGACTCCGGGGCTACAGGGCGTCCCGCTTTCGTAGGGCCCAGGTGAGGACGGTGAGACCGATCAGGATGGCGACGGCCAGCTTGGCCACTCCGCCGCCGACACCGGCGGTCACCGGGCCCAGATTGTCTAGAGCCACGTTCCCGAACCCCTCTTCGAGACCGGCGTAGATGGAGAGGGCGATCCGCCATATCGAGAACTGGGCGAGACCGGTCACCACGTTGGCCAGGATGGTCTCGATCACGATGATGTAGCCCAGACCCACCAGGAGGGACCGGGGGACCAGATAGCCGAGGGGGACGAAGATGGCGGCGTAGCCGACCCCGGCGGCGACATACAGGGCCAGCGACGGAAGGGCCAGTGAGAGACCGCCCCCGACGGCGAGGGCGGCGAGCACCGAGGCCAGCCAGCCACCGACACCGATGACCAAGGCGGCGGCTGTCCCCGCCGCGATCGACTGGGCCGCCATGTTGAGCCTGGCGATGGGTCTCATGTAGATGTAGGGGAGAGTGCCGCTGTCCCGCTCGTCGCGCAGGGTGGCGGTGGTCAGGATGAGGGCGGCGATGGCGTAGGTGTACCCGACCGAGGAGATGATGTCGGTGTAGAACCCGGTCAGGTCACGGTCGTCGGCGTCGAACCCGGCCAGCCAGAAGACCAGGGCAGGCACCGAGGAGAGGGCGAGGAGCCCGATCACCCGGCCCCGGCGCATGATCCGGCGGTACAAATGGAGGGCGAGGGCCACTACCGGCCCTCGACCAGATAGCGGAACACGGATTCCAAGGACTCGTCCACAGGCTCGATCTTGGAGATCCCAATCGACTGCTCGACGGCGATGGTCGGCAGGCGAAGTGACAGGTCGCCGGCGTCCGAGGTCTCGACATGGACGGTCTCCCCGTCGACCTGCACCCCGAGGACCCCCGGGGTCGAGATCAGGGCCGCGGCCAGACGTCGCGGGTCGCTGGCATCGACGTAGACCCGGCGCGGCTTGTCGGTCATGGCCGCCCTGATCGTGGCCACGTCCCCGACGGCGGCGAGTCGGCCATCGACCATGGCCACCACCCGATCCGACAACCGCTCCACCTCGGCCAGCACATGGGATGAGACCAGCACCGTCCTTCCCGCCGCCCCCAACTCCTTGAACAGGACGATCAGCTGCGCCCGCTGCACCGGGTCGGCACCGTTCAAGGGCTCGTCGAGCAAGAGGATCTCGGGCTCGGAGACGAGGGCGGCGGCCACCTTGGCCCTCTGCCTCATCCCCTTGGAGAAACCACCCAGCGCCCGGTCGGCGGCATCGACCAGGCTCACTGTCTCGAGTGCCTTCCTGGCCCGGTCCACCGGATGGTCGATCTTGGCGAGACGCGCCGCCAGCTCGATGAACTGGCGACCAGTGAGACGCTCGTAGACGGACTCGTCCTCGGGGACGAGGGAGATCCGGCGATAGATCTCGGTGTCCTGGCGAGGGTCGACCCCGAATATCCGCACCTGGCCCTGGGAGGGCCGTTGCAGACCGGCAATCATCCGGAGCAGAGTGGTCTTGCCCGCACCATTGGGCCCGAGCAGCCCGGTGACGCCGGGGCGGAAACCGATGCTCAACTCGCTCACTGCCACCTTGAGCCCGAACCACTTGGAGAGGTCGGTGACCACGATGGTGTCGGTCACGCCAGTCTCCGGTAACGGGCGCGGACGAACCAGGCGGCGACCACGACAAGTCCCACGATCACCACCAGCGACACCCAGACTTCGAAGCCGGCCAGCTCCGGGGCGTATCGGACGGTGTCACCGAGCAGGTGGTCCCTGATGATCCGCGGGTGGTGATCCAGGGCAAGCAGAGAGGCATATCTGGCCCCGGGGAAGCCGGCCTCGGCCACGCGGCCGGCGATGGCGCCTCCGGCGAAGAGGATCCCGAGGAACGAGGCGGCGGCGATCCCGGTCCGGTCGATCACCGCGGACAGGGTGAAGACCACGGCACCGTGGAGGGCGATGAAGGCCAGGGTGGTCACCGGGACCTTCCACAGGATGTCGAGACGGCTGCCCAGATAGGGGAGGAACCCCTCGTCGGCGATCAGGGCCAGCCCGAGATGCAGCACCACCTGGGGGACCAGGTAGATGGCCCCGACCACGGAGGCAAAAGCCCCCACCTTCGAAGCCAGGTACCCGTCCACGGTGAGGGGGCGGGAGAAGTACACGGAGAGCACGCCCTTGGTCCGGTCCGGGGCCAGCAGCTGCGGGCCGGCCAGGGCGATGAACAGGAGCGAGATCCCGGAGTAGAAGTCGAACAGACCCCCATAGGTCGGTACCTGCTGGCGCAGGCTCTCCTCGATGTTCCCGATGGCCCAATGGATGCCGATGAAGATCGCAGCGGCGATGAGGGCGATGGCGATGAGCGACCAGGGGAAGATCTTCTGCCGTGCCTTTCGCCCCAGGCCGAGGACCCGGCGCACGCCGTCCTTGAACACGGCGCGACGGGCGCCGCGGGGTCCGAGACGAGGCCCGTCGTAGGTCCGGTAGCCACGGTCGTAGATGACCTGGTCCGTCACGGGACGGGCTCCCGGCTCATGAAGAGATCCTCCAACGATGCGGAGCCGCGCACCATGCGCACCAGCCCGGAGCCGGTCTCGGCGGCGGCGGCGACAACCATCGGCTCGATGCTCTCGTCGCCGGGGCCGACGATCAGTCGTCGACCGTCGACCACCACTTCAAGTCCGTGAGCCCTGACCCGGTTCGCCACCTCCTCCGGGTGCTCCAGCACCTCGACCAGCACCGTGCCCAGCTTCTCGAATCCTTGGAGCGGGCCCGAGCGGAGCAGGTGGCCGGCATCGAGCATCACCACCCAATCGCAGGTCTGCTCGATGTCGGTCAGCACATGCGAGGACACGATGACGTTGATGTCGACGGTGGCCAGCCGCTTGATCAGGTCCAGCATCTGGGTCCGGCCATCGGGATCGAGACCCGATGCCGGCTCGTCGAGGAGGAGGAGATCGGGGTCGTGGACGATGGCCTGGGCCAGCTTGACCCTCTGTTGCATGCCGGTGGAGAAGTCGCCGAGAAAACGGAAGCGCTCCTCCTCCAGCCCGACCAGGAACAGGGTCTCCGACGAGCGTCGCCTCGCCTCGTGGGGAGGGATCCCCGCCAGCTGGGCGGCATACGAGACGAAGTCGGCCGCGGTCTGGTCCTTGGGCAGGCACTCCCCCTCTGGCATGTACCCGATCCGGGAGCGCACCACCAGCGGCTCCGCCTGGGGATCGTGCCCCAGCACCTGCATCGACCCCGACGTCGGGTGGAGGAGCCCGAGCATGAGACGGAGCAGGGTGGTCTTGCCGGCTCCGTTGGCTCCAACCAGACCGGTCACCCCCGTAGGAACCTCAAGGTCGAGGTCTTGGAGGGCCACCACCTCGCCATAGACATGGGTGAGGCCGGACACGGATAGGACGGTCACCGCGTTTCCTCCCCCGTAGGGGGAGGTGGCCCGGAGGGCCGGAGGGGGAATCCCCCCTCCCCGCCTTCGGCGGCACTCCCCCCTGCCGGGGGAGAAACCTTCACTTCACCACCTCGTGGAAGCCGGGGCCTTCAGGGCGCTCGAGCTGATCCATGGTGCATTGGAGCGGGTCCTTGTCGGGGCGCCAGCGGTGGAAACGGGTGGCGTGACGGAACCGGTCCCCCTCCAACTGGTCGTAGCTGACCTCCACTACCACACCCGACTGAACCGGAGTCCAGGACAGGTCTTTGTCAGCGGACCAGCGGCTCTGGCCCCCGGGGGCCCGGGCCTCCTCCCCGAAGCTGTCATCGGCGACCAGCTCCTTGAACCGGTTGAAGATCTCGACCCGGTCGGCGTCGCCGAACCCGGAGCAATGGCCGATGAAGTGGAGCTCGCCCCGTTCGTCGTAGAGCCCGAGGAGGAGGGAGCCGATCTTCCCCCCGTCCTTGTGCTCCCGGAACCCCCCGACCACGCAGTCCACGGTCCGGCGGTGCTTGATCTTGATCATCGCCCGCTTACCGTGCTGGTAGGCGAGATCGGGCACCTTGGCCACGATCCCGTCACAACCGGCCGACTCGAACTCGTCGAACCAGCGCCGGGCCACCCCATCAGTGTCGGTCTGGGGGGTGAGATGCCAGGGATCACCGAGACCCTTGGCCAGCTCGACCAGCCGCTCCCGGCGCTCGCTGAACGGGTGTTCACGCAGGTCCCGGCCCCGGTCGGCGAGCAGGTCGAAGGCGATCAGCTCGGCGGGAGTCTGCTCGGAGAGCAACGTGATACGTGAGACCGCGGGGTGGATCCTCTGTTGAAGCGAGTCGAAGTCGGTGACGCCGTCGAGCACGACCACGATCTCGCCGTCGACCACCGTGCCCTCGGGGAGCTGGTCGAGGGCGGGCGCCAGCTCGGGGAAGTAGCGAAGCAGGGGCCGTTGGTTGCGAGAGTCGATGCGACTCTCCGGAGCCGACCACGAGACCGAACGGAAGCCGTCCCATTTCGGCTCATAGAGGAACTCGCCCTTGGGCCACGTCTCTGATGTCCTGGCCTCCATCGTCTCGATGGGTGGCTCGAAGGGATGACTCACTCGGGTCGAGTGTAAAGCGGCGATACCCTGCCTCTGTGATCGAGCAGATCATCGCAAGACTCCCGGCATGGGCCAGGGCCCCCGCCGAGACGTTGGCCGGGGCGGCCGCGGAGTTCGGCAACGACCGCGCCTCCCGCATGGCGGCGGCGATCGCATATAGGACGGTGTTCGCCGTGGCCCCACTGTTGATGGTGCTGGTTGCGGTGCTGGGGGCGTTTCTCGGGAGCCGGGCCGAGGCCCAGCTGGAGATCCGCGACAGCATCGAGGCGGTCGCCGGCAGGGAGGTCGCCGACATCGTCGGCTCGGTGATCACGTCGGCGACGGTGTCTGCCAACACCACGGCCATCCTGGGCGGCGTCCTGCTCCTCTGGACCGCCTCGGGTCTCTTCCTCGAGATGCAACGAAACCTCAACGACATCTTCGAGGCACCGGCCGAACGCCTGACCGGGATCGTCGCCATGATCCGGACCCGCGGCATCGGGTTTCTCTGGACGCTCGGGCTCGGGATCCTGCTGGTGGTGACCTGGGGCCTCAACGCCATCTGGCGCTTTCTGGGCACCCTCCTCCCCGATTCGATGGCCTCGCTCCACGAGGTAGTCGTCATCCTCACCCCGCTCCTGTCGCTCGTCTTGCTACCCCTTGTCTTCGCCCTCATCTTCCGGACCATGGTTGCGATCACCGTTGCCTGGCGGGCGGTCTGGGTCGGTGGTCTGTTCACATCGGTCATCTTCCTCCTGGCCGCCTACGGGATCGGTGTCTTCTTTCAGGTCGCCGATCCCACCACCGCCCTCGGTTTCACCGGCGCCTTCGTGGTCGTGCTCTTCCTCGCCTACTTCTTGTCGATGGTGTTCCTCTTCGGAGCCGAGGTGACGAAGGTCTACGCCGACCGGCTCGCGGCCCGCTCGACCCCCGCGGCCAGACAGCCGCTCTACGGCGATGGGCAGGTGGTGGTGGCCGAGCCACCGGCCGGGTTCCCCCGGGCGGCGTTCATGGCGTTTCTCGCCGGGCTGCTCGTCGGCTGGCGAAGAAGCCGTCGCTGACCCGCTGTCAATTGAAACCGGACTCCAATAATCTCATCCTCAATGTCCGTTGACATCGCCGGATTCGTCACCGACCTCAAAGAGCACGCCACCGAGCACGGTTTCCATGTCCACGACGAGCGTCATTTCGTCGAGACCTACTCGCTGCGCCAGTCCTGGGAGGTGGACCTCCACCCCGAGGCGGGATGTGGGGGCCCGATCGACCTCCACGTCGCACTGGACGTGGACCCCAAGGTGATCCTCTCCCTGCGCGAGCGTCTCGACGAGATGGACTCCGACTTCGAGGAGCCGGAGAACGTCTATCACCTCGACCTGTTCTTCAACTGGGCGGTCCCGCCCCTGCTCAGCCCGCCCGATCTCCTGGTCCTGGCCACCGATCTGGCCGGGGTGGGCGGGGTGTCGCTCCCGGTGGAGGTGTCCGCGATCGACTCCTACGGGGCGGTCACCGACGCCCCGGAGCGGCGGCTGACCCTGACCGGGCGGGCTTCGGTCAGCCTGGTCGACGTGCTCATGGGGCGAGACCAGCTCTGCGAGGTCTTGGACCGGTCGCACGAGGTGAGCGAGTACCTCCTCGACCGGGTCGGCGGCTGGATGGAGCTGCCGAACTGATTGCCGGGCACAGAGGGTCGGTCTCGGCCAAAGTCGGCCGGCAATCAGAGGATGCTGATCAGGGCCCAGATGCCGAGGGCGGCGGTGATGACGGCCAGCACCCAGAAACCGATGACCGTGGCCGGCTTCGGCGGTGGGCCTTCCTTGACCTCGATGGTGTCCGACGCCGCGGTTCGCTCGGACGAGCTGGAAGTCGGGTAGCGGTGGATGCCACGGGCGAAGCTGCCCGGGTCGTCGGGGAGGAACGGGATCGAGTCGTCCTCGGCCTCGATGACGAACGCCCCCGATCCGAGGTCGATCACTTCGTATTCACCGGCCAGCCACTCTCCGATGGAGACTTCGCCCGAGACGAGGGTGATCCTCTCGTCGTCGAGCCCGACCATGACGGGAACGTCGTCGTCGTTGAGGTTCACGACGCCCGGGAATGTTGTCATCTCTCTCGGTCCCCCACGGTGGAACGGCCGACAAGCCCGGCGCTGGCGCGGGCGACTCAATGCTAATGGTAATCATCCGGGTCGCCGCCCAGATGGGGGCGTCGTCTCGATTGGCGACATGACCGCTAGAAGGGCAGATCGAGGGCTCCGCACAGGAACCTGGTGAATCGGCTGGCCCGAGCGAACATCGTGGCCAGCTCCTGGTCGAACCCTGTAGTGGTGACCTGTTTCTGGGTGAGGGTGGCTCCAGCCATGAACGACTTCATGCGCAGGTCGTCGGCGTAGGGGTGAGCGGGGTCGAGGCCGGGCGGGACCCGCTTCAGCAACTCGTCGTCGTCTGGCCTGATGGACCACGTGTCGGTGAACGACCTCGACTTGGTGGCCGCCGCCCAACCGACGCTGTCGTCGTGGATCGCCTGACGGAGCTGTCGGGCCACCGCCGTTTCCGGGTGCCAGAGCCCGACACCGGCGAAGCACGATCCGGGGGCGAGATGGAGGTAGTAGCCAGGGGCGTGGATGTCCTTTCCCGCCTCGTGTCGGATCTGTATGCCGACATTTGTCTTGTAGGGGGTCTTGTCCGGGGAGAACCGGGTGTCACGGAACGGCCGCATCAGGGACCCTCCCACCGTCCTCGAATCGGCCACGAAATGAGGTGAGATCCTCCGGAGACGGTCACCGAAGTCGGTGATGAAGTCGAGGGCCGGTTCGCGCACTACCGCGTTGTAGCGATCCTTGTTCTCGTCCCACCATGTCTTCTCGTTGTTGGCCTCGAGCTCGCGTAGAAAGGCGAAGAGGGCGGGGGTGAAGTGCTTCTTGCTCAAGATCGCTCCTTGATCATCCTCATGAAAGGTACGCGCAGTACGGGGGCGATTGGAAGGGGATCGTCGCCAGCGAGGCTCAGACGTGCTCTTCTGCCGCGAGCTCGCTCCACGGAGTGCCAAACCCGTCGCGCACGTTGACTACGAAGGCCCTGAAGTCCTTCCGCAGGACCCAGACCGCGGCGAGGAGGAACACGATCCCGACCCCGATCCGGGCCTGGGCCGACCCCTCCTCGGAGAGGTGACCCAGCTCGGCCATTCCCGACTCGGCGAGCTGGGCGACGAACAGCCCCAGCATCACCCAGGCCTCGGTGCGGCTCACCGAGCGACTGGCCACTATGGCCACGGCGAAGACCGACTGGGCGGCGGTGACGAAGAGCTCCACCCGCTGCACCCTCTCGAGGGGCAGGCCATGGAGCACCCCGGCGAATATCGAGAACACGATGGGCAGGGTCCCCACCAGCAACGTCCACTGGTTCACCTTCGAGGAGATGAGAGCACCCATGCCGGTGCGGCTGGCCAATCTCCAGGCGAACAGTGTCGCCACCAGCAGCTCGGGAGCCTCCGAGGCGGTGGGGGCGATCCACTTGATCAGGAGAAACTCGCTGACCCCGATCGCCTCTCCGAGCTCGATGATGGAGTCGGCGAACTCCTCGGCGCAGAGGAGGATCACCGCCGCGGCGACGACGAACATGGTGTAGTTGATGATCCGGCGGGCGCGTTTGGGTAGGGAGCCGAGGTATGCCGATGGCCCCACCAAGTGTGGCGCGCCGGGCGGCGCCCCGGAGAGTCGTCTCAAGTAGAGGACATAGATGCCCACCAGCACCACGGCATCGAATGGGGAGAGGGTGTCCTTCAGGAAAAGTGTCAGCCCGTACAGCGAGGCGACGGTGAGATAGGCGATGTCCACCGACTGGCTTCGGAAGAGGTTGATCTCAGAGACCGTGGTTCGCTCGGCTTCCTCGGGCCGGGCACGGGTCTTCTTCACTCTCCAGGTTCCGATCAGGATCACCGCGGGCCATCCCAGCCCGATCAGGAGCTGGTTGCCGCCCGTCATGTTGGCCAGCGCCAGGGGCCCGTATCTGAGGGAATCACCGGTCTCGGCGAACTCCTGCCCGGCTCTGGCGGTGAGCACGAAGTCGACCGCATACTCGGGCAGGATGGCGATGAGGGCGAGCAGGGCCAGGGCGAGCCCGGCGGCGATGTCGAGTTGGACCACCTCGGCGGCCCAGGAGAGAATGAAGGCGGCGCCGACGATGGCGAGGCCGAAGGCCGCGGCACCGACGATCGGGTCGGGATCGGCTCCGGTGAGGCGGATGAAGACCCCGGGCAGGGTTGCGGCCAGGGCCAGCGTCATGAACAGGATCTGACGGCGTGGGTCGATGCGGGCGGTGACCATCGGGGGCTCGGGATTGTAAGTGGGCTGCCGGGTTTACCGATTCGGTGGCATCGTCAGTCGTCGGCCCAGTCGGGGTCGTCGTCCCAGGCCTGATTGCGCCGCTTCACCGTCTCCAGGGCTTTGGCCGCCTCCTCCCGGGTCGGGTAAGGGCCGAGTCTGACGGCGATCCGGCACCCCTCCCTGGGCTCCACAGCGTGGTGCTCGAGACAGTAGAACCACTCCTCGTCCATGGGCCGACCTCGAAAAGCCCTCAGCCCAGCACCCGCCGGCACGACCAGGGCGCCCAGTAGCCCTGGCCGAGCTCGTGATAGCGGTTGGCCAGCCATGCCGCCGTTCCCACGTTCGCTTCGGGCTCGAAGGGGCTGGCCCCGGAGAAGCCGGCCTTTGGAGAGGTCGAGGCCCACGTGGAGGGGAGGAACTGATAGAGACCCGATGCACCGGAGTACGGGTTGTAGGCATCGGGGTCTCCCAGGCTCTCGCATTCGAGGATGGCGAGCGCCTCATCGACCCGGTTGGAGGGGAAGTAGGCCTGGACCAGAGGCCTCCACTGCTCGATGACCGGGGAGAAGTCCCAATTCTCCCCACCACCTCCACCGCCGCCGTCGGTGGAGCTGGTGGTTTCGGGCGGGGCGGTCGTAGTCGGCGTGGGGTCTGCACCCAGGTTGGGCGGCGGGGTGCTGGTGGTCGGGGCTCGCTCCTGCTGTCGTTCTCGCTCCGCCTCTCGCGCCTGTGCCGCCTCCACCGCGCTCAACGCCTCGCGGTAGGCGGCGTCGGCTGCGTTTGCCTCCCTGATCGCCTGGCCCACCGCCGTGTCCGCCTCGTCGTAGAGCGCAGCCAGATGTTCGACCTCGGCATCGACCTCGGCCTTGAGCGCGGCCACCTGCTCCTCCTGGACGCGGTAGTCGGCTTGGAGCTTCTCAAGGGCATCGCGCTTGGTGACCAGCTCGTTCACCCGGGCGGTGCCGGAATTGACCACATCGCCCACCACCTGGCCGGCCACCATCGCCTTCTCGACCGTCGAGGAGTTCACGAAGGTGACTCCGGGGCCGGCGAGGGCCGTCATGTAGGCATCGATGGCATGGGTCTCGATGTCGGTCCTGATCCCGGAGAGCTCGGTGTCGGCGAAGGCGATCTGGGTGCGCAGGGTGTCGAGGCTGGAGGAGACCAGTGAGAGCTCGGCGGCGAGGTCGCTGATACGAGCCATGCTGACCGCAAGCTCGGCTTCGATCCCTGCACGATCCGCCACCGCGCTGTCGACCAGTCCTGCAGCGACCTCGGCTTGTCTTCCTTTCTTCTCGGCTTGCTCCTCGGTCTCGTCGATGCTTTGGGCGTGGGCCAGCGCGCCACCGGCGGTGAGGACCACCAGCGCGATGACCACGACGAGGACAACCAGGGGTAGGGGGCGCAGCGCACGCATCAGGGCCCGATGAGCGTACTGAACGGGAGGCAGGGACGAGAAGTGGGGATGGAGGTCGAAGCCGAGCCCATCAGGTGTCATCCTCCCCCGAAGTGATGTGACTCAAACCAAGAAGGAGAGGTAGCGTCTGATGATGGACCGAGTGAACGTCTCATCCGGAAGCCCTTTCGAGACCACCATCGGGTTCAGTCGGGCGGTGCGTGCCGGCCACCGGGTGGTCGTCTCCGGAACCGCCCCGATCTGGACCGACGGCTCCGTCGACCCTGATCCCAAGACCCAGGCCCGGCGTTGCCTCGAGATCATGCTCGCCGCCCTGCACGAGGCGGGAGGTCGGGCCGAGGACGTGGTTCGGACCAGGATGTTCATCACCGACGCCGACGATTCCGGCGTGGTCGGTGAGGCCCATGGCGAGGTGTTCTCGGGAATCAGACCGGCCTCGACGATGGTTGTCGTGAGTGGCCTGCTCGACCCCCGTTGGAAGGTCGAGATGGAGCTCGAAGCAGTCCTGCCTGAATGAATGACCACCGAGGAGATTGGGATGTTCGGACGCAATAAGACCGATATGCCGATGGCGGAGACCGCCCTTCCCGGCCGCACCGAGGCGGTGGAGGTCCCTCCGGCCCATTTCGTCAACGGCAACCCCCTGGTCGGGCCCTTCCCCGAGGAAACGGAGTCGGCCGTCTTCGGCATGGGTTGCTTCTGGGGCGCCGAGCGCAGGTTCTGGAAGATGGAAGGGGTCTACACCACCGCCGTGGGTTACGCCGGCGGGTACACCCCCAATCCGTCCTATGAAGAGGTCTGCACCGGGCGCACCGGGCACTCGGAGGTGGTCCTGGTCGTGTACCGGCCGGCAGAGGTCTCCTACGAGGAGTTGCTGAAGGTGTTCTGGGAGACCCACGACCCGACCCAGGGGATGCAACAGGGCAACGACATCGGATCCCAGTACCGATCTGCGATCTACACCACGACCGATGAGCAGCTCGAGACCGCCAAGCGGTCCCTCGACAAGTATCAGGCGGCGCTCACGCCCCTGGGCTTCGACGACATCACCACCGAGGTCGCCCCGCTCGGGGAGTTCTACTACGCCGAGGACTACCATCAGCAGTACCTGGCGAAAAACCCGCACGGTTACGACTGTCACGCCAACACCGGGATCGCCTACCCGCTGGGCTGAGAGCGGAGCGGGCGACGGCTAAGCGGCGACGGTGACCGAGGCTGCCAACGCCTCTCGGACCACGGCCTCCACCGAAAGCTCGGTCTCGATGTCCTTGCGCACATCCGGGGTCACGCCCACCGAGCCGAAGTCGAGCCCGCCCGGAGTCAGCCAGCGGGCGATGGTGAGCTTCAGGGCGCCCCCGTTGGAGAGTGCGAACCGCTGTTGGACGGTGTTCTTGCCGAAGGTGTTCTCGCCGACCACGGTGACCCGGCCCCTCTCCTGAAGCACCGCGGACACGACCTCGGAAGCCGAGGCGCTGCCCTGGTTGACCACGACCACCACCTTCATGTCCTGGGGCACGATCGGATCACCCGACACCGGGTAGGAGGTCGAGGAGTCGGGGCTCTCGGTCACCACCACCTCGCCGTCGGGGAGAAATGCGGAGGCGACCTCGATCGCCGTGTCGAGCAGGCCACCCGGGTTGTTTCTCAGGTCTACGACGAGTGCTTCCACGCCCTGGTCGAGGAGATCCTGCACCGCATCGGCGAACAACTCGTCGGCGTTGTCGGTGAACAGGTTGAGGGCGACATAGCCGGCATCGCCGACGACCTCGCTCGCCACGGCGGGAACAACGAACGCGGCCCGGGTGATGGTGACGTCGAACACCTCGTCGTCACGATCGATGGTCAGCACCACGTCGGTGCCTGCAGGTCCTCTGACCGTGGCCGTGACCTCGTCGATGGTCCAACCAAGGATGCTGTCCCCATCGACCGCAATCACGACATCATCGGGCTGCAGACCGGCCGTGTCGGCTGGTGTGCCGTCGATGGTCGAGATGATGTACATCGTGCAGGTCTCGGAGATGACCGGGCACAGCTCGCCCGAAGACGAGTCTTCTGCCGTCACCAAGGCCCCGATGCCCTGGATCTCCCCGGTCTGCTCCTCCTCGATCAGCTCCAGGGCCTCCGGGTCGAAGTAGACCGAGTTGGGATCGAGACCGTAGGTGGTTAGACCGTAGACCATCGCCTCCGCCGCCTCGACACCGGTGTCTGCTTCACCGAGGGCCAGCTCGCAGCTCTCCTGGAAGGCCACTGCCGGTGCGGCGCAGACGAGTTCGGAGTCGGTCTCCGCCCCATCGAGGTCGCGGAGACCCTGGTTGGCGGCTCGGGCCAGCTGGGCATCTGAGATCTGGTCGACGTAGTGACGGCGAATCAGGTCGTAGGCCTCGCACACGATCTCGACCTCGGGATCAGACGGGTCGCACCCGACCAGACGCAGCGGCCGGTCGCCTGCGATGGTGCCCATCGAGCCGGTTGCGCTCTGGGACGTGGCGGTGGCGGCAGTTGCGTCCGGCTCGGCTTCCCCGCCGCCGTTGCACGACGCAAGGAGCACGAATAGGGCGGCCACCGCCGTGAATCGACGCAATTGACTCATCGTGCCTCGAATGCGAGATCGGCGAGCTCGGTTGTGGCCATCGACTGTGGCAACTCGACGATGCGGTCGGGAAGGACACCGGTGCCCGCAACGGTTGTCCCATTCGGGCTGAACCAGCGTGCCACCGCCACGTTGAACTCTCCGCCGTTGTTCATCTCGAAGGCTATCTGCACTGCATCCTTACCGAAGGTGGGCTCACCGAGGATCATCGCCCCCCGCCTGTCTCGGAGTGCGGTGGCGAGGATCTCGGCCGCTGAGGCGGTGCCTTCGTTGACCAGTACGGTGATATCGGGCTCGGTGGCAACCCCATCCGCGCCCGCCTCGTAGTCGAACTCCTCACCGGGGCCGACGGTCTGGACCACCACGCCGCCGGTCATGAACTCGGTAGCGACGTCGATCGCCGCATCGAGGTATCCGCCCGGGTTGTCCCGGAGATCGACGACGAGACGGTCGATCGGCTCGTCGATGAGATCGGCCAGGCCCTCGTGCACCAAGGAGGGGATGTCATATTCGAAGTCGGGTATCGAGATGTAACCGATGCCGGTGCGGGGGACGTCGATCTCGACGGTGGGCACCACCAGCGGCTCTCTCTCGATGGTGAACGTGAGGCTCTCGTCGCCTCTTTCCACCGAGATCTCGATCACACCGGTCTCGTCCCCGGCGATCCGGGTGGCGGTGTCGACGAACCCGAGCCCGGTCACCGGCTCTCCGTCGATCGCGACGATCTCGTCGCCTGACTCGAGCCCTGCCTCGGCCCCCGGGTTGTCTTCGAGGACGAACACGATCTCGAGAGGGCAGGACTCGGCGATTCGCACGCATTTGGAGCCGGCGGCATCCGTGGCGTCGAGGAGGACACCGACGCCCCCGACCACCCCGTTGGAGCGGTAGCCACCCACCAGCTCGGGCGGGACGTAGTAGGAGAATTGCTCCAGACCGGTGTTGGCCATGGCCGTCACCGCCGCCTCGAGAGCCTCCCCCACCGGGATCGAGGAGAGGGACACCCGTTCGGCGAGCTCCTCGCAGAGAAGGGTGAAGGCGGGGTCGGGAATGGCGCAGAACAGGGTTCTCGGGGGTGGCTCCATGACGTCGGTACTGAAGTCCCGCAGCCCGTCCAGGGCTGCCGCCGCCAACACGCCCGGGTCGATGGGGCGATCCATGTGCCACTCCTGTGCCAGGTCATAGGCCTGGCACAGCGGGGAGAACCCGACTTGGGGCGCGGTGCAGTCCTGGATCTCGAGGGGTACCGGCCCGGGAAGACTGGTGGCTGGGTACGGGATCGTGGTGACCGGGTCGGCGGTGGTGGCGACGGCGTCGGTGGGTGGCGCGACCACGTCATCCTCGGTGTTGGCGCCACAGGCAGCCATGAGCAGGAGCAGGGCCCGGAGGAGAATGCGCATCCCGACATTATCGGCAACGCCGGGCCATTACCGTCGGGTTTGATGCATCTTCGAGTCGTGCTGCGAACCCCGGGAGGGGACTCCGTGACTCGTGACACCCGCGACGGTACATGGGACGTTCCGTGGGGCACTCCTGAGGAGGTGATCGGCGCCGATCTGTGGGCTCTGCCCGGTCTCATCGATGCCCACGCCCATCTCGCCCGGGAGACCATGGACCTCGGTCTAGGAGACCTCGACGGCGCCGTGCACCGGGTGACGATGGCACTCGAGGCCGGCGTGGGCCTCATCCTCGACAAGGGATGGAGGGATTTGACCATCATCGACCTCATCGACAAGGTCCCGGCGACGCAGCGTCCCGAGATCGAGGCGGCCGGAGTGGTCTGCGCCGTCGGGGGCGGCTTCTGGGAGGGTTTCGCCCGCAACGTCCCGCCCGGTGGCATCGGCCCCATCGTCGCCCGGGCCGCCGACGAGGGACGAGGCTGGGTCAAGTTGATCGGGGACTGGCCGAGGAAGGGCATCGGCCCGATGCCCAACTTCAGCGAAGAGGAGTTGGCCGAGGCGGTGGAGGTGGCCGTAGCCCACGACGCCAGGGTCGCCGTCCACACCATGGCCCGCGACGTCCCATCCATGGCGGTGCGGGCAGGGGTCCACTCGATAGAGCACGGGCTCTTCCTCTCCCCGGACGATCTCGTCGCCCTCGGGGCGCGGGGTGGAAGCTGGGTGCCCACCGTGCTCCAGGTGGAGGCAGTGATCCGCCAGCTGGGTGGGGAGTCGTCCGGTGGCCGGCTGCTGATCGAGGGTCTGGAGAACATCACGTCCAACCTGGCCACGGCGGTGGAGGCCGGTGTGCATGTCCTGACCGGCACCGATCTAGTGATCGGGACCCATCAGGTGGCGCTCGAGGCGATCCGACTCTGGGAGATGGGGATGGCGCCGGCGTCGGTGGTGGACGCAGTCTCCTCGGGCGGGTTCCTGGCGTCCGGTCGCCGCCCCGGCTTCGAGGTGGGTGACCCGGCGAATGCGGTGCTGTTCGTCGAGGACCCGAGTCTCGAGCCCCGGGTGCTGGCCCATCCGAGCCGGGTCATCCGTCTGGGTCGGATCGTCGGATGAGACTGGTCCTGGCCTCCGGGTCGCCCCGACGCAGTGAGTTGCTGCAACGGCTCCGGCTGCAGTTCGAGGTGCGCCCTGCCGACGTCGACGAGACGAGGCTCCCCGAGGAGGCGCCCACAGCCTACGTGGAGAGAGTGGCCCGGGCCAAGGCGGAGGCGGTGGCCGGGGAAGGGCTGATCGTCGTGGCGGCGGACACCACTGTGGTCCATGAAGGGAAGATCATGGGCAAGCCGGGTCATCCCGAGGAGGCGCGATCGATGCTGCGCAGACTTCAGGGCGACGTCCACGAGGTGTTCACCGGGCTCGCCGTCGGCTCCTGGGACGGCGGGGTCGAGGTCAGGTCGATGGTCGACGTTGCCGAGGTCGAGCTGCTCCCGATGACAGAAGAGGAGATCGCCTGGTACGTGGACAGTGGGGAGCCTCTCGACAAGGCCGGGAGCTACGCCCTTCAAGGCCTTGGTGGGATGTTCGTCGACAAGATCAACGGGAGCCCTTTTACCGTGGTCGGGCTGCCGATTCACCTTCTGGCCCGCTTGGTGACCGCCTCCGGTGGGGACATAACCGCATTCCGAGCCGGAGCGGCCGGGTAACTTGCCACCATGAACCGAACCGCCTGGGTATTGGCCGGTCTGTTCGTCGTGATGGTCGTCGTCATCATCTTCATGCTCGGCGACGAAGAGGACGGGGGGGTCACGACCACGACGTCCCTGGCTTCGGCCACGACATCGGCGGGGACCACGACACCCGAAGCGGGGCCCACCACCAGTCTGGGGGCGGCGACCACCACGACCGTGGCGGAGACCACGACCACCACGGTGCCCACCACAACGACGACGTCGGCTGCGGTCGAGGGGAACTGGAGCGACACCCCGATCGTGGCAGCGGGGTTTGGCGCCTTGGGATGGTGGGACGGTGAGGGCTGGGTGCAGGTCGAGGCGGGCACGGCGCTGCCGGTCGTGGGTGGCGAGGACTATCAGGTGGCCCTCCTCGGGTTGGAGGCGATCATCGGCGGCGGGGCCCCGACGACCTCGTGCGACCCTCTCGACAACCCGGGGGTGGTGTTCGAGAACGAGCAGGTTCTGGGGGATTGGCCCGGGCCGGTCGGCGTGGCCATATCTGCGCCCTGGATCCTGGTCCCACATCTGGTCGAGGAGATAGAGGACGACGGCACCTATGCCGCCTTCGCCGGGGAGTTGCTGGCCGAACGCGGCCTCAACGTCCCCGATCCGGTGATCAAGCAGCTCCTCCAGATCGATCTCGAGGGTGACGGTGTCAATGAGGTGCTGGTCGTCGCCGAGGACGTGACCAACGGGCTCTTCGCCGAGGACGGCGACTATTCGATCGCTTTCCTGCGACGAACCGTGCAGGGGGCGGTGAACACCGCGATCCTCGGTGAGTCGGTGATCGTCACCGCGGACGACCCGTACGTCAGCTCCTTCTCGGTTGGCGCCGTCGCCGATTTGAACGGCGACGGGAAGATGGAGATCGTGCTGACCAGCGCCTATTACGAAGGCATCGGAGTCGAGGTCTGGGAGTACGTCGACGACGACCTCGGACCGATCCCGCAGATCGCGGCGGGTTGCGGGGCTTGATGGACAATCCGTTCCTGGCGCGTCCCACCTTCGTGGGCCACACCGGCATCGAGTTGACCGAGGCATCCGCCGACTCCTGCCAGGGGAAGGTCGTGATCAACGAGAACCACCATCAGCCCTACGGAGTGGTCCACGGTGGCGTCTATTGCACCCTCATCGAGACCGTGGCATCCACCGGCGCCGCCCTCTGGGCGATGGAGAGCGGAATGGCTGGGTGCGTCGGCGTCTCCAACCAGACCGACTTCATCAGGCCGACCACAGACGGCGTGCTCATCGGGTCGGCAACCCCGATCCACCGCGGTCGCAGCCAACAGCTTTGGCAAGTGAGTGTGGTCCGGGAGGAGGACGGCAAACTCGTCGCACGGGGCCAGGTCCGTCTCCAGAACGTGGCGTCGACGGAGTTCTAGGGGGTACGCCCGGTCACGGTCCTAGCCTTACCGTGGATGCTTCTTATCGGTCCCCTCTCCGTCGATCCGCCCGTCGTGCTCGCCCCGATGGCCGGGATCACCAATGCCCCGTTCCGGCGTCTCTGCCGGGAGTACGGGGCCGGTCTCTATGTCTCGGAGATGATCGGCGCCCGTGGGCTGGTCGAGGGTGACGAAAAGACCCGTGAGCTGGCTCGTTTCGCCCCCGACGAGACACCTCGCTCCATCCAGCTCTATGGCACCGACCCCGGCTCTTTGGGCGATGCCGTTTCCTACCTGGTCGAGGTGGAGCGGGTCGATCACATCGACATGAACTTCGGATGCCCGATGGGCAAGGTCACCCGTCACGGTGGCGGCGCCGCCCTCCCCTGGAAGCGCGACCTCTTTCGCTCGATCGTCCGTGCCGCGGTGTCCAACGCAGGCAAGGTCCCGGTGACGGTCAAGTTCCGCAAGGGGATCGACGAGGACCATCTCACCTATCTGGAGACGGGCTTGACCGCCGAGGAGGAGGGGGCAGCAGGCATCGCCCTGCACGCCCGCACCGCCCGTCAACTCTATTCGGGTGAGTCCGAATGGGATGCCATCGCCCGGCTCAAGGAGACGGTCACCTCGGTCCCGGTACTGGGCAACGGTGACGTCTGGACCGCCGAGGACGCGGTGGAGATGATGTCCCGTACCGGTTGTGACGGCGTAGTCGTCGGCCGGGGCTGTCTGGGCCGTCCTTGGTTGTTCCGTGATCTGGCCGATCTGCTCGCCGGACGCCCTCTGCAGTCTGCGCCGAATTCGGGTGAGGTAGCCGCCATCATGATCCGACACGCCGGGCTCCTGGTCGACCACTTCGGGGAACGGGTCGGGATCGGTCTCTTTCGTAAGCACCCCTCCTGGTATCTCAAGGGGTTCGCGGCCGGCCCTCGTATGCGTGACGCGCTGGCCCGGGTGGAGTCGGTGGAAAGCCTCGAGGAGATTCTCCATGACTGGGACCCCGACCTTCCCTTCCCCGAGGAGGCCAACCAGATGGTCCGCGGCCATTCCCATGGCCCCCGCCCCGTCCGCCTCCCCCATGGCTTCCTCGACCACCGGGAGGGCGACCGTCTCGGCCGAGAAGCCGATCAGGTGGTCAGCGGGGGGTAAACCGTCTTCCTAATGCTTGGCGTCACGTATTCGTGACGCGGTGCATAAAGAAGGCTGTCTACGACCGCTCGGCGTAGCCGGCCGCCGCGGAGAGCACCAGGTGGGCCATTGCGTCCAGGGTGATCCCGTCCCGATCGGACCCGGCATCGACTTCGACAAAGTCCATCGCCACCACCTTGGGATGACGTGCGCAGCGGCGGACACCTTCGGCCAGGTCCCGGATCCCCATCCCCCCCGGCCGGGCCCCGGGGCAAGCCGGAGCATGGATCCGGTCCAAGACGTCGATGTCGACGTCGACATGGATCAGGTCGCACCTCGGCGCTACGACGGTGAGGCCGTCCTCGACAACGGAGCCGATCCCCCGTTGCTCGATGTCCTCGACGGTGAACAAGGTCACACCCTGCTCCTCGCAGTAGGCCCGGTACCGGGCGGAGTTGGCGAAGGAGTGGATCCCGATCTGGGCCACATGCGCCCCCGGCAGCCCGTCTTCCTCGATCAGACCCCGCACGGGCGTCCCGTTGGTGGGGCCCAGGGACAGGGTGCGCACGTCATGATGGGCGTCGAACGTGATGAGCCCGACCCGGCTCAGGTCCGCGGCTTGCGAGCGGACCAGCGGCCGGGTGATGGCGTTGTCCCCACCCAGGTAGAGGGTGAGTGGGACTCGGGCCAGGTCGCCGGCCAGTTGCTCGACAACCTCGGGCATCTGGTGCATGTCCAGCTCGGAAACCGGCCAATTGCCCTCATCGCGGATGGTCACATCACGGAAGTCGACGCCCCACTCGCCGTGAAAGGTGGAGAACCGGCTGAGACGGTGGCGCACCTCGAGCGGGGTCAGGTCGGCCCGAGAAGGAGAGAGCGATGCCTTGGACGACGGGACACCGACCACCAGGACCTCGGGGTCGGGGTGATCTTGGGCCAGCCAGACATCGGCGCGGGGCCAATCTGGGTCGTTGATCGCCATCAGGGCACCCTCGAGCCCGCAGTCAAGAGGTCGGGCAGGATTGTCATGTCCTCGAAGGGCTCGCCTCCGATGGCGCGCAGCCCGGCCGGAGGATCGTATCGGGCAAAGGCCAGGGCCCGCATCCCGGCCGCCACCGCGGCCGCCACGCCGGCCGGGCTGTCTTCGACGACCGCGGTTTGTGCCGGGTCGAAGCCCATTGTCTCGGCCGCATAGAGGAAGAGATCGGGCGCAGGCTTCCCGACGGCGACCTCGGTTGCGGAGAACACCTTGCCCTCGAAGTGCTTCCAGAGCCCAACGAGCCCGAGGCTGAGCCGGATCCTGTGGTGGGGCCCGCTCGAGGCGACGCACGAGGGAAGGTCGATGCGGTCCAGGGCCTCCATGATCCCGGGTACCGGTCGCAGCTCATCTCTGAACGCGGCCTCTATCTCGACGTAGTAGCGGTCGGCGATGTCGGTGGGAAGCGGCGCTCCCAGTCGTTCCCCGGCAAGACCGATAACCGCCGCCATCGAGCGCCCGCGATAGTCGCGCATCGACTCCTCCACGGTCGTGGGCAGCCCGGCCGAGGTGAGCAACCCGGCCAGGACTCGGTTGGCGATCGGCTCGGTGTCCACGAGGACTCCGTCGCAATCGAAGATCACGTAATCGGTCATACGGCCGACAGCGTATCGACGCCCTACGTCCGGCACCTTGCCTCCGTCCCTTGATCATGGGCCGGTTGGCCCTATTCACCGAATGCCCCGCAGCCACACAATCACGTTGGGTGGCCGAGGGCCATCCGGAAGGAGGTGATCTTCGTGACAACGCTGAGTGAGCGGTCCAAGGCGGAGGTCACCCGGATGCTGCGACGGTCTCGCATCACCGAGTGGGTGATCGGGATCGTCGGGGTGCTGACAGCAGGTGTCGGGGCGTCGATGTACTACGTGCCCACCACCTGGTTCCTGGGCGGGCTGGCCGAGGGCTGGTACCTCGGGATGCTCACCGGGGCCGGGGTGCTGTTGGCGGTCGCATTCGGGCTCTTCGCCCGAGGCATGCTGCGAGAGGATCGGGTCTGGACGATGCGGGTGAACGTGATGACGGTCCTCGCCGTCTTGGCTGTGGCCGGAGCGGTGACCTTCGGTCTGATCTGGATCCTCTGAACGGCATGTGATGGAAGCCGGGGCCCTCGGCCCAAGAGGGCCCCGGCTCCGCGTCAGGAGGTGATCGATGTACACCGGATACGGACTAGTCATGGGTGGGGCCCTTGGGCTCTTGGTGGGGACGATGCTGACGACCGAGCTGTGGATCGCCCTATTGATCGGAGCTGGTGTCGGGCTCGTCGTCGGCGCCATCGTCGACGCGCAGCGATCGAAGGACGAACAGCGCTAGACGCGGTCGAAAGAGGCAAACCCGATGCAGGGCGTCACGCATGCGGGACGCCCTGCATTAGGAACGCGGTTCACAGCATGGGGATGTCGACGCCCCGCTCCCGCGCCACGCGTTTGGCGATCTCGTAGCCGGCGTCGGCGTGACGCATCACGCCGGTGCCGGGGTCGTTGGTGAGGACGCGTTCGACGCGGAAGGCACCCTGCTCGGTGCCGTCTGCCACCACCTGGGCGCCGGCGTGGATCGAGTTGCCGATCCCCACCCCGCCACCGTGATGGACCGCTACCCAGGCCGCACCCGACGAGACATTGAGCATGGCATTGAGGATCGGCCAATCGGCAACGGCGTCGGAGCCGTCGATCATGGCCTCCGTCTCCCGATACGGCGAGGCCACCGAGCCCGAGTCGAGATGGTCCCGCCCGATCACGATGGGGGCCGAGACCTCTCCGGCAGCCACCAGATCGTTGAAGCGGAGCCCGGCAAGATGCCTCTCCCCGTAGGAGAGCCAGCAGATCCGGGCGGGCAGACCCTGGAAATGGACCTTCTCCACGGCCAGCCGCAGCCATCGATGGAGTGACTCGTTCTCGGGGAACAGCTCGGCGATGGCCTGATCGGTGACGGCGATGTCGGCCGGGTCGCCGCCGAGAGCCACCCAACGAAACGGGCCAGAGCCCTCGCAGAACAGTGGGCGGATGTAGGCAGGCACGAACCCCGGATATGAGAAGGCGTCCCGATAACCGGCGGTGAGCGCCTCGCCCCGCAGGTTGTTCCCGTAGTCGAAGGTCTCCGCCCCTGCGGTCTGGAAGCCCACCATGGCCTCACAGTGGGTGGCCATCGATTCCCGCGCCTTCTTGATATAGGTGTCGGGATCGTCCTCCCGGAGACTTCGCGCCTCGTCGAGGGTGTGCCCGGCAGGCACATAGCCGTAGAGCGGGTCGTGAGCCGAGGTCTGGTCGGTGACGATGTCGGCGTCCAGACCCATCGCCAGCAGGCGGGGGAACACTTCGGCTGCGTTCCCACGGAGCCCGATCGACACTGCCTCCCGGCTCTGCTTCGCCTCAATGGCACGCCCCACCGCCAGGTCGATGTCGTCGTAACTCTCGTCGAGATACCCGGTCTCCAGCCGGCGCTCGATGCGATGGGGGTCGACCTCGACACAGAGGGCCACCCCTCCGTTCATGGTGACGGCCAGGGGCTGGGCGCCGCCCATGCCGCCCAGACCGGCAGTGAGGGTTAGTGTGCCGGCGAGGGTCCCTCCAAACCTCTGCTCGGCGATGGCGGCGAAGGTCTGAAATGTCCCCTGGAGGATGCCCTGGGTCCCGATGTAGATCCACGACCCGTCAGTCATCTGCCCGTACATCATCAGACCCTCGGCCTCCAGCTCCCAGAAATGCTCGAGGGTGGCCCATCGGGGGACGAGGAGGCTGTTGGCGATGAGCACCCGAGGCGCCATCTCGTGGGTGCGGAAGACTCCCACCGGCTTGCCCGACTGCACGAGGAGGGTCTCGTCGTCGGCGAGCCGCTCCAGGGTGCGGACGATGGCTTGGAGACTCTCGAGATTCCGCGCCGCTTTGCCCCGACCCCCGTAGACGATCAGGTGCTCCGGGTCCTCGGCCACCTCCGGGTCGAGGTTGTTCAGAAGACAGCGCAGGGCGGCCTCCTGAAGCCAGCCGTGGGTGTTGAGCTCGGAGCCGTGGGGTGCCCGCAACGGGAAATCGAGGTCCAGCATCGAGACATCGAGCCTACAACGGCCCCTATTTGCGGAGAAGACCGTCGAGCCGGCGGGAGGCGATGCGGTACCCGGCCAGGCCCATGACGACGAGGAAGGCGATGTGGCCGAGCAGGGACCAGTCGAAGACCCCGAGGGAGAAGGCCCGGAGCATCTCCGTGCCGTGGTAGAGAGGGGAGACACGGGTGATCTGTTGGATGACCGGTGGGTAGACGTCGAGCGGGTAGAAGGTGGCCGAGAAGAGGAACAGGGGCATGGTGACCAGCGTCACCAGGTCGAAGTCCTGCCACGACCGCATGTAGGTGCAGGCGGCGAGACCGACCGAGCCGAACGCGAAGCCGATCAGGACCGCCCCCGGGACGGTGAGGAGTGCCCACCAGGTGCTGGTGAGACCCATCACCACCATGACCACGAGGAAGGCGAGCGAGTAGAGGGCGCCCCGAAACAGGGCCCACCCGATCTCGCCGATGGCGATATCCCCGGGGTTCATCGGTGTGGTGAGGATCCCCTCGTAGACGTTGCCGAACTTGAGCTTGAAGAAGATGTTGAAAGTCGTCTCCAGCACCGACCCGTTCATCGCCGAGGTCGCCATCAGGGCCGGCGCCACGAAAGCTGTGTAGTCGACGGGGACGCCACCCGGGCCGGTGACCTCGGAGACGAGGGCACCGAGCCCGATCCCGATCGAGAGCAGGTAGAAGACCGGCTCGAGGAAACCGGTGACGATGATCTTCCACAGACGCCGGTAAACCAGGCAGTTCCGCTCCCAGATCCGCTGGGCGCGGAACGGGGTCATCCGGCCAGGTCGGGTGAGCCGGCTCGGGGAGGAGACGCTCACGGCATCAACCTCCGCGCGAGAAACCGTGAGGCGAGGAACAGGCCAAGGGCAGTCATCACGACCAGGTAGGCGACATGGGCCCATATGGGGAGGTCGGTCACCACCGAGGCGTCGATCTCGGGCAGTGCGATCTTGCGCACCAATTCGACTCCGTGGAAGAGCGGGGTGACATAGGCGATGCCCTGGAGGAAGTCGGGCAACTGGCTTATCGGGAAGAACGTCCCGGAGAAGAGGAACAGGGGGATGATCCCGAACCGGAACAACGTGGAGAGACTCGTCTCGTCTTCCCGGGTGACGGTGAAAGCAGTGACCACGGTCTGAAACGCGAGCCCGGTCAGAACGCCGGGGGCCATGGCGAGGAGGGCAGGCCCGACCTCCAGTGCGCCGAAGAGGACGGAGATCACCGCAAAGACGAGAAGGACGAAAGTGAGGCGGATCGCGCCCCACACCACGCTGCCCAGGACGATGTCCCGCGGTCCGAGGGGAGTGGTGATCGCGCCGTGATACCCCTTGCGCCACTTGATCCCCGCCATCACCGGCCAGGCACCTTCCCCCGCCGAGGTCTGCATCGCGGTGGCGGCCATGAGACCGGTGGCGACGAAGGCGAGATAGGGGATGGCCAGGTCGTTGGGACCGGAGTCGACGAGTGTGCCGAGGCCCAGGCCCATCGCGGAGAGGAAGAGCACCGGGTTGACGAATGAGGAGATGACAGTGCCTCGCCAGGTTCGCCGGTAGCCGACGATCTCGGATTCCACCCAGCGCCACGATCTGGTCAGAGTGGACATCAGTCGATCAGGCTCCGTCCGGTGAGACGGAGGAAGACGTCCTCCAGGGTCGACCTCCTCACCAGGACCTGCTCAGGATGGATGTCTCGGACCGTCAACTGGTGCTGAGTGGCCTCGGCGTCGTCGGTGTAGAGGATCACCCGGTCGGCCAGTATCTCTGATCGGGTGGCCACGTCCTCGAGATGCAGGGCCACTTCGTCGATGAGCCCGTCGGCGAAACGAAGCTCGACCACCTCCCGCGGGGCGTGCTCGGCGATGAGCTCGCGGGGCGAACCCTCGGCCACGATCTTTCCCTTGTCCATGACCACCAACCGGTCGCATAGCTGCTCGGCCTCGTCCATGTAATGGGTGGTGATGATGAGCGTCGCCCCCTCTCGTTTCAAGCGATAGAGACGGTCCCAGAGCAGGTGCCTGGCCTGAGGGTCGAGACCGGTGGTCGGCTCGTCGAGGATGACCAGGTCGGGGTCGTTGATCAGGGCCCGAGCGATGATGAGACGTCGCTTCATCCCCCCCGACAGCGGTTCCACCTGGGATGTGGCCCTATCGGAGAGCTGGGCGAACTCGAGCAGCTCCTCGGTCCGCTCCCGGATCCGGGCCCGGTCCATGTCGTGGTAGCGGCCGTACACATAGAGGTTCTCGGCCACGGTCAACTCGAGGTCGAGATTGTCCTCCTGCGGCACGACGCCGAGACGTTGCCTGATCTGCCGACCCTGGGTCGCCGGATCGAGGCCGAAGACGCTGAGCTTGCCATCGGTGATGGGGCTCACCGTGGAGATCATCTTCATGGTGGACGTCTTGCCCGCCCCGTTGGGGCCGAGAAAGCCGAACGCCTCGCCCTGGGCTATGTCGAAGTCGACGGCGTCCACCGCCAGGAAGTCGCCGAATCTCTTGGTCAGGCCCCGGGCCCGGACGAGGGGTTCCGCCATGACCAGTCGACGGTAGTGGTGTCGCCGGGATGTTCGAGCAGAGTCACCGGCGGCTAGTAGTGCTGGTACCGGACCACGCTCTCGGCCGGCTTCCGCCCGCCGAAGCGACGGGGTGCGGCCTGCTCCCCGGGGTAGCCGAGGGCCACGGCATAGCGGGTCTCGGGCCCTTCCGGGGCGCCGAGAAAGCGCCGCGCCTCGGCATATCGATGCAGGGTGATGGGACATGAGGCGACACCGATCGCTTTGGCGGCCAGCATGATGTTCTGCGCCGCCCGGCCGATGTCGAACATGTTTCCCCCCGCCTCCTTGACCAGGACGATGGCGGCGGCAGCGCCACGGATCGGGTCGGTGTAGTCGCCGTGCTCGGCCAGACCCTGCAGTCGCTCACCGGTGACCACGATGAACGACCAGTCCTGGCTGTTCTTCGAGCTCCCGGTCCAACGAGCCGCCTGGAGGATGGCCTCGAGATGCTGCTCGGACAGTGGCTCGGCCCGGAAGCTGCGAATGGCGCGCAGCTTGACGATGGAGTCGTATAAGTCGCTCATCACGCCGAGACTAAGGGCTCGGTCTGGGGTAGAGGATAAGCTGGGTGCAGCGGTAGAGGGCGAGCTTCATCCCTGTCTCCTCGGCGCTGACCACGACGTCCCAGACCTGGGTGGTGCGCCCGGCGTGGGCCAGAGCGCCGTCGGCGACCAGGGCCCCCTCGAGCATGGTGCCCACATGGTTCGACTTGAGCTCGATAGTGGTGAACCCGATGCCGCCCTCGGGGAGATTGGCCACACAGCCGTATCCGGCGGTGGTATCGGCGAGGGCGACCACCGATGCCGCGTGCAGGTACCCGTTGGAGGCGAGATGCTTATGTTCGACCACACAGCGCATCCTCGCGGTGCCCTCGCCGAGCTCGAGCAGTTCGATCCCGAGCAGACCGGGTAGACGTGGTGCGCCAAGTTCTTCGAGAAAAGCGACCAGGTCTCTCTTGTCCTTGGGGAAGAAGGGGATCTCGGGCATGAAGCGGAGGACCATACCCATGGCTGAGACGGTCGACTGCGATTCGATAGGTTGACTCCGATCAACATCGAGACAGGAGTCGATCCAGATGCCCACGCCCCACATCTCCGCCGAGAAAGGCGACTTCGCCCCGTCGATCCTGCTCCCCGGAGACCCGCTGCGGGCCAAGCACATCGCCGACAACTTCCTCGACGACGTGAAGCAGGTCAACGACGTGCGCAACATGCTCGGGTTCACCGGGAGCTACCAGGGGGTCCCGATCTCGGTGATGGGCACGGGCATGGGCATACCGTCGGCCGCGATCTACGCCACCGAGTTGATCACCGAGTACGGGGTGGAGCGTCTGATCCGGGTCGGGTCCTGTGGGGGCATCCTTCGCTCTGTTGCGATCCGGGATGTGATCCTGGCCATCGGAGCCTGCACCGACTCGGGCGTGAACCGGATGCGGTACGGGGGACACGACTTCGCGGCAACTGCCGACTTCGGGCTGCTGCGCGCCGCCGCCGCGGCGGCCGAGGCCAAGGGGATCCAGGTCAAGGTGGGCAACGTCCACTCCGCCGACCTCTTCTACAACCCCGACCCAGAAGCATTCGACCGGATGGAGGCGATGGGGGTGCTGGCGGTGGAGATGGAGGCGGCGGGTCTCTACGGGGTGGCGGCGGAGAGAGGGGGAAGGGCTCTCACCATCGCTACCGTCTCCGACCACGTCCGCACCGGAGCCTCGACCACATCGGAGGAGCGCGAGCAGACCTTTCAGGACATGGTGGTGATCGCCCTGGAGACGGTCCGGACCGACGTGTCTGGATAGGAACTCCTCACTCTGCCCGGCAGGGGGTAACCCCGTCTCGCTACCTTGGGTCTGACTACCGATGTCGACACCCGGCATCCAGTAATTGGGAGGAGAAATGACCGACACCGTCGATCGGACGGAGTCGAGAGGATCGGGGGGGTCCGGTCTCGATTCCTACTTCAGGCTCACCGAGCGAGGCACTTCTGTAGGCACCGAGGTACGTGCCGGGGTGACCACCTTCCTGGTGATGTCGTACATCGTCTTCGTCAACCCGGGGATCCTCGCTGCTGCCGGCTTCGACGCCCCAGCGGTGGCCGCCGGCACAGCCCTGGTCGCCGGACTGCTCTGCATCCTGATGGGGGTGGTGGCCAACTACCCGATTGCGATGGCCGCCGGTCTCGGGATCAACGGCGCAGTCGCCTTCGGCCTGGTCCTCGGCGACGGGCTGACCCCGGCCGGGGCGATGGGGGTGATCGTGCTCGAGGGCCTGATCGTGCTAGCCCTGGTCCTGGTCGGGTTGCGGGAGGCGATCATGAACGCGGTGCCGCTCGCCCTGAAACGGGCGATCGGTGTGGGGATCGGGCTCTTCATCCTGTTCATCGGTTTCGTCGATGGTGGCCTGATCGGGCACGCCGATCCCGAGGGACCGGTCCCGGTGGCCTTCATCTTCCCCAACACCATGGGCGCCTGGCTGACGCTGATCGGGCTCCTCATCACGGTGATCCTGTTCGTGAGGAAGGTGCCCGGCGCCCTGGTGTTGAGCATCCTGCTCACCGCTGTCATCGGGCTGATCATCGGTTTCGCCACATTCCCCGATCCATTCGTGGTGACCCCGAGCTTCGCCACCCTGGGCGACTTCGACCTGGGCAACGTGTTCACGACACTCGGGTTCGTCGCCGCGGCGCTGACCATCTTCAGCTTCATGCTCACCGACTTCTTCGACACCATCGGCACCGCCACCGCCATCGTCGAGCAGGCCGATCTCGCCGAGGAGGACGGGAGCATCCCGGGTGTGGGCAAGTTGCTGCTCGTCGACTCGTTGGGCGCGGCTGCCGGTGGCGCAGCCGGAGTCAGCTCCAACACCAGCTACATCGAGAGCGCGGCCGGGGTGGCCGAGGGGGGCCGCACCGGGCTCACCTCGGTGGTGGTCGGGATCCTGTTCCTCTTGGCCGTGTTCGTGACGCCCCTGGCCCAGGTCATCCCACTGCAGGCCACCGCCCCGGTGCTGATTCTGGTCGGCTTCCTCATGACTCATCTGATCAAGGGGATCGACTTCGAAGATGTGGAGGAAGGGTTCCCCGCCCTCCTCACCATCATCCTCATGCCCCTCACCTTCAGCATCACCGTCGGCATCGGCGCCGGCTTCGTGATGTACGTGCTGGTCAAGGTGGTGAAAGGCAAGACGGCCGATATCCATCCGCTGATGTGGGTGGTCGCCGTCGCATTCCTGATCTACTTCGGTCAGGCGGTGCTGGGCCAGGCGATCTCGGCCTGACCGGCATCGAGCTCGATGAAGGGCCCGGTGGGGAGCCGGGCCCTTCGTCATGGCCTCACGGTGTGAAGTAGGCCTGGATGCGCGGGGCGAGGGTGTCCACGAGCCGCTCCACAGGCACGTCGCGCAACGGGGGAAAGCCGATCACATAGCGGAGCACAGCCACCCCGAGCAGGTGGGAGACGGCAAGGGACACCCTCAGCTCGGTGTCGGGTCCGCCGATCCGGGGCGCCACCCGCCCCAGCATCGCCGTGCCGAAGAACTCTCGCAGCACCGCGGCCCCTTGCTCGGTGCTGAACGCCCCCCGCAGCATGGCGAGCAGCGGGTCCCGGGTCTCGGGGTCCTCCCACACCGTGAAGAACAGGCCGGTGATGTTCTTCCCCGCCGACTCGGGACCGGAGGCAAGGACCACATCTGCGATCTCGGCCGGGCGGAGGGGCAGGTCCACGGAGGCGGCGAAAAGGTCGTCCTTGGCCCCGAAGTAGTGATGAACCAGGGCCGGGTCGACTCCCGCTTCGGCGGCGATGCCGCGAATGGTCGCCCGGTGAAAGCCCTTGGCCCCGAACTCGGAGCGGGCCGCCGTCAGGATGCTCCCCTTGGTGTCGGCCCCACCGGGACGACGACCGGTGCGCCCCATCAGGAGGCTCCGGCCAGGGTCATGAAGGCCTCCTCCAGGGAGGACTGCTTCTCCACCAGGGCAGCCTCCTCACCCAGCACCGACCGGACCGAGGACAACGGTGTGCCGGGCACTCGCAGGCGGGCCCCGGTGGGCAGGACGGGAAAACCGGCATTCTCCAGCACGGCCAGGGTTACGGACGGGTCGGCCGGTGTCGCCTCGACTGTGATCTGTCCATCGACGATCCCGGCCACCGTCCCGGTCGCCACCACCCGCCCCGCGGAGAGGAACACCAGACGATCACACTGCTCGGCCTCATCCATGTGGTGGGTGGTGACGAGGGCGCCGGCACCGTCGTCGACGGCGTCGTGGATCGTGTCCCAGAGGTCCGCCCTTCCCAGCGGGCCGACCCCGGAGGTGGGCTCGTCGAGCACCAGGAGATCCGGGTGGTGGGAGAGAGCGGCTACGAACGCCGCCCGCCGTCGAAGTCCGAGGGGCAGATCTGCGACCAGGGTCTCGGCGAACGGGGCGAGATCGTCGTCGAGTGAGGGCAGCTCGATCCCGAAGACCCGTGCCGTGAACTCCAGGTTCTCACCGACGGTCAGGTCCTCGTAGAGACCCATGGTCTGAGGCATGTAACCGATACGGCGCCGGGTGGCCCGGGTCGGTGCCTCGCCGAAGAGCATCACGTACCCCTGATCCGGGGAGAGGAGCCCCAGCAGCATCCTGATGAAGGTGGTCTTGCCGGCGCCATTGGCCCCGACCAGACCGACGATCTCCCCGGCCGAGATCGAGAGGGTCACCCCGTCTACCGCCAGGTTGTCCCCGAACCGTTTGCTGATCGCCTCGGTCCGAGCCAGCCGCTCGCTCACCCTGCCCTCCTCCGGGAGAGGGCGGCGGCGGTCACCACATCCTCGAGATCGGGGGCGATCTTCCGAGCACCTGCCGGGACCTGTCCTTCGGGCGCCCAAATCCGCCACGAGTTTCCCCGACGCCATGAGGAGAGACCTGGGGGACGGCTCCCCATGACCCCCAACGAGCCGGGGAACGAATCCCGGATCGACTCGGCGGTGCCCGATGCCAGCACCCGCCCCCCATCGAGGACCACCACATGCGATGCCCGCTCGGCCTCGTTGAGATAGGTGGTCGTGGCCATCACCGCCGTCCCTTCACCAGCGGCTCGAGCCAGGAGACGCCACACCCCTGCCCGGCTCACCGGGTCGAGCCCCGTGGTCGGCTCGTCGAGCACGGTCAGCTCGGGTCGGGGGAGCATCGCCATCGCCACCGCCAGCTTCTGCCGCATCCCCCCGGAAAGCTCCCCGGCGAGCCGATTGGCGGCTGGTCCGAGACCGGTCACCTGCAAGAGCTCACGATATCGGTCGGAGGCGGCGGCGATCCCGTGAGCCGAGGCCACAAAGGACAGATTCTCGGTGACCGTGAGGTCGCGCCAGGTCCCGGCGGCCTCGGGCTGGTAGCCGATGGAGTCTCCCGAAGGACGACGCACCGTGCCGGCTGATGGGGAGAGGAGGCCGACCAGGGTGCGGGCGGTGGTGGTCTTTCCCGCTCCGTCGGCCCCGATCACTGCGGTGATCGCGCCAGGTTGGAGGTCGAGGTCCACGTCCTCGATGGCCATCTTGCCCCCGAAGTCCACGGTGACGCCGTCGAGGCCGAAGCTCATGCCACCGCCCGGGTCTCGGCCACCCGGGACGGTGCCAGGTCGGAGCGAAACCTGAGCACGGCCAGACCGAACACGACCAGCCCGAGCACTGTCAGCAGCGCAAGCGGGAGGGCGATCGCCTCGAGTGGCGAATCCTTGAGCATCACCCCTCGGGCGATCTGGTTGAAGTAGGTGAGGGGGAGCAGATAACCGATCCAGCGAACACCGGCTGCCATCGACTCGAGGGGGAAGATGAGGCCGGAGAGGAGGACCTGGGGGAGCAGGGTCATGATCGCCAGCTGGATGGCCTGTCCCTGGTTCTCCGAGACCGTCGAGATGAGGACCCCGGCGCCGAGGGTCACGAAGAGGAACAGCACCGCGCCGAAGGCGAGCAGCCAGATCGAGCCGACGAAGGGCACGTCGAAGAGCAGCCATCCCACGGTGAGCACGATGACCATGTCGATGCTGGCCACCACGAAGTAGGGGGCGATCTTCCCCACGAAGACGTCCCGGGGGCGTAGGGGCATCACCGCCAGTTGCTCGAGGGTCCCCGCCTGACGCTCCCGGACCACGCCGAGACTCGTGATCAGCGAGCCGACGAACAACAGCACCAGACCGGCCAGACCCGGCACCAGCACGGCCGAGGTGTCGAGCTCGGGGTTGAAAAGGACCTCCGTGCTCACCGGCACTCCTCGGGCGGCGGCGGCGGTGAGGGCCTGCACCGCGGCCCGGGCGGTGAAGAGCTCGGATCCGTCTATGGAGGCGGACAGCCCGGATTCGCCGGCCACGACCACCACGTCCGCCTCGCCGAATCGAAGGATGTCGACCGGGTCGGCGCGGGTGGTCTCCGCCATCTCGAACACGTCGGGAAGCGCCGCTCCTTGGGGCAGCCCCTGGGGGACGGCGACCTCGATCTTGGTGACGTCGAAGCTGGCGGCATAGCCGAACACCACCAGCAGCATGATCGGCATCACGATCATCATCGCCAGCGTCCGGCGGTCCCTCCGCACCTGACGAACTTCCTTGATCACCATCGCCCACACCGGGGGCCTCCTTTTTCAACGCGCGTTGAGTTCTACACGCGTTGAATTAGTCTGTCAAGGCCCAACAGTTTCTCCGTGGCAGTCAGGGGGTGTGCAGCCTCGATCGGCCCAGCTCGGTCATGGCCAGATCCTGGAAGTAATGGAAGGTGGGGTCGGTGCGGTCCCGGGTGCGGGGCAGATCGACCGTCAATTGGGCCTGGATGGTGCCAGGCGAGCCGCTGAAGACGACGACCCGATCTGCCAGGACCAACGCCTCGTCGATGTCGTGGGTCACCAGGAACATCGTCGGCCGGTACCAGCCCCATACCTCCAGCAGGTGCTCCTGAAGGTCGATCCGGGTGAAGGCGTCGAGCGAGCTGAACGGCTCGTCGAGAAGAAGGACGGGTGGCTTGGTGACCAGGGCACGGGCGATCGCGGTGCGTTGAGCCATGCCCCCGGACAGCTCCTTGGGCAACGACGAGGCGAAGGCCGATAGCCCGACCCGCTCGATGGCCTCGGCGGCCCGCCCATCCCCGCCGTCGTGCTCCAGACCGAAGGAGACATTGCGCTCCACGGTGAGCCAGGGCATCAGTCTCGGCTCCTGGAAGACGACCCCGACCGATCGGTCGGGGCCATCCACCTCATGGCCCGCCACCCGGACCGAGCCGTGGGTCGCCGAGTCGAGACCGGCGATCAGCCGGAGCACGGTGCTCTTCCCACACCCGCTGGGGCCGATAACGGCCACGATCTCGCTGGCCTCGACGACCAGGTCCACCCCGGAGGCTGCTAGCAGGCCGCTGTCGAACCGCTTCGACACCTGACGCAGCTCGATCATGCGATCGTCTCCCGGGTGAACCCGTCCTGCCAGCCGGTGAACCGGGCGCCGCTCGAGGCCAGCAGGCGGTCGGTGATCTTGCCGAGCAGGGCGAACATCACGATCGAGGCGATGATCACGGCCGGGCGCCCGGTCTGCTGGCCGTCGACCAGGAGGTAGCCCAGACCCTGGCTCGCCCCGAGGAACTCGGCGGCGACCACGAACATCCAACCCAACCCCAGACCGTTGCGCAGCCCGATCACATAGGTGGGGAGCGAGGCCGGGAGCAGGATGCGCCTGATCAGCGAGGTCGTCCCCAACCCATACACCCGGCCCACCTCCACCAGCCGCCGATCGACAGTGGCAATGGCGCCGCTGAAGGTCAGATAGACCGGGAAGAAGACTCCGAGGGCGATCATGAGGACCTTGGAGGTCTCGAAGATCCCAAACCACAGGATGAACAGGGGAGTCCAGGCGATCGACGGTATGTTCCTCAACGCCTGGAGGGTGGGGTCGAACAGTGCGCCGAACCGCTCGGAGACACCGGTCGCCGCCCCCAGCATCGTGGCGACCGTGGCTCCCAAGGCGAAACCGGCAACGACCCGGGTCGTGGTGGAGAGGACATGTCCGACCAGTTCTCCCTCGGTGGCCAGGTTGGCGATGGTGCCGGCGATGTCGGCCGGCGTCGGGATGAGGCGGGTGGACACCACTCCGCTCATGGCACCCACCTGCCACAGGGTGAGGATCAGTGCCGGCGCGAGTAGGGCGAGCACCCAATGGGGGAGACGTCTTACTCTCCGTGCCGTGACGATGGCCCCGGGATCGGTCCGATCCCGGGGCGGTCTCGCGATGAGCCTGGTCATCCCCCGTCTCCCAGCTCGGCTGTGAAGCTCTCGTCGAGAAGCTCGTCGACCGTGGCCTCGACATCGACGCCTTCCTCGAAGACGTCTGCTTCCTGAAGGACGAACCCGGCTCCGAGAATCGACTCCCGCTGCACGGCGCCGATGGCGGGGGTGCTGAGGTCGGTCCGTTCCAACTGCCGCTCGGCCACCTCGTCGGTGAGGCCGGCGGCCTCGGCGAGGATGGCCGCCAGCTCGTCTGGGTTCTCCAGTGACCAGGTCCGGCCCCGCTCGTAGGCGGCGATCACAGCCTCGACGATGTCCGGGTGTTCGGCGGCGAAGGTCTCGTCGACGTTGAGGACGCCCCAGGTGTTCAACTCCGGTGCCCGGTAGAAGAGGACGGCCCCCTGCTCCAGCTCCGCTTCTGCCATCATCGGGTCGAGACCGGCCCAGGCGTCAACGTCACCGTTGATCAGCGCATTTCGCCCGTCGGCGTGCTGAAGGAGGACCTCTTCGATGTCGGCCTCGGTCAGCCCATGGTCGGACAGCGCCCGGACCAGGAAGATGTACGGGTCGGTGCCGCGGGTGACGGCCACGGTCTTCCCGGCCAGATCCTCGACGCTGGTGATCCCGCTGTCACCGTTGGTGACCAATGCGGTCCATTCCGGCTGGGAGTAGGCATAGACAGACCTGATCGGCGTCCCGTTGATCTTGGCGAGGAGGGCGGCGGCGCCGGCCGAGGACCCGAACTGGATACTCCTCGCGGCCAGGAACTCGAGCGCCTTGTTGCTCCCGGCCGACTGGACCCAGTTGACCTCGATCCCTTCCAGCTCCTCCTCGAGCCAGCCCTTGTCCCGGAGGACCAGGCTCACCGGGTTGTAGTAGGCCCAGTCGACGGTGATTTTCTCGACTTGCCCGGCTTTTCCGCTCACGCCACCGCAGGCGACGGCCAGCAGTGACAAGGCCAGGATCATGGATCCGATTGACAGCGGGCGTTGGCGTATTGTCGATCGACGGGGTGAGTTTGTTCGAATGGTGTCGGCGGTCCTGCCGGCGGCGAGAGGTCTCATGAGGCACTCCTGATTCATGTCGAATGTCGCAGGGACGACGCCACAAGGCGGCTCTCGGGTGGTGGCGTCTAGGAGTGCGAACGACGAGCGTCGACATCCGGGCGGATCACCCGAGAGTGTCGACACATACCCATGGAGGTGTAGTGGCTCGTCACGAGGGCGGCACCGTAGTCACCGGTCCCCAAACCTCACAATCGGGATGCCTGCGAACCTCGGTCACCTGCTCGGGACCACGCAGTCGTCCATCGAACGGGGAGGGCCCTCGACATCGAACAGCTCGGGCTCGGGGGCGGCGATCGGGTACTCGTCGGTGGTCACGAACCGGACCAGTGCCCGGTACACCGCTTCGGCATAGGCCTGGCGAAAGGCATCGGTCATTATCAACGCCTCCTCCGACGGGTTGGAGATGTAGGCGCCCTCCACGATCACCGCCGTCACCTCGGAGCGCGCCAGCACCGAGTAGTAGTCGTCGCCGTCGTTCCCCACCCGGCTGCTCAGACCATCACCCTCGCCCCCGACCCAGTCTGCTTCGAACCGGGATAGGGCGGTGAGCAGTTCCTCGACGATGAGACCGCCGAGGCGGGGAGACTCGGGGTCGGACACCGACACGAACGCCGAGCTGCCGGGATGATCGAGCTCGCGTGTCGGCTCGGTGTTGTGATGGATCGAGACCAGGGCCGTCGCATCGACGGCGTTTCCCAGGGCTGCCCTGAAGGTGAGGCCCAGCTCGTAGTCGCCACCATTGGGACCTGCCGGGTAGCGGGTCATGATGGCGGTCGCCGACGCCGGCACCGAAGTGCCCGGTGTCACTGCACCTGTCGCCCAGTCGATGTCGTGCGAGCTTTGGAGGAGGTCGACGAGGCGGGACGCCACCTCGATGTTGACCTCGGCCTCGGTGAGGCCACTACGCCCGACCGCCCCCAGATCGGGGAACCCGTGGCCGGGGTCGATCACGAAGACCGATTGGCCCATCTCACCGTTTCGCTCGGTTGGGACGTAGCCGACATCGACCTGATCGGCCTCGACCCGCCCGGGCCGGTTGCAGCTGTCGAGGACCTCGAATCCCGTCTCGGTCGTGGTGGTCACGGGGAAGATGATCCCGTCTGCGATCACCTCCCTCTCTCCTTCGGGGCCGGTGGAGAGAATGGTCCCCTCCCGGCTGACCACGTAGCCGACGACGCCGTCCCCGACCGACTCGGCGACGGTCGCTGCACGGGCGGGATCGGGGGCCCCGGACACTGCACTGAGACGCCCGGCGAAGACGCCTCCGAAGAGGGCAACGGCGAGGACGACGACCGCAACCAGGCGGGAAGAGCTCAAATCAGAACAAACAGCAGAGGGGGCACAGGACAGCACATCACCGGCGCCAACTCAATTCGTGGGTGTCTCGGCCCACCAAACCGTCTGAGCGCTCTACCGTCGGTGTCTGATGGCAACGCTCGACGCCAAGAAACGGGCCAGCCTGCCCAACAGTGCCTTCGCCTATGTCGATTCGAAGGGGAATCGACGTCTGCCCATCAACGACGAGGCACATGTTCGCAATGCCCTCTCCCGTTTCAATCAGGTCAAGTTCGAGAGCAACGGGGCCCGGGAGAAGGCCTTCCGCCGTCTGCTCAAGGCCGCCAGCGACTACGGGATCGCCCCTGTGGGATTTGTCACCCGGCAGCTGCGGGAGGCGGCGCGCTCAGGCGAATCCGCCGATCTTCCCATCGGCATGATCACACTCCTGCTCACCGACATCGAGGGGTCGACCGGGCTGGTCCACGAGTTGGGTGATCGATACCAGATGCTGCTCGAGGAGGTGCGCAGCCTGATCCGGGAAGTCGTCGAGGCCCACGACGGGTATGAGGTCGACGCCAGGGCCGACGAGTTCTTCGCCGCATTCGGGCGGGCGGCCGATGCCATCGAATCCGCGGTTGAGATCCAGGGACGCATGGCGGGGAGAACCTGGCCCGGAGGGCGCCGGGTCAAGGTGCGGATCGGGCTCCACACCGGAAGCCCTGCCCTGACCGACACCGGGTACGTCGGCCTTCCGGTCCACGTCATGGCCCGGGTCTGCTCGGCGAGTCACGGGGGCCAGGTCTTGATGACGACCGCCACCCGGGACGAGTACGGGGAGGTCGGGCGACCCGTCTCGTTCCGGAGCCTCGGCCATCACCAACTCCAGGGACTGCCCCAAGCCGAAGAGCTGTTCCAGGTATTGGGCCCGGGTCTCGAACGCGACTTTCCCGCTCTCCGGGTTCCCGACGGCGGGTGAGCCCTTGTCGTTCCCTCGCTACAGGGCTCGCATCCGGTTGTTACGAGCGTTGTGCTCGACCTCTGCCAGACCGAGGGCCTCGAGGACCGGCGGCACATAGTTGCCCACCCGGCCACGCAGACCCTTCTTCAGCCCGTACCAGCCACCGATCGGGTTCTCGGGGGATCGGGCCCAAGCCTCCACGGTGCCCTCTGCGGCCGGCTTCTGCTCGTCGGCGTTGCCCAGGGGCACCCAATCGCCCCGATCTTTGAGCATCTGGTGCAGGTCCTCGATGATGCGAAGGTCGTAACGGAGGACCGTGGTTCCCACGGTGCAGACCAAGACCGGGGGATCGTGGTCCTCGTCCCGGTGCATCATGATCTCCGAGCCCAGACTGGGTGTCTTTAGGACCCAGGCGTCTTCGGCGGTGCCAGAGCCGGTGAACGGCGCTGCGGGCATGGCGGCTCCTTCGGTAACTGTTTTGTTACATTAACACCATGGCGTCAGGAGAGTCGCCCGCCAGGGACCCGTTCGCCGCTCTCGGGGATCCCAATCGAAGGGCCATCGTCGAGCTACTCGCAGAGGCGAGTCGATCGGTGAATGAGATCGCCGGCGAGCTTCCCATCAGCCGCCCCGCCGTCTCTCGTCATCTCAAGCTCCTCAAGGACGCCGGTCTCGTCGTCGCCGTCGCCGAGGGCACGAGACGTCTCTACCGGCTCGACGATGCGGGGGCGGCGATGATGGCCCGATACATGGAGGACATCTGGGGGGAGGCCGTCGCCCGCTTCCGCATCGTCGTCGAGAACACCCGCCCCTCCGACTGATGGAGCCGATCGTCGTCGAGTTCGATGTCAAGGCGACGCCCGAGCATGCGTTCGACGTCTGGACCTCGAAACCATCGTTGTGGTGGCCGCGGTCACACACCGTGTCCGGGGGCCCGGATCTGACGGTGGTCTTCGAGCAATTCCCAGGGGGACGGATCTACGAGCGCAGCAGCGGCGGCACCGAGCACGAGTGGGGCGAGGTGCTGATCTGGGAGCCGCCTCTTCGGGTGGGTTACCTGTGGCACCTCTTCTTCGATCGCAGCGAGGCAACGGAGATCACTGTCACCTTCGTCGAGACTGAAGACGGATCGAGGGTGCGACTGGTCCAGACCGGCTTCGAGAAACTGGGTGAGGAGGTGGGGCGGGAGCGGCGGCGACGCACCAATCACGCCTGGCTCGAGGTCACCGGTCACTACCGGCAGTCGGTCTAGCTTTTCCAGCGGTACTACTGCTCGGGTCTGCTCACCGGAGCGGTGAAGCAGGGGGCTCCGTAGACCGGCTCAGGCGTCCTCGTCGGTCTCGATCCCGAGGGCGACGAGTATCCGATGCCTCTCCTCGGCGAAGTGACTCTGGCTGACGAGATCCGCGGCGAACTCGTCGTTGAGACGGGCGAACTCCTCGAGGAGATCGGTCTCGTCGTCGGCGGTCAGCTTGGGCGAGGTGTCGCCCCGGGCGTCCTGCCGCTCCTGTTTGTCCTCCCGTTTCTGCTGACGGGCGAGCTCTCGTGACCGTTTCGCCATGGCCTCACGTCCTCGCTTCGCCATGTCAGGTGGTTGGTCTGTGTTGGGCAGATTCGATCATCATCTCGGTCCTCGCTGGGCGCCGCTCTCCCAATGACCCTAACCGGCGGTGGGGCTTCCGCCAGGCAGGATCGTGTCGCACAGGATCCCCGACCGGCTAGGATGAGGATCACAGCGCACGCCTGATGCGTGCTGCGCCTTCTTCGCTTCTTTCCGTTCCGTCGGGTGAAGTCATCGCAGGGCACACTCCGAGACTCCCCCGCTTCCCGCGAACTGGGTCCCGGATCGTTCCCGGCGAGGCGTGAGCAATACGACGGCACGAGCTCAAAGGAGCATGTCAATGTCCACCAACATCTATGTCGGGAATCTCACCTTTGACACCGACTCGGCCCGGCTCGAGGACCTTTTCTCGCAGCACGGACCGGTGACCAAGGCCCAGGTGATAACCGATCGCGAGACCGGTCGCTCCCGTGGCTTCGGCTTCGTCGAGATGGGATCTGCGGACGCCGCAGAGAGGGCGATTTCCGCCCTCAATGGCAAGGATCTCGGGGGGCGCCAGCTCACCGTCAACCTGGCCAAAGAGCGCTCGCGTTGATCAAAGCCGTACCCAAGCCGAAGCGCGACGGGTCGAAACACAAAGCGGACCGGTGCACCGGTTGCGGTCATCCTCTCAAGGAACATCGCCAATCGGCTTGCACCGTCCCGCGATGCCCTTGTCTGAGATCTTCCTCTCAATTGGCTGAGCCGACTCCCTGACCAACCGGCCGATGGGCCCTCGACCAGCCCCAAGCGCGACTCGTCCCGCCACGGGTGTTGCTGCTGTCCGTCTGTTCCCTAGGACGGGGTGCGGAGATGACGGTCCAGGAAGTCGATGATCCCGGTGATGGCGGCGTCCTGGACATCGTCGACCTGGTATCCGCCGTCGGGCCCCCGCCGGGGGTAGATATAGCCGTGGACCGGGTGATCCCAGGAAACCCACGACGTCTCCTTGCCTGCTTCCTCCAGGAGCTCGTACGTGGTGCGGAAGATTCCCTGGAGATGGTCGTCCTCACGGCCCATGACCAATATCGGGGTCGAGATCCCCTCGATGCGGGAGCGAGACAGCTCCAGGTCGATCCGCTTCCTGACCTTCTCGGTCTCGGTCATCTGCATCTCCTCGATGTTGCGCAGCCCGGTCGTCGGATCGACGAAGGCGGTGTCGTCGGGGGTGAGAGCGAGAAACTCGTGCGCGGCGGGCTCGGAGGCGACGGCCACGGCGGCGCCGTCGTATTCCGAGGTCAGCTTGAGGATCATCTCGCCGCCGTGACTCATGCCGATCAGCCCCACCCGATCGGCGTCGATGAAGGGGAGGGTCTTCACGTGCTCGATGATGGCGATCTCGTCCTCGTACTCCAGCGGGGAGCGGTTGAACAGCTCGCGGCCCTGCCGGATGTCACGTATCAGGCGTCCGCCCCGGTCGTAGCCGAGCTCGACCTCGCTGCGGTAGCGGATCCAGGCACAGGCATAGCCCGCCTCGAGTAGCCGGTCCATGATGTACCCCTGTTCGGCGACGGCCTCGCGGATCCATGCCGTCCCGCCTCCCCCGTTGCCCGACGCCAACAACACCACCGGGTGCGGCCCCGGTCCTGGGGGGACCCGCAGCCCGATCGGGGCATAGAGCCCGTCCCAGGTCTCCACGTACATGAGCTGGACAGGGACGTCGGATCCCGCCACATCCTCGGTGATCGTCAACAAATCGATGTCGAGTGTCATGGTCTCGTCCTCTCCTCGGATGGGTTCGGGGGCGGATCCTACAATCGATTCCAGTGAACGGTCACCAACCAGGACTGGGGGAGTGTCGATGAGAGCGGCGGTGATTCCCGAGACCGGGGCCCTACCCCTCGTGTCGGACGTTCCGGCCCCGGAGCCGGCTCGAGGCCAGGCGACGCTTACCGTCACCCACGTCGCCCTCAACCCGGTCGAGATCCGGGTGGCCGCCGGGCGGATGGGGTCGCCGGATACGCCCTATGTCCCGGGGCTGGAGGGTGTGGGGACGGTGCTTCGCTCCGAGAGGTTCTCACCGGGCACCAGAGTTCGCTTCGAGAACGATCTACCCGGCTTCGGCAAGAACGGCGCGATGTCCGAGGTGGCGGTGGCGGGCGAGGACTCACTGAGCGAGCTTCCCGATCAGGTGTCGGATGCCGATGGAGCTGCAGCCGGCGTGGTCGGGATAACCGCCCTCCTCGCCTTGCGGCGGGCCGGCCTGGCATCTGGAGAGAGGGTGGTGGTGCTTGGCGCCACCGGAGGCGTCGGCCAGATGGCAGTGCAGCTCTCATCGCTTCTCGGAGCGGGCGGCGTGGTCGCAGTCGGGCGTGACCGGGCGACCCTCGATCGTTTGCTCATGCTGGGAGCCGGCTCGACCCTCTGCCTGACCGAGATCGAGCTGGATGACCTGCCGGCCCTGATCCGCCGGGAGACCGATGGAGGGGCGGACGTCGTGGTCGACACCCTCTGGGGGCGCCCGGCCATGGCGGCACTCGGGTCGCTCTCCGATGAGGGCCGACTCGTCAACGTGGGGAATTCGGCCGGGACCGAAGTCGAGCTCCCGCTTCAGGTCATGCGCAGGCATCGCAGCGCCATCATCGGGCTCTCCTCGGGATGGTCCCCGCTCGAGGACAAGATGGAGGCCTATCGCCGGGTCATCCAGGCAATGGCGGCCGGCGAGGTGACGGTGGCCCATGAGGTGGTCCCGTTGGAGGGTGTGGCGGCAGCATGGAGTCGCCAGACCTCCTCACCCCATCGCCGGCTCGTCGTCTCGCTGCGCTGACGGCGGTCTCCTGGCCGGCGCTCAGCGAGTCTCGATCTCTCGGGGCGGGGCCGTCGACGACCTGACCATCAGGGACGGCTCGAGCTCGATCGGCTCAGGCACATCATCGTCGTCACCACTCATCAGGGCGAGAAGGGCCTTGGCCCCCTCGGCGCCAAGCTTTCGGTACGGCACCCGGACCGTGGTCATGGCGGGATGCATCATGTCGAGGAGGGGGATGTCGTTGTAGCCGGTCACCGACACGTCGACCCCGACCTCCATATCGAGCGAGCGAATCGCCCGGTAGCAGCCCAAGGCGAGGAGGTCGTTGGCGGCAACGATGGCGGTGACCTCCGGACGGCGACCGAGCAGCTCCAAACCGGACCTGTATCCCGGCTCCACCCGGAACCAATCCGCTTCCTCGACCCGGCCCGGGTCTGCATGGAGACCGACCTGTTCCAGCCACGACAGAAACGCCTGGCGCCGTTCGAGCCCGGTCGACACCCAGGCCGGCCCCGCCACATGTCCGATGTTCTCGTGGCCGAGGGAGACGAGATGTTGGACGGCCAGGCCTATCCCTGCGTAGTCGTCCCCCACGATGGAGGGAATCGACCTCTCATCGGTGCGTCTGTTGACGAGGACTGTGGGCACCCCACGGCGCATCAGGTCGGATACGACATCGTCGGAGCGGGAGGCGGTGGCGAGGATCAGGCCGTCGACGTGACGTTCGAGCATGTTGGAGACGACCGACTCCGCATGCACCGCTCCCCGATCGGCGTTCCCGATGATCACCGAGTACCCCTCCTCGACCAGGACCGACTCCGCACCGGCGATGATCGGCCCGAAGAGGGGATTCTCGACGTCGGGTATGACCATGCCCACCGACATCGTCTGGTTGGTTCGGAGCCCACGCGCCAGGGGGTGTGGCCGGTAGCCGAGCCGCTTGGCCACGGTCGACACCCGCTCCACGGTGTCGGGATTGACCACCGAGGCGGTCAACGGGTTCAGGGCCCTGGAAGCGGTCGACACATGAACCCCCGCCTCGCGCGCCACATCCTTGAGTGTGATGCGCTCAGCCACGTCGGTGCCAACCTACCCGGCTCGACGATCGGGGACCTGGCGAGGCCCCCGAGAACCTCCTCCGTCAATCGCTTTGCGGTTGGTTACTTGACATCGTGTCGTCGGAGCGGGGACAATACAATCGATTGCGCACGCCTGATTCGGTCTTGACTGCCTGGGTGGCGGGCGGTGCCGTCGATGAGAGGCACAAGGAGGGCCAATGGGCGAGAAATACCAACACGGTGTCGGGTGGATCGGCACCGGAAGGATGGGATTCGCTCTGGCCGAGCGCCTGCTCGATGCCGGTGTCGACCTGTGGGCCTACAACAGGACCCGAGCCAAGGCGGAGCCGTTGGTGGCGCACGGCGCCAAGATCGTCGACTCGCCCGCCGACCTCGCCGAGCGGGACATCGTGTTCATCATGGTGGCGGGGCCGGCCGACGTGTTGGAGGTGACGCTCGGCGAATCGGGTGTGCTGTCTCGGGACGATGCCCGGCCCGGGATCGTGGTGGACTCAACCACCATCGATCTGTCCACCTCCCAGGTGCTCAGCGCCCGTGCCGCGGCATTGGGGACCGAGGTGCTCGCCGTGCCTGTCTCAGGCAACCCGACGGTGGTCAGCTCGGGCAGGCTGACGGCGGTTGCGTCCGGGCCCCGGTCTGCCTTCGAGACCGCGCTCCCATATCTCGAGTTGTTCGGGCAGAAGGTCACCTACGTGGGCGAGGGCGACGAGGCCCGCCTGGTCAAGATCTGCCACAACCTGCTCTTGGGCATCGTCGCCGAGTCGATGGCTGAGATCACGACCTTGGCGGAGGCGGCCGGGGTGGCTCGCTCCGACTTCCTCGAGTTCCTCAACGACAGCGTGATGGGCTCCACCTTCACCAGGTACAAGACCCCTTCCTTCGTCAACCTCGACTACGAGCCCACCTTCACCCTGCATCTCCTGCGCAAGGACTTCGAGTTGGGGCTGGCTTCTGGACGCGATCTGGGCGTACCGCTCCCCACGGCTGCGCTGGTCCACCAGATCGTGATGGACGGGATCGGCCGTGGTTATGGCGACCTCGACTTCGCCTCCCTCCTCACAAGGCTGTCCGAGGCGGCAGGTCGCTCCATCGAGCCGGAGAACCGCAAGGTTTCAGACGGGTTGAGCTGAGCCCGAACGCGGGCGACAGACCGATCAGCGCGATGAGCGGGATGCCTCCAGGGCAGCCCACACGGTCGAGGGGTGCAGCGGCATGTCCAGCTCGGTCACCCCATATGGGGCCAGCGCGTCCAGCACGGCGTTGACGATGGCGGGAGGGGCTCCGATGCATCCTGCCTCGCCGGTGCCCTTGGCCCCCAAGGGGTTGGACGGGGCCGGGTGCACGAGTCGCCCCGAGACGATCGGGGGGACGTCACCCGCCCTGGGCAACTCGTAATCCATCAGGGTCGCGGTCCGGAGCTGGCCGTCCTCGGAGTACACGATCTTCTCGTACATGGCCTGACCGATGCCCTGCACCAGCGATCCCTGGATCTGACCCTCTACGAGCATCGGGTTGAGCACGCGCCCGCAGTCGTCGACGGTGACCATCTTGCGGATGTGGACCTCGCCGGTCTCGAGCTCCACCTCGACCACGGCGACGTGGACGCCGTAGGGGAAGGTCTGGGCGCCGGGCACGTACCACTCGTCGGCGGCAAGCTCCTCCGCCCGGGACCGGGCCAATGCGGCCACCTCCGTCCAGCTCACCGCCGAGTCCGGGACCCCCGCAACCGAGAAGGCGCCGTCGACGAGCACGATGTCCTCCGGTGCCGCCTCGAACGCCTCGGCAACCAGATCGACGGCCTTCTCCCTCACCCGATGGGCCGTCCGCCAGATGGCGGCGGCTCCAATCTGGGTGGAACGGCTGGCGGAGGTCCCGGTGCCGCGTTCGACCTGGTCGGTGTCGCCGGCCACGAACACGATCCGGTCCGGGTCCACCGACAGGACGGCGGCGGCGACCTGGCTCCATGTCGTCTCATGACCCTGACCCGCCGAGGTCGAGCCGGTGCGCACGGTGATGGTGCCATCCTCATCCACCTCGACCCGCCCGTACTCGCCGGTGTCGACACCTCCTCCCGCCCTCTCCACGAAGGCGCCGAAGCCGATACCGATCGGGTCATCACCCATTGCCAGACGCCGGGCCTGCTCTGCTTGCAGCTCGTCCAGGCCGACCAGGTCGATGGCCATGCTGAGGGCCGTGGCATAGTCCCCGGAGTCGTACACCGCCCCGGTCGGGGTTCGGAAGGGGAGGGCGTCGGCCGGGATGAAGTTGGCGAGCCTCACCTGGATCGGCTCCAGCCCGGCGGCCCGGGCATAGGCATCGACGGCCCGTTCTATGGCATAGGCGGCCTCCGGCCTGCCCGCTCCGCGATATGACCCGGTCGGCGCCCGATTCGTCACGACCGAGGTGCTGGTGACCCACACGTCGGGGATGTCGTAGAGACCGGTGGCGAGATAGCGGGAGAACGAGGGGATGGTGGTCCCGTTGTGGGGATAGGCGCCCATGTCCCCGGTGATATGGACCTCGGCCCGTTCGATGCGCCCGTCCCTTCGCCCGAAGAGACGCACCGTATGACTGGAGCCGCGCCCGTGGGTGCCACCACTCATGTGCTCACGCCGACGCTCCGCCCACATCACCGCCCGCTCCAGCCGCATTGCCAGCGCGACCACCACGGTGTACTCGGGGTATGTCATCCCCTTCATCCCGAACGCACCTCCCACGTCGGGCACGACCACACGCAGCCGGCTCGGGTCGATGTCGAGCAGTCTGGCCAGCTTGGCCCTGAGCTCATGGGGGCGCTGGTGGCCGATGTGGACGACGAGACGGCCGTCGGGGCCGGGGCTGGCCAAGATGGCGAGCGGCTCGATCGAGGTGGGGGCGATCCGCTGGTTGTTGACCGTGATCTCGATCGAGACCTCGTGCTCGGTCCCATCGACAGGGTTGCCCAGCTCCCATCGCTCGACGATGTTGGTGGCAGCCGACTCGTGGAGGATGGTCTCGTCGCGTAGGGCCGTGCTCGGATCGGGGACGACGGGGAGGTCCTCGTAGTCGACCCACACCAGGTCGACGGCGTCCACGGCGGCGGTCGCCGTCTCGGCAACCACCACGACGATCGGCTCCCCGACGTACCGGACACGCTTGCCGGCGAGATGGGGCCGGGGGAAGTCCGGCGCCTTCACGACGAAACTGTCCCCTGGGATGTCGGCCAAACCCAGGTCTTGCGACGTGAACACGCCGACGATTCCCGGAGCCGTCGAGGCGGCGGCGGTGTCTATCCCGGTGATGAGGGCGTGGGGCGCGGTGCCGCGCACGAAGGCGGCATGGAGGGTGTCGGCCGAGGCGAGGTCGGCCACATATCGACCGGCCCCGGTCACCAGCCGCCGGTCCTCACGTCGCCGGTGTGACTCTGGGGTGAACGAGGGCAGCCCGGTCATCGCCGACAGATGGCGTAAGTCGATTGCGGCCGCGAGGGGCAGGGGGGGTGGTGCATGGTTGCCGGTGGGGGCGCAATGATGGCGGCGACCAACTCACCGGGCAAGCCGGCCCATCGACGTCGTGGGCAACAGGTCACCGGGGTTGGGCCGATTGCTCCGCAAACGATTGCTCTCCTACACTCGGTCGAGGTGGAACCTGGACGACCCTCAGCACCAGTCGTGGCGCTTCTGGGGACCCGTTTCGTCGACTTCGAGGTCGAGCGAGAGGTGATGGGCGACGTGGAGATCGTGGCAGCACCGGGCCGGGACCAGACCGAGATAGTCGAGGTGGCGGCCGGTGCCGACGTCATCCTGGCCGGGGCCGCCCCCCTTTTCGACGCCGCAACACTTGGTCTCATCCGTTGCCGGGGGATCGTGAGACTGGGGGTGGGAGTCGACTCGATCGATCTGGAGGCGGCCGCCGCCCGCCGGATATGGGTCTGCTACGTCCCCGACTACGGCACCGAGTCGGTTGCCATCCATACCGTCACGATGATCCTGGCGGCGCTGCGCCGTCTTCCCATGGTCGACCGCCGGATCCGATCGGGGGACTGGGGCTTCGACGAGTTTCGCCCTCTCCATCTGCCGGAGACGCTCACGGTGGGCTTGGTTGGTTACGGCCGGATCGGGCGCCGGGTGGGCGAGCTGTTGAGCGCACTCGGATTCGGCTCCATCCTGGCCGCCGACCCGGCCCTCCCCGTGGGGCCGGCCCCACTTCCGGGAGTGGAGGTGGTGACCCTCGACCATCTCCTCGGCGCCGCCGACGTAGTCTCGCTTCATGCCCCTCCCTCGGGCCACGGCCCACTGATCGGATCCGAGGAGCTGGCGTCGATGAAGCATGGCTCCATCCTCGTGAACACCGCCCGTGGCGCCCTCATCGACACCGCGGCCCTGGCCACCGCATTGTCAGCCGGGGCTCCGGCCGTGGCCGCCCTCGACGTGTTCCCCTCCGAGCCACCCGATCCGATCGGGTTCGATCACCTGGAATCGATGATTCTCAGCCCGCACATGGCGTGGTACACCGAGGAGACCGAGCTCGATCTGCGCCGCCAAGGTGCCGCCGAGGCGCGCCGGATCCTCGATGGCGAGATGCCCCTGAACCCTGTTGTCGTCCCCGACATCACGGAGGTGCCCTGATGACCAGTCGCTCGATCTACGACCTGCCCGCCCCGGATGTTGTCGAGGCCATCGCCCGGAGCCCGGTTGCGGTGCTGCCCTTCGGGAGCGTCGAGCAGCACGGGCCCCATCTGCCCTGCGGGACCGACACCATGGCCGCCGAGCTGGTGGCGTCGGCGCTGGCCGACAGGCTGGAGGCCCTGCTGGTGCCGGCGGGGCAATACGGCGTCACCCCGATCCATGCCGGGCACCCGGGCACGATCTCGCTCCAGCGCGAGGTGTTCGAGGCCTATGTGGCCAACCTGTGCCGGGAGCTGGCCGCGATGGGGATCGTCACCATTGTCTTCGTCAACTGGCACGAGGGCAACATCGCCTCCCTGGACGCCGTGGCCACGGATCTCCAGAGCCGGATCGGGGTGCGGGTCGTATCGGCTCAGGCCTGTTATGTGGCGCAACGGCTCTACGCCGACAGAGGCGGGGAGCTGACCCACGGCGGCGGCATCGAGACCCTGGCCGTCCTCGCCCACGATCCCTCACTTGCCCATGTCGACCGTGTCACGGAGCCGAGCAGGCCCGATGGCGCCGAGGCGCTCGACGTCATGCGCCGGTCGCGAGAGGTGTACGGCTACATAACCGACGTGACCGAGATCGCCGACGATGGCTGGTACGGCAACCCGGCCTGGGCCACCGAGACCGAGGCAGGTGAGTTCGCCGACACCGTGGCCGCGGAGATCGAGTCTGCCCTGACCTCCATCATGGCGATCCGGGGGACGGCGACGTGACAGTGGTCAACGGCCCCGACCTGCTCTATGAGGATCGACCGGCCCGGCGCATTGCCAACCCGTTCGCCGAGTCCGGGCCCGGGGAGTCGAGCGCACGTCAGGTGATCCTCCATCCCGTCGATCGTCGATCGCCTCATCTCCACCCCCACAGCGAGGAGGTGGTGTACGTGATCGAAGGGTCGGGGCGGGTGTGGATCGACGGGGAGTCCCACCCGGTGAGGCCGGGGTCATGGGTGCGCATACCAGCCGGCACCCCTCATGCAACGCTGGCCGCCGAGCCGATGCTGCTGGCCTGTTTCTTCCCCCATCACGACCTGGCCCAGAACATCGAAGAGCTCGACGTCGTCATCGAAACAGACCAGGAGGAGCGGAGTTGAGCGACAAGGTGCGGCTGGCGTCGATCGGAATCGGACGGTGGGCCCGGGTGCTGGCCCGGGGGGCGCGACGGGGCGAGGTGATCGAGCTGGCCAGTTGCTACTCGCGTTCGGAGGAATCCCGCAAGGCCTTCCAGGAGGAGTTCGGCATCCCACGGGCCGCCTCCTCCCTGGACGAGCTGTTGTCCGACCCCGAGATCGAAGGTGTGCTGGTCACCACCCCCAACGACGCCCACAAGCCGGTGATCCTCGAGGCGCTCGATGCCGGCAAGGCGGTCTACACCGACAAGCCCATTGCTCACACGATGGAGGATGCCGGCGACATCGCTCGAGCCGTTTCCGCCTCGGGTCTCCCCTTCGCCGTGGGTCACAGCGCCCGCCGTCTGGGCGGGCACCGGGCCATGAGGCAGTGGCTCGACGAAGGGCGCCTCGGCGATGTCTCCCTGGCCGAGGCCAACTTCTCCAATGAGCGGGGTCTCGAGCTCACCACCGACACCTGGCGCTGGTTCGCCGACAAGAGCCCGGGTGGCGCCTTGATCCAGCTCGGTGTCCACCACGCCGACACCTTCCAGTACCTGCTGGGGCCGGTGGCTTCGGTCACCAGCCACGCCCGGAGGCTCTACACGAAGTCGGAGGTGCCCGACGCCATCATGTCGATCCTGGAGTTCGAATCGGGGCCGTTGGGGTATCTAGGCAACGGCTGGGCCTCGCCCGGGGTCTATCAGCTCCGTCTCCTGGGGACCGAAGCCAACCTGTTCTACGACCTCGATTTCAACAACTGGACCGAGTCCCACCTCACCGATGCCAAGAGCACGTTGGTGTGCCAGGCGTATCGTCAGTCGGTGCGGCCGAAAATGGATATCCCGCACACCGACATGTTCCGGGAGCAGCTCGATGAGTTCGCCCTGGCCATCAGGGGCGAGGCCGAGATCGAGGTCGGGGCCGAGGAGGCGATTCGGGCACTGGCGGTGGTCCACGCCGCCCTCGAGTCCTCGAGACGCCGGGGAGAGGCGGTCGACATCGCTCCCATGGTCGAGATGGCGGGTGCCTTGGGATGAGCGTGCCTGCGGCGTCGACCCGGACCCTTCTCCATCGCGATCCCGTCGTCCAGGAGGTGCTCGACATATGGACGGCCCGCTTCCTGGCCGGTCAGATCCCGCTGGGGGATCTGACAGCCACCGTGAGCCGGGTCGAAGACTGGGAACAGTGGGGCTCGGAGTGGATGAAGACCGCCACGGTCCATGAGGAGATGGCGGAGACCGCCTGGGCCGAGAGGCGACAGGTGTCCGCGGTGGCGGCGTTCCTGACCGCGGCCCGCTGCTATCACGTCGCCTACTTCCTCACCGTCCACGACGAGGAGCTCCATCGACGGGGGCTGGACAAGATGCTCCAGTGCCACGACCGCGTCCTCGATCACATGGAGCCGGCGGTGGAGAAGATATCGATCCCCTTCCCAGGCTCCGACCTGACTGCCCTGCTCAGCATCCCGTCCGGGAACGGGCCATTCCCGGTGGTGATCCTGCTCCCCGGGCTCGATTCCACCAAGGAGACCAGGCACTTCGGGCGGGGGGCGCTGCTGCGGAGGGGTCTGGCCGTGGTGAGCCTGGACGGCCCGGGCCAGGGCGAGATGAGTCTCCGGCTCCCCATCCGTCACGACTACGAGGTAGCAGTCACCGCCGCCATCGACACTCTGGAACGGCGAGCCGAGATCGACGCCGGGCGGGTGGGGTTGATCGGCGCCAGCCTCGGTGGGTACTACGCATGCCGGGCCGCCGCGTTCGAGCCCCGGGTCAAGGCGGTGGTGGCGAACTGCGGGCCCTATGACTGGGGCGAGATCTACGACCAGTTGCCGTCGGTCACCCGTGGGGCCTTCAGACACTATTCGTGGTCGGAGAGCAAGGAGCAAGCCAAGGAGCGAGCCGCCGAGCTCGACCTCACCGGTGTCGCCCGCCAGATCAGCCAACCATTGGTCGTAGTGCACGGGATGCTCGACCCGCTGATCCCCGTCGAGCATGCCCGGCGCATCGCCGCCGAGGCGGCCGATGCCACGTTGATCGAGGTCGAGGACGCGGTGCACGGGGTCAACAACCTCTCCTACAGATACGCCCCCGCGGTGAACGACTGGATGGCGGAGCGACTGGGGGGACGGGTGGCATGACCGCGAGCCTGCCGGCGGTCGGCATCGGAGACGACCTCACCTTCACCCACGAGGCGGATGGGATGAGGATTGACTACCAGGTCCCCGTCGAGATGCCGGACGGGGCGGTGCTGCGCGCCGACGTCTTTCGCCCCATAGGTGAGGGGCGGTACCCCGTCATCCTCACCCACGGGGTGTATGCCAAGGGCCTCCCCTTCAACGGGCCCATCTATCGCATGCAGTGGGACAAGCTGGTGGCCAAGGACCCGAGCGTCCTCGAGGGCTCGACCAACAAATACCAGGCCTGGGAGGTGACCGATCCCGAGCGCTGGGTGCCCCATGGCTATGCCCTGGTGAGGGTCGACTCGAGAGGCGCCGGCTGGTCGCCTGGCGTGCTCTGGCCTCGGAACCCGCTGGAGTACGACGACATCGCCCTCACTGTCGAATGGGCCGGCACCCAGCCCTGGAGCAACGGCCGGGTCGGGATCCTCGGCATCTCCTATTACGCGGTTATGGGTTGGGCGGCGGCGGAGCGTCAGCCGGAGCATCTGGCCGCACTCATCGCCTGGGAGGGCTTCACCGACCCCTACCGGGACGCCTACTACCACGGGGGGATCCTGAGCGAGTTCACCAAGCGGTGGCAGGAACGTCAGATCAACCCGATCCAGTACGGCCAGGGTGAGCGGGCCCCGGTCAACCCCAACACCGGCCAGTCGGTTGCGGGCCCGGTCACCCTTCCCGAAGACGAGCTGGAGCGAAATCGACGCGAGTCGTTCCCCGAGATCAAGAGCCATCCCCTGTTCGACGAGTGGCACCGGTTGCGCGCCATCGATCTCTCCCAGGTCACCGTTCCCTTCCTGTCGGCGGCCAACTGGGGCGGCCAGGGGATCCATCCCCGGGGCAACTTCAACGGGTTCGTCCACGGCGCCTCCGAGCACAAGTGGCTGGAGGCGCACGGGGACACCCACTGGACCCACTTCTACTCGTCCTACGGGCGCGACCTGCAGAAGCGCTTCTTCGACCACTTCCTCAAGGGCGAGGACAATGGATTCGACCGCACCCCCCGGGTCCAACTCAACATCAGGCATCCAGGGGAGAGGTTCGTGTGGCGCGGTGAGGACGAGTGGCCTCTGGCCCGCACCCTCTGGACCGAGTACCACCTTCATCCCGATCTCACGTTGACCACCTCCCCCAGCGCCAAGGACGGCCGGCTCCCATATCAGGCCTTCGGTGAGGGTCTTCTCCTCACCACGCCGCCTTTCGACGCCGACACCGAGCTCACCGGACCGATGGCGGCCAAGCTCTTCATGTCGTCGTCGACCACCGATGCCGACCTCTTCCTCATCGTCCAGCTCTTCGACCCCCACGGGTCCGAGGTCACGTTCGAGGGCTCGACCGACCCCAACACTCCCATCGCCAACGGCTGGCTGCGGGCCAGCCATAGGGCCCTCGACCCGGTGCGCAGTCGGCCCTGGCGGCCCTTCCATCCGCATGCCCGGGCGGAGCCACTGGAGCCGGGCGCGGTGTACGAGCTGGATGTCGAGATCGTCCCAACCTGCATCGTCGTTCCCGAGGGCTACCGGCTCGCGCTCTGGATACGAGGGAAGGACTATGTGTACCGCGGCCCCTTGGACGAGTACGGTCAGAGCTTCTACTACGCAACCCGGGGAACGGGGGGGATGACCCACTCCGACCCCGACGACCGCTCGCCCGACGTGTTCGGCGGCACCGTCACGATCCACGTCGGCCCGGAACATCCATCTCATCTCCTGTTGCCCATCATCCCCAGCCGAGATCAATGAGGAGGCGAGCCCGACCATGACGATCACAGCCGACTTCGTAGTCGCCGGTGGTGGACACAACAGCCTGATCACCGCCGCCTACCTGGCCCGGGCCGGCCATGAGGTGGTGGTGTTGGACGCCCGTTCCGAGGCCGGAGGGGGAGCGGCGACCGAGGAGATGCTGGCCCCCGGCTTCCTGTTCGACATCTGCTCGACCGGGCACACCCTCATCCAGGTCAATCCCGTGCTGTCCAAGGACGAGCTGGCGTTGGTCTCGGAGTTCGGCCTCACCTACGTCGACCCCGACCCGGTGGCCCATGTCGTCTTCCCCGACGGGCAGAGCCTCACCATGTGGCTCGACGTGGAGCAGACCGTGGACGAGATGAGCCGGTTCTCCACCGCCGACGCCGCCTCCTACCGACGGATGCTGGATGAGTTCGACGAGGTGAAGGGGGTGTACAGCGCCTATCGGTTCACTCCCATCGGCTACGGGCCGTCACTCGACGAGGCCCTGGCCGACCACCCCGCCGGTGCCGTGTGGCGACGACGCAACGTCATGTCGGCCTGGGATGTGATCAGGCGCGAGTTCGAGAGCCGCCATGTCCAGGCCTTCATGTCGTGGATGGCGTTCCAGACCGCACAACCCCTCGACTCGCCCGGCTCGGGGTACCTGGCCTACTCCCTGGTGGGGGGAAGACAGCGTCGTAGCTGGTCGGTGCCCGTGGGCGGGTCGGCCAGCCTGCCCCGGGCGCTGGTCGCCGCCCTGGAGGCATTCGGGGGCTCTGTCGTAACCGATACCCTTGTCACCTCGCTCATCACGGAGGGGGGGCGTTGCGTCGGTGTCGAGACCGACGACGGCGAGCAGTACCGGGCCCGGATCGCCGTGGTCTCCTCGATCCATATCAAGACCCTGGTCGGCATGGCGCCGGCCGAGCTCTGGGGCGAGGACTTCCTGTACGGGGTCGACACCTACGACGAGGGCCTGTCGTCGTTCGCCTCCTACTACGCCACGACGGAGGCGCCCCTGTTCCTCGCCGGCGACTCCGAGCCCGTGGCGGCCGTCTCGGCCGGGCCGGCGCCGTGGCCGGAGGACATCATCGAGTTCGGACGTGGGCTGCGCCAGCGCCGGCTCCATCGGCCGGGAACGTTCCTGCTCTTCGCCACCCCCACCCTGGTCGACGCGACGCGGGCACCCGAGGGTGGCCACACCGTAAAGATCCTGAGCATGGCCCCCTATGAGTGTCCCGATGACCTGGGCAGTTGGGAGACGGGCAAAGACCTACTCGCCGCCGAGCACTTCCGGTCACTCCAGGAATGCGCCCCCAACCTGACCGAGGAGACGGTGCTAGGCAGGAAGGCAAAGAGCCCGGTCGACATCGAGGCAGGCAATCCCCACATGTGGCGGGGGACGATCCATGGCGGTGATCGGGGTCTTGCTTACGGAGGCCCCCAGCGACCGGTCCCCGGTTGGGCCCAGCATCGCATGCCCATCCCCGGTCTCTACCAGACGGGCGCTACCACCCATCCCGGGGGCTCGATCACGGGAGGGCCAGGCCGCAACGCCGCAATCGTCGTCCTCGACGATCTGGGGATGAGTCTCGACAGCATGACGGCTCGTTCTTGACCCTGGCGGGGCCCGGCCCGGTCTTTGTACCAGTCAACCGATGTCGTCATGCCCCTGAGACGACCTTGTCGGCGTCGATTGCCTCCTGCAGCTGTCCCTGGGCGGATCCCAGCGTCTTCAACCAGCGCTGACCACCGAAGGTGAAGCCGATCCAATATCCCAACTCCACGAGCTCGGGCTCGCTGAACTCCTCTTTGAGGTCCCGCCACATGTCGTCGTCGGCCTGGGACGGGTCCCACATGATGGCGTCGGCATACCGCAGCGCCAGTTTCTGACGCGCGGTGTATGAATCCGAGGTCTCGTATCTCAAGAGCTCGTCGAGAGCCGATTCGTCCGATCCGATCTCACGCGCCGTACCCTGATTAGCGCAGTAGGCGCAGTCACCCGACAGGGCGATGTAGGCGCGCAGCAGTTCCTTGAGCTCGAACTCGAGGACCCCATCGTGGAAGATCCAGGCCCTGGTCTCGGTGAACGAGCGCATTACACCGGGTTGATGGGCTCGGATGGCCTGGAACTCGGGCCCGGGCTTCCCCGCCTCTATCGCCATCTCGAGCCAGTGCCGAGCCTGTTCGTCCTCGATTTGATGAGGCAGTCGGAAGCTAATTCGCGCCATGGCCTCTCCTTCCTGCTGTCTGCCAACCCAAGATGCGCAATCGATTTCCTGGCTAGGCTAGCGATCATCGGATCGAGGAGTTCTGTGACCACCCAGATCGAGCTGGGGTTCGCCCCCAACGAGGACCCATTCATCGTCGCCCACGGCGGCTTCTACCGGCGTTGGTTCTCCATGATCGACGATCTCGACGAGTTGAAAGAGGCCGTGGCCAAGTTGGACGGCACCACCGAGGACGGATGGGTGCCGGTCTGGGCGGAAGTCGCCCAACGACACGAGACCGACGGCGACCGTCTCGAGGAGTCGGGTGACTTCGACGGAGCGAGGCGGGCATACCTCCAGGCCAAGACCTATTACGCCATCGCACGGTTCCCCGGCGAGATCAGTGAGGTCAAGCAACGGGTGAGCCAGGAGTGTGCCCGGGCCTACCTAAAGGCCTGTGCCCATCTCGACCCGCCCATGGAGGTGGTGGACTTCGAGCACACAGGGCAAACGGTTCGCGCCCATTTTCGCTCCCCTGTCTCGGACGCGCCGGTGCCGGCGGTGTTGGTCATGTGCGGCGCCGACGTGTTCAAGGAGGACCGGGGCTGGGCCCAGGACCTGTGCATGGAGAACGGTCTGGCCTCGCTGGTCATGGACGGTCCCGCCTCGGGCGAGAATCCCTTTCCATGGGCGCCGGAATCGGTGTCGGCCTGGGAGGCGGCCGTCGACTACCTCGCCGCCCGTCCCGAGGTCGACGGCGAGAGGATCGGGGCCTTTGGCATCAGCCGGGGCGGTTACTCGGTGATGCAGCTGGCGGGCACCTCACCCGGGAAGCTGAAGGCGGTGGTCGCCAACGCCGGCCATCCGTTCGGCTATGTGATGTCCGACGATGAGCTGGAGGAGTTCGTCAGGGTGCGTAACGAGCGCGCCACATGGCGCTTCGGGGCTCCTGACGACCTACCCTCCTTTCCCGAGACATCGGTGGAGAAGGAGAGGGCGGACTTCAAGCATTGGGCGCTCTCGGAGCAGGGGATCCTGGACAACATCACCATGCCGGTGCTGATGATCAACGGCAAGCTGGACCACCTCGCCCCGATCGGGAACATCTACTTCATGCTGGAGACCGGCCCGGCCACCGGCAAGGAGGCCCGTGTCTACGCCGATGCCGGCCACTGCGCCTTCAAGTACTACGACCATTGGGCACCTGACACCTTCCGCTGGCTGGCCGAGAAGCTGGCCCGGGCCAGCTGATCGCTCCTGTCAGTCGTCGACGACCCAGACGACATAGCTGAGAGTCGCGCTCTTGTATCGGGCGGTCAGGTCCCAGCATCCGGGCTGTGGGAGTTCTAGGCCAACGAGCATGAAGTTCCCGATGGAGGGATTGAAGCCGCCTCCGCCTGGTCCGCCTACCTCGACCGTGGGAGCCGACCCGTCGAGATGTTCTGCTGTGACGGTGATTTCCGCGGGGTCTCCGGGCGAGTAGTTCTCGCTCCACCAGAAGGTCTTCTCTCCCTCGAGCCATCTCTTACCGCCGGCCTCACCCTCGGGATTGATCATGGTCCAAAGTTCGGGGGTTCCGTACCAGACGGCCTCATAGACCGAAGGTGGCCCATCGGGAGCCTCCGATCGAGGGGTGAAGGCGCTGTTGCCGGGCACCGTGACCGGACACGACTCCGGCCATTCCGATATGCCCTCCACAACCGCAGGCACTGTTTCCTCGACGAGAGTCGTCGATGTCGTCAGTGTCGTTGTTGTTGGGCCGGGGTCAGCCGGCTGAGCCGGGGCTCCTCGTCCCGGCCACATCAGAGACACCCCGAGAATCGCAAGGACGACTACCCCCGCTGCCGACCAGGCTGAAGCAAGGGTTCTGCGTCGTTGGGCGGCAAGGACCTGACTGAAAGCTGGTCTCTCCGCCCGACCACCCACGGTGGCGGCCTGGTCGCCGGCCTTGGAAGCGAGTTCCTCAAGTCTCGTGGTCGAGCAATCCCTTCACGCTGAGTTGACGACGCAACCTTCCTCGGCCTTGGTGGAGCAGAGCTTTCGCCGTCCCTTCGGCGATCTCCAGTACTTCTGCGATCTCCGTCACGGAGAGGTCTTCGATGTACCGAAGCGCAATCGCCTGAGCCTGCCGGGTTGGAAGCCGTCTCACCTCTTCCCAGAAGGCATCTGACTCCGAATCGGACACCAGATTCGGCGTCGCTTCGGCCGGGCTCATACGAAGCTTCGCAATCGCCTCGGAACGGAGGCGACGCAACCTCGACCGAGCCAGGTTGAGCGCCACCAGTCGGACCCAGCCGCTAGGAGATTCCATCTCTCCGACGCGCGCCCATTCCCTGTGAGCACGCAGAAACGCCTCTTGGGCCAAGTCCTCAGCAACCCATCGGTTACCACTCAACGCGTAGGCCAAAGCCACCACCGACGCGTAATCCTCTCTATAGAAGAGCTCGAACGACCCCGGGATCCAAACCTCAGAGAGACCCTCCGATTCAGCCATCCGACCTCACAGATCCGAGAGCAGTTCACACACCATCAACGCATGAGACCGCAAGAAGGTTTAGACGAATCAGCGGAGGGAGGTAGGCCAGGTCGCGGCGGGACTCCCGACGCGGCTGGGTCCTTGGGGCGGTGATCGCGGTCTCTAGCTCCGACCAAACCCATCGCAAAAAGTTGTAAACTGCCGTTGGGTTTGTCAGTGGATTGGTATATGCTACGAACATATGTTCGACGGCACCCACACCGCGAACTTCCCCATCGAAGCTTCGGATGCGGTCGCCCCCGAGGATCTGGTCGATGAGCTGGCTGCGATCTTTTTCCGCAGGGATCGCGACGAGGCCCGGGTCGCCCAGCTGCTGGCCCGGGCAAATGAGACGCGAGCCTTCGAGCGAGACGGTTACTCCTCACTCACTGCATTGTTGAAGCATCGGATGTCGCTTCATCCCGGTGAGGCGCAGCGGCTGGTGCGACGGGCCAACGCCCTGGCCTTCATGCCACTCACCTCGCAGGCCTATACCCGGGGGGAAATCAGCGGGTCTCAGGTCGATGTCCTGGGCGAGGTGCGGGCTATCGCCCCCGAAGCCTTCGCCGAGGCGGAGGGCCGGCTGGTGGAGGTGGCGACAGACACCCCCCTGGTCCGGGAGTTGCGCAAGAACCTCGACTACTGGCTGGACGATGTCGCCGGAGATGACCTGGCCGCCGACCGCAACATGATCCGGGAGCTGCGCTCGTTGACCCTGCGACGGGAGGGGGAGATGATCCGGGTCAACGGGTGGATGGACATCGAATCCGGAGAGCGACTGTACGCCCGGCTCGACCCCGGCCCGACCGCCGAAGGGGACACCCGGTCGACGCCGGCACGACGAGCTGACCTGCTCCTCGAAATGGTCGACGGCAGCTCCGACCGGCCGACCATGATCGCCCAAACCCTGCTCGAAGGCCTCCCCGGCATCACCGAAACCTCGACCGGCAGCTTCCTCACCGTCGACGAGGTCCGGCGGATCTCGTGTGATGCCAATCTGACCCGGGTCGTCTTCGGCCCCGACAGCCTGCCGTTGGACCTGGGCCGCACCAAACGACTGGTCACACCAGAACTGCGAATCGCAGTCATGGCTCGAGACCTCCACTGTGTGTTCCCGCGGTGTGACCGTCCCGACCACTGGTGCGACGTACATCACATCATCCACTGCGCAGACGACGGGCCAACCGCCATCGAAAACCTGGTCCTGTTGTGCCGACACCACCACACCCTGGTCCACGAGGCAGGATGGGCCATCACCGGCACCCCCGGGGACCTCCACTTCCACCGTCCCGACGGCACCGAGCTGGGCGCCAAGCCGCCGCCCCCGCCGGCCTACCGCTCTCCGATCATCAACTTCAACGCCCCCAGACCACCAACCTTCGACATCAGGGTCGCACAAGATCAGATCCGGGCCATCGGCTACTCCCGCGGCCCCTAGATCACGATCAGCTCGCCGGGGAACCTGGTCACCTGCTCGTGACCACCGTCGGTGATGACGAAGGTCCTCCCGAAGAAGATGCCGAGACGCCCGTCGGGCTGGATGATGGTCGGCTCCAACATGGCCACCACCCCCGGCTCCAGGACCGTGTCCTCCTCCTCTCCGGCGATGTGGTCGAACATGACATGCGGTGGATGGCTGACGAAGTCGATGCAATGGAGGAAGAGGGGGCGAGAGTCGTAGCCCTTGTCGCCGAAGAATCTGCCGGCTCGCATCACGTCTCCCCAGGTGTTTCCGCCTTTCAACTGGGCGGCCATCAGGTCGAAGCCGGGGCGCACGATGTCCCCGTGGAACTCTCTGATCCAGGCGGGGGGCTCACCGATGCAGATCGGGGTGCCGAGCTGCACCGAGTAGCCGTTGTAACCGCAGGCCATCTCGTTGATGATGATGTCACCCTTCTTCAGCTCGCGGGCTGACGGCCATGGGTTGCCGAACACCATGCCCGGGTCGTCCATCGAGGTCGACCCGATGATGGTGAAGTCGATCTGGCCGCCTCCCTCCATCACAGCGTGGGTGGCCGCCGCGGCAAGCTGGTACTCGGTCACTCCCGGTCGGGCCGCCGCCACCATGGCGTAGAACGCCTGGTCCATGAGCCTGCCGGCGCGTCGGACACATTCGATCTCCTCTGCGCTCTTGACGTGGACCAGCTCATGGAAGAAGTCGCCCACCCGCTCCAGCGTCGCCCCGGGGAGCCCGTCCACGAGACGCTCGTACTCGTTGACCGGGAGGTACTGGTCGTAGATCGGGTCTACCGCCGTGATACCGATCTTTGCCTTGTCGAGTCCCCATTCCCGGATCAGTTCCACGATCACCTCGCCCGACTTGCCCCACCTCGACTGGCGCACGTCCGCGAGGGGGGTGGCCCGTCGCACCGCTTCCCGGTGTGCCCCGCCCGGGCCGCACACCAGCACCGGGTCTCCGTCGATGGGCACCACGACGTAGGCCGACATCCCGTGCCATTCCCAGTAGTTGCTCAGCCAGCGCATGCCGCTTCCCCAGCTCCAATGATTGGGGCCGCCGCAAGCGACGAGCACATCCAGCCCGAGACGTGCCATCTTGTCCTTGGTGGCCTTGATCCGGCGTTGGTACTCGGCGTCGGAGAACCTCTCGTATACGGCGTCCCGGTACCAGGGCGAGTTGACCACCCGGCCGAAGCCCTCGGTGTGCATCCGACCGGTCAGCTCCTTGAAGTCGATATCAGCGATCGTCACGCTGCCTCCTCTCCGATGCCGGCGCTGGGCCGGCGCTCATCGTTGTTCGGTCCTGGGGTCGAGAACGTCTCGCAGACCGTCACCGACCAGGTTGAAGGCCATGGCCCACAAGAAGACCATCAGACCGGGGAAGGTCGAGGTCCACCACCATCCGGCCAGGATCCCGGATTGCCCCTGGCTGACGAGACGGCCCCACTCGGCCAGCCCGGCCTGGGAGAGCCCGATGAAGCTGAGGGTGGCTCCCAGCAGCACCACGTGTCCCATGTCGAGGGTCGCCTGGACCGCGACCGGGGTGATGGAGTTGGGCAGGATGTCCTTGAAGATGATGCCTGCCTTGGAAACGCCTACTACCCGCGCGGCTTCCACATAGTCCTCCTCCCGCACCTGGAGGATCTGGGCCCGCACGATTCGGGCGTACCTGGCCCAGATGATCACGGCCAGGGCCACGATGATGTTGGTGAACGACGGGCCGAGGATGGCGGCGATCGCCAGAGGGAAGATCAGCTCCGGCACGGACAGGAAGACATCCACCACCCGCATCAGTATCGAGTCGATCTTGCCCCCAGAGAACCCGGCAATGCTTCCAACGACGAGGCCGGTCAGGACCGCTCCTCCCACGACGAACAGGGAGAGCAGGAGGGAGAGACGCCCTCCCCACACGACGCCGTAGAGGACGTCGCCTCCGAGGTTGGTCGTCCCCAGCAGATGGCCCGGTGTCCCCGGGGGGACGGAGACGGCACTCAGGTCACGGGGCATCTGGTAGGTGCCCCTCGGGTTCACCGGCACCAGCAAAGGAGCGGCCACGGCCATGGCGAGCAGAAGGATGATGATCACGGCCCCGATGGCGGTCGTTGCCTCGCTGAAGACCTCCCTGGTTGTCCCCCAGAGACGGGCCGTTCGCACCTGAAGGGCACTGCGCCCCATCACCCGGGGCGGGGTCTCGGCGCGCACCAGACCGTTGAAGATCGGCATCAGGATTGCCTCAGCACGACGCGCCGGTCGAGGAATCCATATGTGAGGTCTACCCCCAGGTTGACGACGAGGAAGACCACGCTGGTGAAGATCACATAGGCCAGCGTGGTGGCCTGGTCGCCGCTCAGAACTGCGTCGGCCAGCCATTGGCCGAGCCCGGGCCAGGCGAAGATGCTCTCCACCACCACCGTTCCCTCGAAGAGGATGCCGATGGAGAGGCCGATCACCGTGATTGTGGGGACGAGGGCGTTTCTTCGAGCGTGGCGTCTGACGACCAGCCGCTCCGGCAGCCCTCTCGCCCGTGCCGCGTCCACGTAGTCCCGTCCCATCTCCTCGAGGAGCGACGAGCGCATCATCCGGGCGATGATGCCGATAGTTCCATAGGCGAGCACCGTGGCTGGGAGGACCAGGTGCCACAGGGCGTCCTGAAGTGCTTTCAGGTTGAACGCCAAGATGGAGTCGATCACATAGAAGTTGGTGGGATGGGCGATGCTGTCCCATATCGCCGCGTCGGACCTGCCGGAAGGGAACCAGCCCAGCCTGGCCCAGAAGATCAGCAGCAGGATGATGGCGAACCAGAAAGTGGGCATGCTGGCCCCTCCCACGGCGAAGACCCTGGTCAACTGGTCGGGGAGCCGGTTCCGGCGAACGGCGGCGAATGTCCCCAGCTTCACGCCGATGAGGATGGCTGCCAGCCCGGCCGCCGCCGCCAGCTCTGCCGACGCTGCGATCTTTTGGGGGAAGACGTCGGCGACCGGGGCGCCGGCCACCGCCGACCAGCCCATGTCGCCGGTGGCCACTCCCGTCAGCCAGGCCCAGTACTGGGAGGGGAGCGGGTCATTGATGTGGAATCGTTCCTCGAGGGCCGTCACCTCCTCCTGGGTCATTCCCGGCTCGAGGTAGGCGCCGATCGGCGACCCTCCCATCCGGGTCATGACAAAGACGAGGATGCTCACCGCCAGGACGAGGAACGGCATGAACAGGAGACGCCGCACTATGTACTGACGCATGACTCAGACCTTGGTCGGGTGTTGGCTAATCATTCCACACGCGTGGGCTGGATCCCGGCGGGAAGCGACAGGCGGCCGGGAGAATCTCGGGCATCCTCCCGGCCGCGGCCATCGCTTGTCTTCGTCTTACTTGTCGTAGAGCGACCACTTGGTCGTCGGCCGTGGCCACATCGGGTTGATCACAACCCCCTTCATCCACTCGCCGTAGCCGATCGGGGCGCCTTCCTGGGCCGGCATGACCCACGGCGCCTCCTCGTAGAGGACGTTCTGCAGCTCGGTGTAGATACCGAGTCGGGTGTCCAGGTCCAGCTCGGTCCGGGCCGACTCGATGAGATCGACGACTCGAGCGGTGTCCGTGTAGCCGTCGCCGAAGCTGCCCAAGGTGCCCCACGGCCCATCGGGATGGGCGGCATTCATGAAGTACTCATTGGGGCCGCGCAACTCGGGGCTGGTGTAGGACCACATCGGCACCGCCAGCGGCTGGGTGGCGATGATCTCGTCGAACCGGGCTTCCGGCACCCCCAGAACGTTCACGTGGAAATTGGGGTTGAGCGCCTCGATCCCGTCCTTCATGGCCAGCGCCGCCCCGGTGAACCCGTCGTGGGTCTGGTCGGTGAGTATGGAGACGGTGAAGCCCTCGTCCCACCAACCGGCCTCCGTGAACAACGCCTCTGCCTGTGCCGGGTCGGTGGGATAGACCGGGGCCTCCGGGTCGTAGCCCAGGATCCCCTTGGGGAGGACGAAGCTGCCCCGCTCCCCGATCCCGGCCAGCACTCCGTCGATGTACCCCTGATAGTCGAAGGCGTAGTTGAACGCCTGGCGCACCCGGACATCCTGGAAGAAGTCGGCCGGAACCGTGTCACCATCGGGTTGGATCGAGGTGTCGATGTTCATGTTGAACCCGATCTCGAGCAGCTGGAGCCCAAGGAGGTCGGTCTCGACCACCGCATTCTCGACACCCTCGAGCTTGGGAACGTCGGTCGGGACCATGTTGATAACGTCGTACTCGCCCGCTGCCATCCCGGGCGCGGCTTCCTTGATCAGCACCAGCTGATGGACCGGCAGATGCGCCGGTTCACCCCAGTAGTCCTCGAAGATGGCGAAGTCGAGGAATTCCCCGTGCGCCCACTCCGTGAATTGGTAGGCCCCGGTGCCCACCATGTTCTGAGCCATGAACTCGTTGGGCTGGCCGGCGACGATGCCGCCGTTGGCCTCGACTGCGTCAGGGCTCACCACGCTCGCCGCCATCGAGGCGGCCACCCCGTAGAGGAAGCCCGAGTCGACGCTGTTCAATGTGACCTGGAAGGTGAAGTCGTCCACTGCGGTCGTCGAGGCGACGTTGGAGAAGGTCTCCGCCTGTCCCTCGGGCAGCGCCATCTCGACGACACGGTCCCAGGAGTACTTGACGTCTTCGGCTGTCAGGTCGGTCCCGTCGTGGAACAGGACTCCCTCCCGGATGTTGAAGGTATAGGTCAAGCCGTCCTCGGAGATCCCGCCGTTGTCGAGGGTGGGGACCTCGGTGGCGAGACCGGGCACGAGCTCGGTCCCGTCGGCCGGGACCTCCAACAGACGCTCGTACACCTGGAAGATGTTGCTGCGGGCGACGTCGGTGGGGGACACCTGTGCCGGGTCGAGGGTGGCGGGCTCGTCGTCGGTGGTGACCACCATCACTCCCGGATTGGGGACATCCTCCGTAGCCGGGCCGGCGGTGGTGCCGGTATCTCCCTCCTCGGTGGTGTCGGGGGCTCCTTCCTCCGTGGTGCCGGTGTCTCCCTCTCCTGTGGTTTCGCCGGTTTCGGTACCGGTGCAGGCACCGAGAATCATGGCGATCACCAACAGCAGGGCCGGCCACTGGATCTGCCTTCCGAACGATTTCCGTCCCATGACAGGTTCTCCTTTTGCGATTCCTGCTCGTGCCGACGCGCACGATGCCCGCCTCCGTGCTCGGTCAGCCCAATCGATTGCACACTAGGTACCGTCGATATCTTCTGTCAACGCGATCCGACTCAGACGGAGCGATATTTGGCCCCGGCCGCGGTGTTGAACAACACCACACGGTCGGAGTCGGTTACCCACTCCCGATCACGAAGACGGGCCAGCGCCGCCCACGCCGCCCCCGATTCGGGGCAGACATCCACCCCGATCCTGGAGGAGAGATCGACAGCCGCCACGTCGATCTCGGGCTCCGGGACCGAGATCGCCGTCCCCGAGGTCTCACGGATGGCGCGGAGGCAGAGAAAGCCGGCGATTGGGGAGGGGACCCGGAGCCCGTAGGCCGAGGTGAACGCATCGGCCCAGGGGGAGGTGCGGCTGTCGCCGTTCTCGTAAGCCTTGACCACCGGGGCACAGCCGGCAGCCTGCACCGAGACCATGCGGGGCCGCCCGGGTCCGATCCATCCCATCGCCTCCATTTCATCGAAGGCCTTCCACATCCCGACCAGGCCGGTCCCGCCCCCGGTCGGGTAGAAGATGACGTCGGGCAGGGCACCGCCGAACTGCTCCCACAACTCATAGCCCATGGTCTTCTTCCCCTCGACCCGGTAGGGCTCCTTGAGGGTGGAGACGTCGAAGTCACCCGGAGATCGGTGCTCGACGAGCCAATCGGCGGCGTCTGAGATGGTGCCATCCACCAGCTCCACCCCGGCACCGTAAACCCGGCACTCTTCGATGAACCCTTGGGGGGTGTCCTTCGGCATCGTCACCAGGACAGGGATGCCGGCGAACGCCCCGTACGCGGCCAGGGCGGTGGCGGCGTTGCCCGCCGATGGTGCGACCAGGCGACCCACGCCGAGAGCCGCCGCCGCCGACACGGCCATGCTCATCCCCCTCGCCTTGAACGAGCCGGTCGGGTTGCGGGCTTCGTCCTTGACCCAGGTGCCGGGGTCGGCTTTCACCAGCGGCGTCCAGCCCTCGGTCAGCGTCACCGCCGCCTCTCGAGTCATGGGGAGCACGCCCTGGTACCGCCACATCGAGGACACCGACTCGTCGATGACGTCGGCCGGCTTCAGACCGTCGAGGGAGAGATCCACACGCAGGGGCATGCCGCACCGCCGGCAGGTGTTGAGCAGCCGGCCCACCTCATGGGGATGGTCGCAGTCGAAGCACGTGATCCCGGTGAGGGCGGGGTTGAGGTGACTGGTCATGGGATGGCGTTCACCGTCCCATGCCGGCCAGGATCCGGGACACGTTCTCACCCATGATCTGGCGGCGCTGGTCGTCGGAGAGACTGGGTATCGAGGCGATAGTGGCGACCGGCTCGGGATCTCCCATCTCGAAGGGGTAGTCGGTGCCGAGTAGGACCCGGTCGGCGCCCATCTGACCCACCAGGAAGGCGAGAGCGGCGGAGTCGTGGAGGACGGTGTCGTAATAGAGCCGGCGTGCCTGCTCGGCCGGGGGGGTGGAGATGTGTTGGGCCGTGCGAACTGGGACAGCTTCGTATCCCCGTTGCATGCGCCCTATCTGGAAGGGGAGGAAACCGCCGCCGTGCACCACGCAGACCTGAAGGCCGGGGAACCGCTCCAGGACACCACTGAACAGGAGCTGGGCGATGGCGATCGTGCTCTCTGCGGGCCGTCCCACCATGTTGTCGAGGAAGTAGCGGGAGAGGTCCACCCCGGGCAGGGGGTTGCAAGGATGGATGAGGACCAGGCAACCCAGCGTCTCGGCCGCCTCCCAGAAGGGGTCGAGACCGGCTTGGTCGAGACCGCTCTGGTCCACGGTGGTGGCGATCTCTACTCCGATCAGGCCCAGGTCCTCCACGCCGAAGTGCAGTTCCTCCGCCGCCCGGTTCGGACTCTGCAGAGGGACGGTGCCCAGGGCGAGGAGTCGTTCGGGGTGCGCGGCGGCGTGATCGGCCAGGATCTGGTTGAAACGGCGGGAGTAGGCGGCACCCTGCTCCGGCTCCAGGGCGTAGGCGGTGAGGTCGACCCAGCTCGAGAGAACCTGGATGTCGACTCCGGTGGCATCCATCGCCGCGATCCGGGCCTCGGTGTCGCCGAGGATGGAGCGAAAGGGGGCCAGCCGCACCCGTCCGGCGATCACCGCCGACTCGCCCTCGTCATCGGCCACCACCTCGATCCCGAAACGCGACCCGTCGGCCCGGAGCAGATCGATCAGCTCATCGGGGATGCAGTGGGCGTGGACGTCGTATGTGGTCAAGTGTCTCCTCTCATCTCACCAGGCCGATGCGGCCATTCGCGCCGAGAGATCCTCGGTCGGCTCCAGGATGTAGACCCCGCCATGCACCCGGTCGGTGACATACACGGTGTGGCTCTCCGCCACGAAGACGTCGTTGACCTGGCAGGCGTGCTGACCGGGGGGACATTCCGGGATCCAATACCCTATCTCGTCGGGTCGGTCCGGATCGGAGAGGTCGAAGACTCGCAGCCCGGCGTTGAAATACGTGGCGAACACGATGTCCTGGCTCCGATAGCCGGCCGGGCGGTTCTCGTGCAGACAGTGGGCGCCGAAGCGGAGCCCACGTTCACAGAAGTCGCCTTCAGGCACCGGGCATATGGAGCGGACGAACGGCGAGGTCTCGTCCGAGATGTCGATCACCCGCACCAGGTGGCGGGGACCGTCGCAACCCTCGGTCACCGCCTCGTCGGTGACCACCAACAGGTCGCGGTCGGGCAAGGGAAGACAGGTGTGGGTGTGGCCGCCCTCCTCCCAGGTGAGATGTGAGACGGTGGCGGGGTCCGCCGGGTCGGAGATGTCGAGGATGACCATTCCACTGTCCCACAGGCCGACATAGGCCCTGTCGTCCCAGACCAGGGCATGGTGGACCATTCGCTCCTCGGTCTTGGGCCAGTCGGGAGTCTCGCCGCCGGCCTCCCACATCCCTGGCCACCACCATCTTCCCACCTCGCTCGGATGGGCGGGGTCGGAGATGTCGACGATCATCCATATCCGCCCGGTGTAGCCCGGAGGGGTGGCCGACAAGTAGGCGACGGGCCCTCCTTCGTAGACGATCCGGTGCACGCCCCGGCCCCCGGTGTCGAAGAACCCGACCTGTCGCGGGTCGAGGGGGTCGTTCAGGTCATAGATCGCCATGCCCACCGGGGCGGGCCCGTCGCTTCGGAAGAGCTCGTGGTTCACCAACAACAACCCTCCGGCGATCTGGACCTTGTGGGTGTGGGAGCCTGGCGGGGCCTTCCACTGGCGCACGAGGGCAGGCGCTCTCGGGTTTGAGATGTCGAGGATCGAGGTCCCCATCCCGCTGGGGCCGAAGTGGCCGACGTAGAGGGCATCGCCGTGTGGCATCACCTGCATCCCGTCGCCATGTCCCGCCAGATCGGAATGACCGATGAGACGGAACCCGACGCTCTCTTCCCCGTGCATAGCTCCTCCATGCTCGCCCTGCAACCGCCTCAGACCTGCACAAACGTTTGTAGCATGCCCTGACCGATGCGAGATTACTTGGAGCGTCTCCGCGCCACCGTCGGGCTCGTCGAGCCCGGGATGCTGGCGGTGGCGATCCTGCTCCTCACCTCCCTGGTCTTCTTCCGGGTTGCGTTGCTTCCCGAGTTCGGCCGCGACCTGTCCATGACCACCCTGCAACTCGGTGCCGTGACCACCGTGTTCGCACTTGGCCGGCTGTTGGCCGATCTTCCCGGTGGTCATCTCGCAGACCGCTACCCGGCCCGCGGGTTGCTCTCGGTGTCGGCGGCCGGACTGGGGGTGGCGAGCCTGGTCATGGGCCTGTCACAGTCCACCCTGCCCCTCTATGCCGCCGCCATGTTGCTGGGCGTCGCCTCGTCCACGAACAATGCGACCGGGATGACCTACTTCTCCAACGTGGGCGGCACGGCCTTGCGGGGAACGTCGATGGCGGTGTTCTCGGCCGGGCTGCTCGGCGGCCAGGCTCTGGGCCCGGCGGCGGCGGGTCTGATCGCAACGGCTGCAGACTGGCGTTTCGCCATGTTCGTGGCGGCGTCGGTCGGTGCGTTGGTGTCGGTGACGCTGGCGTTCACCTCCGAGCGCAGGGCGCCGCTCCCCGCGGTCGAGCCATCCCCCACCACCGCCGACACCATCAAAGGAGGCGGCCCCTCCCTCGGCTCGATGCTCGTGCTCCAGGGGGTGTCGTTCGCCTCCTTCCTCACACTGGGGGCGGTGGCACAGACGCTCGTGCCCGTGGTCGGCTCGGATGAGCTGGGACTGAGTGCGGCGGGCCTCGGCCTGGCACTCGGAGCCGGTGGCCTCGCCCGTTTCGTGGGGACACTGGTGGGTGGGAGGCTGTCGGACCTGGTATCACGCAAGACTGCCCTGGTGCCGGGTCTGCTGGTCCAGGCGGCAGGGGTCGGCCTCCTCACCTTTCGCCCCACTCCGGTGTTGTTCGTGACGGCGATCGTGGTGATGTCACTGGCCAGCTTCGCCATCCCGGTGGCGGCCACCATCGTGGGCGACCTGGCGGTCCCCGGCGGGGTGGGCAAGCAGTTGGGCCGGTTCCGCTTCGCCGGCGACCTCGGCCTCATCTCAGGCCCCTTGTTGGTGAGCGGCTTGTATCAACAGTGGGGGCGAGAGGTTGCCTTCTCGGCGGTGGCCGGAATCCTGACCCTCTCCGCCTTGGTCTCATTCCGACTTCTTCCCGAGACAGGAGCAGACTCATGACGACGGACCCGGATTACCCCCGTTTCTCGGAGCAAGAGCACGAGCGAAGACGGCTCGCAGTCCTCGGGATGATGGCCGAGCACGGTCTCGATGCCCTGGTCGTGTTCGGGTGGTCGGCGATGGGCCGGGCAGTCCAGGCCGACGTCCACTACCTCTCCGGCTATTTGGGCATGCGCGACAACTACGTCGTGTTCCCGGGGAGCGGCGAGCCGGTGCTGTTGGCTCAGAGCTACAACCACGTCCCCAATGCCAGCGTGGTGTCCGTCATCGAGACCCGGTGGGGAGGAGTCGACCCCGGTTCGACCATAGCCGCCGAGCTGTCCCGGGCCGCCGCCCGATCGGTGGGAGTGGTGGGGATGATGCCCTATCAGCACCATGAGTCGATGCGGCGGTCCTCACCCGGCGTCGAGTTCACCGATGTCACCCGGCCGTTTCGAATGCTCCGGGTGGCCAAGAGCACCGAGGAGCTGGCCTGGCTGGGGCGGGGTGCCGAGTTCACGGATCGGGCGCTCGAGGCACTGGGACGCGAGGTCAGACCCGGCATGCGCGAGTACGAGTTGGCCGAGGTCATCGAGCACGCCTATCTCGGGGATGGCGGTCTCACCGGCTTCTACTACCTGGCCACCACTCCGATGTCAGCCCCTGAGCGTTGCGTCCCGGCCCAGGTCCTCTCCAACCGGGTGATCCGAGCCGGTGACGTCCTCACCACCGAGATCAGCATCTCCTATGGCGGTTATGCGGGTCAGGGGCTGCGCACCTACACCATTGCCGCCGATCCAGACCAGCGGGTCGAGGACCTGGCCGCGGTGGCCGCCGAGGTGTACAGGCGGGTGGCGGAGGTGATCCGGCCCGGCGCCACCCACGAGGACGTGTGGCGGGCGTCCGACATCATCGAGGAGAGCGGCTACACCATCCGCGACGGCCTGGTCCACGGTTTCGGCATCGGGTTGCTGCCGCCTTCGCTGCGCACCCGGGGAACCACCCACCAGGTGGACGGGTGGGTCTTCGAGGAGAATCAGACCGTGGTGATCCAGCCCAACGTCATCACCCGGGATGAGCTGGTCGGCGTCCAAATGGGTGATCTCTGCGTCGTCACCCCTGACGGGGCCCGATCTCTCCACCGTCTCCCCATCGAGCTGGTGCGAGCGGGCTGAGGACCCTCGTTAACCTCATTGTCATGAGCAAGACCGGAGAGGGTCCGGCACAGGCTGGGCCGGACGCGGTGACGACGGCCCAGTCGGCCACGCTGCGTGATGTGGCCCGCGAGGCAGGGGTACACATCTCCACCGTGTCGCGAGTCCTCAACGGCCAGGCGGCGGCGGGCCGGATCACTCCGGAGACGGAGGAACGGATCCGGGAGGTGGCCGTGCGGCTTGGGTATCGGCGCAACTCGCTGGCTCGGGCGTTGCGGACCGGGCGCACCCTGGTTGTGGGCATGGTGGTGCCCGATGTGGCCAACCTGTATCAGGCCGGGATCACCCGTGGAGCGGGCGACGTCCTGTTCGGAGAGGGCTACTCGCTTCTCCTGGCCTCGACCGATGAGAACCTGGAGCATGCCCGGTCACAGGTGGCGGCGATGCTGGGCGCCCAGGCCGAGGGTCTTCTCTACGGGGTGGCCCGGGACGAGGACCCCGTGCTGGAAGGTGTCGTGGCCGCCGGGACGCCCGTGGTCTTGTTCAACCGTGCCGTGACCTCGCCCCGGATATCTTCCGTTCTGCCCGACGACCACACCGGCACCCGTCTGGCGGTCGAGCACCTGTTGGAGTTGGGGCATCGCCACATCGTCCACGTCGGAGGGCCCGAGGACGTCTCCTCGACCGTGAACCGGCTGGCTGCTTTCGAGGGTGCGCTGGCCGAGCGGGGCCTGAGCGGAAGTCACCACTTCGCCAATCGTCAAACCGAAGAGGAAGGTCGCCGGGTCACCCGGGAGCTCCTGGGGGAACGGCCGGAGACCTCGGCCGTGGTGGCGGCCAACGATCGTCTGGCCCTCGGCGCCATCGACGCCATACGTGACACCGGCCGATCCTGTCCGGGAGACGTCTCGGTGGTGGGATTCAATGACATGCCCTACGGCGAGCGCTTCTCGCCGGCGCTGACCACGGTGCGCATCTCCCAGCAAGAGATGGGCGCCCTGGCCGCTTCCCTCCTCCTCGAGATCATCACCGACAGGGACCGTCCCCCGGTGACCAGGCTGGTGAGGCCGGAGCTCGTCGTGCGGGAGTCGACCGCTCCGGCCGCCGATTGACACCGCGTTGCCGGCACCGGTAACGTCCAGCGCACAACCGTTTGTGCAGGCACGACCACAGGGGACCACGATGGCGACGGCCAACGACATGCTGCTGACCAACATGACCCAGCCCGAGGCCGAGGCGGCGCTGGGGCGGGGGGCCGCGATCCTGGTCACCGGGAGCGTCGAGCAGCACGGGGGCCATCTCCCGCTTGGGACCGACGCCTTTGCCGCCCTCGCCGTGGCCCTGCGGGTGGCGCAACGCATCGAAGCCCCGGTGCTCCCCTTGTCGCCGGTCGGGGTTGCCCCCTACCACCTCCCCTGGCCCGGTTCCCTCAGTCTCCGTCCTGCCACGCTGGTGGCGATGATGGTCGACGTGTGCCAGGGGCTGGCCGGTGCCGGCGTCCACCGGGTGCTGGTGGTCAACTGGCATGAGGGGAACACGCCCTCCATCCGTCTCGCGGCCGACGAGGTGCAACAGCGTCTCCCGATGCGTGTCGCCGTGGCCGAGGCCCATGTCATCGCCAACGGGCTATTCCCCGACGAGATGGAGTTCACCCATGCCGGGTCGATGGAGACCGCGGCGGTGCTGGCCCACGACCCGTCACTGGTCCATCTCGACCGTGTCTCCGGCGGCGACCCGATGGAGAGGGGCGCCGACGGTCATGCGATGTTCCGCCGCCGAGACGTGTTCCCGGTGATGAAGGACTTCCGTGAGGTGGCGTCCACCGGTTGGTACGGCTCGCCCGGATCGGTATCGGAGGACCGGGCGAAGGAGATCATCGAGGCAGTCGCCGAGCGTGTCGTCGAGTCCTTGGACGAGATATGGAAGGCGTTGGAGGAGCGAGAGACGGAGCTCGACCAGAGGCCACCACGATGACACCGGCCACCATGAGGGCAGCGGTTCTCCGAGGATGGAACGATCTCGCCGTCGAGGAGGTGGCCACACCGGAGCCGGCCCCGGGTGAGGTCTTGTTGCGGGTGCGGTCGTGCGGCTTGTGTGGCACCGATCTCAAGATGGTCCAGGGAGCCTTCGAGACCCGAGGGTGGCCCCCGTCGCTGCCTTTCGTCATCGGTCACGAGTGGTCGGGTGAGGTCGCTGCCCTCGGTCCGGGGCTGGATGGGCTGGACCTCCAGGTCGGCGATCAGGTCGTGGCCGAGAATCACATCGGATGTGGCCGCTGCCCGATGTGCCGGAGTGGCCGTTACAACCTGTGCGAGATGGTCCGCTTCCCTGGCTACCGGCTCTACGGGCACACCGCGCCGGGCGCTCTCGCCGAGTATGCGGTCCGGCCCGCTCCAATGCTCCACCGTCTCCCCGACTCGATCACCCCCCTGGAGGGAGCATTGGTCAACCAGGGATCGCTCACCGTCCATGCCTTGCGCAGAGTCGGGTTCCTCCCCGGGTCGAGCGTCGCCGTCTTCGGTCCCGGCCTGCTCGGACTGCTCACGGCTGCCGTGGCCAAGGCATCGGGAGCCACGCAACTGATAATGGTCGGCCGCGGCGAAAGACTCGCCCTCGCCGCCAAGATGGGATGTGACGAGGTCGTCGACTACGAGCGCGGTGACCCGGTGGAGGGAGTCCGCGCCTTGACCGGGGGCCGGGGGGTCGACTACGCCTTCGACTGCACCGGCAACCCGGCCGTCCCGGCCCAAGCCCTCGACTCGGTGCGACGGGGCGGAAAGGTCGCGTTGCTGGGCCTCACCGGCAGCAAGCCGTCGGAGATCAGCCCGGACCGGCTGACCCTCGACGAGATCGACCTGTTGGGCGTGCGCTCGAGTCCCAACGCCTACCCGGCCATGATCGCCTTGATGAGGTCGGGGTCGGTCGACGTCACCCCGCTCCTCACCGACGTCTACCCCATCGACCGGGTGGGCGAGGCCTTCGCCGCCCTCGAGTCACGCACGGCGATCCGCCCCATCATCCAACTCTGACAGGAGGCCCATGCAGCCACATCCTCACATCAGCATCTTTGGCCCGGTCGAGTGCACCTGCACCGAGCAGGAGGCGGCCGCCCTGGCCGTCGTCGCCGGATATCGGGCGGCCAAGGTGTCCGAGCGCCAACCCTTCCTGGCCAAGGACTTCCGGCGTCATCGGGCCGGCTTCACACATATCGGCGAGTTGTGGCACCACGAAGGATCGGGGGGTATGACAGACGAGTCGGTCCCGGATCGGGAGAACATCCTCATCGAGCTCACCGCCAAAGACGACAAGGTGTGGGGCATCTTCCGGGTGGTGGGGACCCATCGCGGCTCGGTATATGGGATTCCCGCCACCCATCGGCATATCGACGTGATCGAGGTGGGGTTGTGGCGTGTGGAGGGAGGGCTCATCGCCGAGGCCTGGTACTTCGGTGACGAGTTGGGGATGTTGCGTGCCCTCGGTGTCAACCCGCCGGACCTGACCCCCGATCGGCCGGACTGAGTCGCTGCTCCCCGCCCTCAGAGGTCCCGCTGCCGTGAGGTGTGCAGGACACAACTGGTGAGGTGACCGTCGTCGACGTCCTCGAGTTGCACCGGCTCGACCGGAGTGAACCTGAGGTGGACCTTGGTGCCTTCCGCTGCAGCCTGCTCCAGGGCCGAGGCCATCGCCGGAGGGAGGCCCCCATTCTCCATCGCCTTCCCCACCGCCCCCGCCGCCGCCTCGCCGGAGAACACCAGGGTGGCGTCGAAGTTGGTGCGACGCTCCACACCGATGAGGGTCTCGAGCAGTTCGGTCTCCACACTGAGCCAGGAGACGGCGTCGTCCACCTCCCACCCACAGATGGGGGTCGCCACCGGGCAGCGGGTGTGGAACCGGCACCCCTCGGGCGGGTTGGCCGGGTCGGGAACCGTTCCCTCGAGGCCCTGCATCTCGGCGCCCACGTCGGCATTGATGTCGGGGTTGGCGGCGAGGAGAGCCTCGGTGTAGGGGTGGCGGGGGCGCTCGAACAACTCGGTCGAGGTGCCCTTCTCCACGATCTTGCCCAGGTACATGACTGCGATGCGGTCGCTCATCAGCCGGACCACCCCGAGGTCGTGGCTGATGAACAGAAAGGTGAGGCCCCGGTCACGCTGGAGCTCGTGCAGGAGGTTGAGGATCTGGGCCTGAACCGACACGTCGAGAGCGCTGGTCGGCTCGTCGAGGACGATGAACTCGGGGTCGAGGGCCAGGGCCCGGGCGATGGAGATGCGCTGCCTTTGGCCACCGGAGAACTGATGCGGGTACCGGTAGAGATGCTGTCGACCCATGCCCACGCTCTCCAGCAGTGACACCACGCGTTCGGTCAGCTCCGACCCGCTGGCCTCTTTGTGAATGCGCAGCGGCCGGCCGACGATGTCCTTCACCAATTGCCTGGGATTGAGGGAGCTGAAGGAGTCCTGGAACACCACCTGGCAATTGCGCCGGTAGGTTCTCCAGGCATCGCCGCTCAGCGACGTGATCCGATGACGTGAGTCGATCTGCTCCATCCGCCGGCGCTGCTCGGAAGTTCGCTCGGCCTCGGGCACCTCGAGTATCTGGTCGAGCTCGGCCCGCTCCGCGTCGGGGAGGCGGAAGTAGATGCCGCCTCCGGTGGGCTCGACGAGACCGCTGATGCATCGCCCGAGTGTGGTCTTGCCGCAGCCGCTCTCTCCCACCAAGCCGAGAGTCTCGCCGCGGCGGATCTCGAGAGACACCCCGTCGACCGCCCTGACCTGGCCGACCACGCGCTGGAGGACGCCGTCCTTTATCGGGAAGTGCTTCTCCACGTCCCGCACGGTGATCACGGGGTGCTCCGCCATCGCCTCGCCGGGCTGGGGCGACTCGGCGCGAAGTGTCGTCATCGGGTTCTCCTGTCGAACGACGGCAACTCATCAGGGCCCAGACCGAGCGCGGCAGGGTCGTCGTGCGCATGACAGGCCACCCCATGGCTGTCGTCGCGGCTCAGATAGCGGGGGTCGACCGTCCGGCACACCTCGACGGCATAAGGGCAACGTGTGTTGAACCGGCACGAGGGCGTCGGGTCGATCAACTCGGGGACGGTCCCCTCGATGGCGGCCAGCTCTCCGCGTTTGTGTGCGGCAGATGGCACCGCCGCCATCAGACCCCGGGTATACGGGTGCAGCGGGTCTCTGAACACGTCATCGGTGCTGCCGATCTCGGCGATCCTCCCCGCGTACATCACCGCCACCCGGTCGCTGATCTCGCGCACCAATGAGAGGTCGTGGCTGATGTAGAGCACCGAGGTCTGGTGACGCTGCTGCAGCTCTGCGATCAGCTCCAGGATCCTCGCCTGGATGGTGACGTCGAGGGCTGTGGTCGGCTCGTCGGCGATGAGCAGGTCGGGGTTACAGGCCAGCGCCTGGGCGATCAGGACCCGCTGCTTCATGCCTCCGGACAGCTCATGGGGGTACCGGGCCATGATCTTGCGCGGGTTTGGTATCTGGGTCTCGGCTAGGGCGTCCGCCACGTGCTCGTCGACCTCGCCCCGCACTTTCGCCGCCTGGGAGCGCAGGGGCGGGAACTTGAGCAGGAAACGCTCGAAGCCGCCGGCCTGCTGGCTGGCGGCTCGGCGGATGATCAATGGGGCGTCGGGGCCGACCGGCTCGAGCAGTTCGCTGGTCCGGTGGTGGTAGAACACCTCGGCGAGCTGGTCCCGGATCGACAGGGCCGGGTTCAGGGCCTTGCCCGGGTCCTGGAAGATCATGGCGATTCGGTCGCCGCGGATCTCCAGCATCTCATCGTGAGAAATGGTGAGCAGGTCGACCGGCCCCTCACCCGCGCTTCGGGCCTCGCTCGACCAGAAGTCGATGCGCCCACCGGCATAGACCCCGGGCGGGCTGGGCACGAGACGCATGAAGGCCCGTGCCGTCACACTCTTGCCGCAGCCAGTCTCACCGACGAGTCCCAGGGTCTCGCCGTCTCGAACGTCGAATGAGATGCCGTCGACGGCGTGGATGAAGCCTGCCTTGGTCTTGAAGTGGATCCGAAGGTCCTGCACCGAGGCGACCAGCGGCGCCGTGGCCCCTTCATGAGAGATGCCGGCACGGGCGGTCGAGGTCACCTGGCCTCCGTCCTCGGGTCGAGGACGTCGCGGAGGCCGTCGCCGACCAGGTTGAAGGCGAGGGCCCAGAGAAAGATCATCAGGCCCGGAAAGGTGGAGGCCCACCAGCGGCCGGTCGAGATCCCGACCTGCCCCTCGCTGACCAGCACTCCCCACTCGGCCAGTCCGGCCTCTGCCAGGCCGATGAAGCTGAGGGTGGCGCCGACGAGGACGATGTGGCCCATGTCGAGCGTCGCCTGGACCACGACCGGGGTTATGGAATTGGGCAGAACGTCCTTCAGATAGATCCAGAGCTTGGAGTCGCCGATCACGCGGGCGGAGTCGACATAGTCGTTCTGCTTCACGTGGATGATCTGACCCCTGATGATCCGGGCGTACTTCACCCAGTAGACCATGGCCAGGGCGAGGATGATGTTGGCGAATGACGGCCCGAGCACGGCGGCGATGGCCAGGGCGAAGATCAGCTCGGGGATGGCCAGGAAGATATCGACCACCCGCATCAGGACCTCGTCGACCTTGCCGCCGATGAACCCGGCCAGACTGCCGACGATGGTGCCCACAGTCACGGTCACGCTCACCACGATCAGCGAGAGCCGCAGAGAGGTGCGTGACCCCCAGATGATCCCATAGAGCACATCGCCGCCGTGGGCGGTGGTGCCCAACAAGTAACCCGGTGACCCCGGCGGCTGGTTGAGGGCGGTCCAGTCACGTGGCATCTGGTATGGGTTGGGCACGTTTGGCGTGGTCAGCACTGGAGCGAGCAGGGCTACCAGGACCATGAGGACGATGACGACGAGGCCGATGACCGTGGTGGGGTTGCGAAGGGCCTGGCGTGTGACCTCTGCCAGGCGTCTGAGACGGACGGCGAGGGGGCCGGTGGCCGGGGGGATGGCGAGGCGAGGTTGGGCAAGGTCGGCCATGGTCAGGTCCCCAAGACGACGCGGCGGTCGAGGTAGGCGTAGATGATGTCGACGGCCAGGTTCACCGTCAGGAAGAGCACGCTGGTGAACAGGACATAGGCCATGATGGTGGCTTGGTCGCCTCGCAACACGGCGTCGGCCAGCCACCTCCCCAGCCCGGGCCATTGATAGATGATCTCGACGACCACCGTCCCCTGGAGCAGGAACCCGAAGCTGAGACCGATCACGGTCACCGTCGGGATGAGGGCGTTGCGCCGGGCGTGGCGCTTGAGAACCAGGCGCTCGGGAAGCCCCTTGGCCCGAGCTGCGTCCACATAGTCCTCGTTGAGCTCTTCGACCAGCGATGACCGCATCATGCGAGTGATGATCGCCGTGGTGCCGAAGCCGAGTGTGATGGCAGGTAGGACCAGATGCCAGAGGGCGTCCACGAAGCCCTGCCAGCTGCCGGCCAGGAGCGAGTCGACGATGTAGAGCCCTGTGGGGTGGGCGATGGAGGCGAACAGCTCCGGGTCCGACCTGCCGGTGGGGAACCACCCGAGATAAACCCAGAACACGATGAGCAAAACGATGGCGAACCAGAAGACGGGCATGCTGGCGCCACTCACGGAGAAGATCCGGGTGAGGTGATCGGGCAGGCGGTCGCGTCTCGCTCCGGCGAAAGTCCCCAGCGTGATGCCGAGGGTCACTGCCACCAGCCCGGCGGCGATGGCCAGCTCCATCGTGGCGGCCAGCTTTTCACGGAAGACCTGGGTCACCGGCGCCACCGCCACCCCGGACCATCCCAGGTCACCTCGAAGGACCCCGCCGGCCCAGGCGAAGTACTGGACGGGAAGAGGCTCGTTGAGACCGTATCGGTCCTCGAGCTCCTCGACCTCGTCCGGGGTCATCTCATGCGACAGATAGATCCCGATCGGCGACCCCCCGACCCGGGTCAAGGCGAACACGATGATGGAGACTCCCACCAGCAACAGTGGGAGGACCATCAGGCGCCGAATCAGGTAGTCGCGTATCTGCATCGAATGCTGTGCTCAGTGTGGCAGGTGGGGGGCCCCGAGGACCGGGGCCCCCCACCTGGGTGTCACTTGTCGTAGAAGGCGAACTTCACCCCGGGCCGCGGCCACAACGGGTTCATCACGAATCCCTCCACCGTGTCACGATGGGCGTTCAGGGCCACTTCGTTGCCGGCGATGATCCACATCGGGTCCTCAAACAGCAGCGGGGCGAGCTCGGCGTACAGGGCGACCCGAGCGTCGACGTCGAGCTCCGTGCCCGCTTGGTCGATCAGGGACGCGATCTGATCCGGGTTCTGATATGCATCGCCCATCCCGTGCACCGGGCCCCATTCACCCTCCGGATGGATATAGGCCATCATCAGGGCATGTGGGTCGGCGAACGGGTCTGAGTTCTTCACCCACATCGCGTACGGGATCGGGTCCATGGCATGGGCCTCGTCGAACTGGGCCTCCGCCTGGGCCAGCACCCGTATCTGGAACGCCGGGTTCAGCACCGCCATCGAGTCGCGGAGAACGAGTGCGGCTACCTCGAACAGGTTCCCCTCCTCGGCGATCACCGAGACGGTGAAGCCTTCGTCCCAAACTCCCGCTTCGCGGAACAGCTCCTCGGCCATGGCCAGGTCCTGCTCGTAGACCGGGTAGTCCTCGCTGTACCCCAACATCCCTTGTGGGAAGTAGTGCGGGATCGGTGCCCCCAGGCCACCGAGCGCGCCATCGATGAACGCCTGGTAGTCGAAGGTGTAGTTGAACGCCCTCCGGATCAGCGGGTCCCTGAAGAAATCGGGGGTGATGGTGTCCTCCGGGGGCAGTGACCCTTCCTCGAACCGGGTGTTGAACCCGATGTGTATCGGCTCGAGCAGATACTCGCCGGAGAAGATCTCGACGCCTTCGGCGCCTTCCAGGTCGGGCACCAGTGAGGGATCGATTTCGATCATGTCGTAGTCACCGGCGCGGAGCCCGAGGATCCGGGTGTCGGTGTCGGGGGCGACGTCGATGCGCACGTCGACGTTGGCCGGGTCTCCCCAGTACTCGTCGAACACCTCGAGCTGGAAGTTCTCACCCCGGTTCCAGGCTGCCAGGCGGTAGGGACCGGTGCCCACCGTGTTGGCGGTCATGAACTCGTTGACCTCTCCCGCGGCGACTCCTCCGTTTGCCTCCACCGCGTCCTGGCTCACGATCGAAGCCACAGATGCTGTCACGACCGAGTTGAGGAAGGCGGCGCTCGGCTGTTGCAGGGTCACCTGGAAGGTCAGGTCGTCGACGACGACCGTCTCCGCCACGATGTCCGCCAGAAGCCCGGCGTTGCTCTCGGGGAGGTCCATGGTGAGGACCCGGTCCCATGAGTACTTCACATCGTCGGCGGTCAGGTCGGTGCCGTCATGGAACACCACTCCCTCTCGAAGGGGGAAGCTGAAGGTGAGGCCGTCCTCGGAGATGAGGCCATTGTCGAGCGAGGGGACCTCACTGGCGAGGCCCGGGACCAGCTCGGGGCCGTCGGGCCCGACCTCGACCAGACGCTCGTATACCTGGGTGATGATGGTCTCACCGCCTTCACCTGCCTCGACCTGGGCCGGGTCCACCGTGGTGGCCTCGTCGTCGGCGGCATGGACGAACACGCCCGTGTCACCGGAGCCCTCTTCATCCCCGCCTGCGGTGGTGGACGTCTCACCCCCGCCGTCACCGGTCGCCTCGGTCGCCTCCGTCGCCCCGGTGGTGGTGTCGGTGGTCTCGGTTGTGGTGCAGGCGGCTGCCACCATCCCCAGGACCACGAGCAACATCCACCACCGTGTCGCTAATCGATTCGTTCTCATCACATCCTCCTCCTCGGTTTCTCTGTCGTCATTCGCCATGGGTGATCTACAGGTCACAATCGTTTGTTGGTCCCTTGTCTGGTGGAGGGGCTCCAGCAATCGATTGTGGTCGCGGACAGTAATCAATACGGTCGCCGACGGGCAAGGGGTTCTCCGATTCAACCGGCGAGCCGGGTCAGACCCCGGGGCACGTCGTGCAGCGGTCGCCACCCGTCGGCTGTCACCATCACCAGATGCCCGGTCTGCACCCCGGCCCGCTCGTCGGTGGTGATCACGTTGGGCTGGATCACCAGGGCCATCCCCTCTTCGAGGACCAGGTCGGGGGTGGCCAGGTTGGGCCTATTGGTGCTCTCGAGCACCGGTGGCAGGTAGCCGCCGCCATAACCATGGACCAGGTCGTCATAGGTGGTGAAGCCCATCTCCTCGATGACACCGGACGCCTCGACCAGCTCCCGGACATGGGCCCCGGGCCGCACCACCGCAGTTATCGCATCGAAGGCGGCATCGGCCGCATGGTGGAGGTCGGTGTAGAGCGGTGTCGGCTCGGAAGCGATGGTGAAGCTGCGCAGCACCTGCCCTGCGTAGCCCCAAAACGCGGCGCTGATCTCACAGAAGAGGATGTCGCCCACCTGCAGCGGGCGTGTCGATTGGAACTGGGATGGCACGCAGATGTCAGGGTCGCTCATCGAGGTGGCGGCGAAGAAGTGAATGTGGTTGGTTCCTCCCTCGGCCAGGTAGGACGTCTCGACTACGGCGGCAAGTTGGCGTTCGTCCATCCCCACCTCCACTTGGGCGATCATCGCCAGCACCGCCCGGTCCGAGAGCCTGGCCGCCACCTCCAACCGCTCGATCTCCTCGGGTGACTTGACCAGACGCAGCCGCTGGTACTCGCGGTCGAGGCTCACCAGGTCCCCGACCGTGGCAGCCAGCTCCTGGTGATCCCGGAAGCGAAGTGGCCCGACCACCCCAACCCGCTGTCCTTGGGCGTGGCGGGCCCGAAGCACCTCACTCAGTCGGGCCAGGGTGGAGGGCCCACCCCACTCGACCTCGCAGTCGGAGGCGATCCGTCGCGCATTGGGCAGGTGGTTGTAGTGCTGGACCAACAGCCGGTAGGGCTCACCGGGGCTGACCACCAGGGCGGCCTCCCGGGTCACCGGCCACTCCGACAGCCAGGGCACGGCCGAGCCGGAGCGCTCGGCGCCATAAGCCACCAGGTGTGACACCCCGGCCTTCTCCATCACCTCGAGCATCACCTGCCGGCGTCGTCCCAGCTCCTCCGGGCTGAACCTCGGGTAGAGGTCATCGGTCATCTGGCCACGTTACGGGGTCGGTCCCGATCGAGTCGTTTCGCCCGGGGTGAGCAGACCCCTCTCGAAGGCTGCTCCCACCGCGGCGGTGCGATCGTTGACCCCCAGCCTGGCGTAGATGTGGAGGAGATGGGTCTTGACCGTCGTCTCATTGATGAACAGACGCTCTGCCATCTCCCGGTTGGTCGAACCGGACGCCACGAGTTGGAGCACCTCGAGCTCGCGCTCGGTCACCGTCTCGCGTGCGGTTGTCGCACCTGCTCGAGGAGTCGAGAAGCGACACTCGGGGAGAGGACGGCTTCTTCTCCGCCGGCGGCCCACACCGCACCCAGCAGCTCGCAGCGAGGGGTGTCTTTGAGCAGGAGCCCGGTGGCGCCGGCCTCGATGGCGGGGAAGGACGTCGGTATCCGTGTCGTAGGTGGTCAGGAGCAGGACGCGGCCGCCGATGCCCTTCTCCATCAGCAGCCTGATTGCACTCACCCCGTCCGTCTCTGGAATGCGCAGGTCCATCAGGATCACGTCCGGCTCGAATGCCTGAGCCCGGTCCACTGCGTCCCCGGCCGTTCTGTGCCTCGCCGATCACATCGAAGCCATCCTCGTTGGCGAACATGCCGAATCCGATGGCCGCGGTCTGGATCACGACCACGATCCCGAATATCCACCATTCCTCCGATGTGGGGTCCGATATCACCACCCGTTCTGGCGCGGAGATCTCGAC
>JBOGET010000066.1:0-12495 GCA_050741975.1 Acidimicrobiia bacterium
CTGTCCGGCAGTGGAATGACGGAACCCGAACCGGGCCGTTCGTTCGAACACCCCTCCATACCCATACCCGACAACCTACGAAGACCAAGCGACAAATTCGGGTCCGATCAGGACGATCAGAGAAGAAATCTCAGAAAAGTCCGGGCAGGGCCAGAACCCCCCTCCCCGGCTACGCCGGTACTCCCCCGTCCGGGGGGAGAAACCACCCCCCGCGAGTCAGCCCGCTTCGATGGGGCGGCCCACGGTCAGGGCATCACGCAACTCGGGATCCATGTCCATGTAGACCGAATCGGCCAGGGTCCCGGTGGCATCGATCACCTTGGTGAAGAAGCTGCGGGCGGCGGCGGCGAGCACCACGTCGAAGATGTCACGATCGCTCAGACCGGCCGCTCGCAACCTCTCGATGTCCTCCTCGCTCACAGTCGTGGCATCCTCAGCGACCTTGGCGGCAAACTCGACGATCAGGGCGTCAGTCTCGTCCAGCACTGACGATGCCCGGCCGTGCACGATCTGCCTGACCTCGGCCGGCCGGAAGAACTCGTCGTTCAGGGTCTTGCCATGCGCCAGGGAGCAGTAGCTGGAGCGAAGCCTCCCGGCGGCGCCGATCGCGGCCAGTTCATAACGAAGCTCGTCCATCGGCCGGGCGATGGCGCCGACCAGTCCGCGCCAAGCCAGGTAGGCGTCGGGATGGAGGGAGAAGATCCGGGTGTAATTGGGGAGATATCCCAGCCGCCCGATGTCCTTCTCGTAGATGGCGGCCACATCTTCGGGGGCCGATTCCTCGTCGATTGTTCTCAGAAACGACATATCACTCCTTCTGACTCAGGACGTCACCCCGGGGAGGTCTCGCATCCGGGGATGCTTTCTCGCCTCCACTCGGCGGATCTTCATTCGGGCATCGACCACAACCACTCCCCCGTCGGGCTCCAGGACCTTGACCGGGTTCAGGTCCATCTCCACAAGCTCCGGCACGGCACTGATGAGACCCGAAACCCGCATCAGAGCGCCCTCCAGGGCGGCCACGTCGCCACGTGGTTGGTTCCTATAACCCTCGAGGAGACGGAACCCTTTGGTTTCCCGCATCATCTCGGAGGCGTCGACATCGGTGAGGGGGTGGATGCGAAAGGCGACGTCCTCGAGGAGCTCGACGTAGATTCCGCCCAGGCCGAAGACCACCAGCGGGCCGAAGCTGGGGTCCTGGGTCATCCCGATCAGCACCTCATGCCCACCTGGGATGAACTCCTGGACCAGGACACCCTCGGCGTCGTTCACCGCCGTCGTCACCTGTTGGTAGGCCTGCTCCACCTCGGAGTCGCCCATAACTCCGAGCACGACGCCACCGACGTCCGACTTGTGGAGGGCCGATTCCGAGATGACCTTCAACACGACCGGGCTGCCCAACTCGCCGGCGGCGGCGACCGCATCCCGCTTCGAGCGGACCACCGTCGAACGTGGCACCCTCAAGCCCGCCGCCCGAAGCAGGTTGTCGACCATGTCCGGGTCGAGCCAGCCGTCCTCGGTGGGGACGCTCTCCAATGCCTCCTCTATCAGGGCCCGGATCTGCTCCTCGACACCTGACTCCAACCTGGCCTCGATGCCCGGGTCACGCCGGCGCCACTCACCGTGCCGGACGGCTCGGGCCAGGGCCAGGGCCGCCGATTCGGGGAACAGGTAGGTCGGGATCGACCGGCCCCCCTCCCCCCCGGCCAGGTAGTGGGCGGCATCGCCGGTCTGCATGAAGACGGAGAGCAGGGTCACCTCGCCCTCGTAGGCAAGCTGTGCCCTCTTGATGGCGTCGGCCACGTCCTGGGCGCCCTCCGGGGAGACCGGCACGTAGATGACCATGACTGCATCCACCTCGCCCGATTCGAGCAGGAGCGAGGTGGCGTGCTCGAACTCGACCGGCCCTCCCGATGCGATCAGGTCGACTGGGTTCTTCGTCGATGCCTCCGCCGGTAGCCGGGCCCCGATTCGGTCCTGCAGCTGGCTGGAGAGCTCGGGCAGGACCAATCCATTGGCCTCGAGTGCGTCGGCCGCCAGTATCCCGGGGCCCCCGGCGTTGGTGACGATCCCCACGCGGCTCCCGGCCGGGATCGGCTGGCTGGCAAGGAGGTTGGCCGCGTCGAACAGCTCTTCGATGGTGTCGACTCGGATCACCCCCGCCTGTCGGAAGAGAGCCTGCACCGCCACGTCCGACGAGGCGAGGGCTCCGGTGTGCGAGGAGGCGGCGCGACTGCCCGACTCGGATCGACCCGACTTGACGGCGATGATCGGCTTGCGCCTCCCGATGCGCCGGGCCAGCCGTGAGAACTTCTTCGGGTTGCCGAAGGACTCCAGATACAGGCTGATCACGTCGGTCTGCGGGTCGTCCTCCCAGGACAGGATCAGGTCGTTGCCGCTGACGTCGGCCTTGTTGCCCACCGAGACGAACTGTGAGATACCGATGTTGTTGCGGGTGGCATAGTCGAGGATGGCGATGCCGAGGGCTCCGGACTGGCTTGACATGGCGACATTCCCTGCCGGGGGGTAGACGGGGGCGAATGTCCCGTTGAGACGGACCGAGGGTGCGGTGTTGAGCAGACCCATGCAGTTGGGGCCCACCATGCGCATCCCCGAATCGCGCACGATGTCGAGGAGCTCGGCCTCCAGCTTCGCCCCCTCCTCGCCGGTCTCGGAGAATCCGGCGGAGATGACCACGATGCCGCGTACCCGGGCCGCGGCACATTGCCGGGCGACGTCGACGACCAAGTGCTGGGGGACGACGATGTAAGCCAGATCGACCTCGTCGGGCACGTCGCCGATGGTGGGGTAGGCCCGGACCGACCCGATCACCTTGGCGTTTGGGTTCACCGGGTACAGAGGCCCGGTGAAACCCTCGAACAGGATGTTGTGGAACAACCTCCCGCCGATCGACGTGGGGTCGTTGGAGGCGCCGATGACGGCCACCGAGCGGGGGAAGAAGAGGGGGAGGATCGAGGCCGCCACCGCCCGCTTCTCCCGCTCCCACTCGGCCTGGAGCATGCCCTCGCTCTCCGCCACCGGGAAGTCGACCGTGAACACCCCTTCGTCGATGGTCCGGGTCAGCTCGTAACCCGAGTTGCGGAAGAGTCGCATCATCTGCCGGTTCTCGGGGAGCACGAACGCCTCGAAACGCTCGACACCGTGGGAGCGGGCATGGGTGGTGAGGAGCTGGAGGAGTTGGGTCCCGATCCCCCGCCCCTGGTGCTCGTCGGCGACGGCGAAGGCGACCTCGGCGGTTCCCGGGTCGCCACGCTCCCGGTCATAGCTGGCAAGCCCGATCATCCTGCGGTCGAGGACGGCGATGAGGGCCATCCGGTCCGAGTAGTCGACGTGGGTGAAGAACTCGACCTCTTTCGGCTCCAGGGTCTTCTTGATGCGGAAGAACCGGAAGTATCGGGACTCGGGGCCGAGTCTCTCGAAGAACTCGACCAGGAGCGGCCCGTCGTCGTGCTTGATCGGTCGGATCCGTGCCCCGCCGCCGTCGCGAAGCGCAACGTCCAGCTCGTACTCGGATGGGTACTCGGCCACGAGCGCCACGCTAATGCCACGCTCCCAAGGACAGGGGCCCGGTGAGGGTTACACTCCTGGTGACGGGGGTTGATCTATGTGGGAAAGGTGAATCACGAGGACCTAGATCTTCCCTCGCGCATCGTGGGGCCCGGGCCCGGTTCCTCTCCCCTCCCCCACCCACCGGCCCGGGTCCCACGACCTTTTTTCGTATGACGCTTGGTGCAAGGGAGGCAGCACGTGGCCGATGACAATTCACGCGAAAGGTGGGGAACCGAATGGGTTTCGGAATTGCCATCGGAATCGGAGTTGGCACGGCCCTGGGCGTCGCGCTCGACAACATCGCCATCGGGGTCGGCATCGGTTTCGCATTCGGTGCGGCGCTCGGCTCCGCATCGAATGATTCGCGTTCAGACCAGGAAGACCAAGGCGAGTAGAGGGGGAGCCCTGGTCGGCGCCAGGGGTGCCCGGGGTGGGATTCGAACCCACACGAGCCGTTTCGGCTCAAGGGGGTTTAAGCCCCTCGCGTCTGCATTCCGCCACCCGGGCTCGGGTAGGTGCTCAGGGTATAGCCAGCAGCTCCATTGCGAGGCCATCGAGGGTGTCGTGCTCCGACACCAGCACCTCGTCGACACCGAGGACCTCTATCACCCCGTGGGCCACCAAGGCCCCGGCCAGGATCACCGGGGCCCGCTTCGGGTCGAGGGCGGGGATGGCCGCCGTCTCCTCGACGGTCTTCCCGGCCAGCGTGTCGATCACCCTCTCCAGCTCACTCCGCCGCATCCGGTAGCCGTGGACCCGTTCCCTCGAGTACTCGGGAAGGCCCTGGGCGATGGCGGCCAGACTGGTCCAGGTCCCGGCCACCCCGATCAAGGTGCCCACGTCGAGGTGGACGCCTGAGAACAGCTCGGCGACGAGCGAGCCGGCCGCCTCCATCTCGGCATCTGGGGCGGGGCGGGTGGGGATCGCCCGCTCGGTCAGCCGCACCGAGCCGATTTCGACCGATATCTCAGCTTCGGCGGTGACCAGCTCGGTGCTGCCCCCGCCGATGTCGGAGACGACGACCGGAGGCTCCCCATCGAGGTCGGCGGTGGCTCCCGCAAAGGCGAGACGGGCCTCCACCACACCGGAGACCAACCTCGGCCTCACCCCGAGCGCCGACTCGGCGAGGTCGAAGAACACATCACGGTTGCGGGCATCCCGGGCTGCGGAGGTGGCGATCGCCATCCGCTGCCTCACCCCCTCTTCGTCCATGATGGCCCCGTATCGGGCAAGGGCGGCCAGCGATTCATCGATCCCCTCCGGGGAGAGGGCGCCGGTGCGGTCGACGCCCCGTCCCAGTCCGGTCACCTCCACCCATCTCCCGATCTCCTTCCTGCCATCGGTTATGAGCAGACGCATCGAGTTGGTCCCGATGTCGACCGCACCCACTTTCACGGGGTAGGGGCCCAGTCGGGGTTCATCTCCCCGTCCACCACGCAACGGACGGTGCAGTCGAGCGGCTCGATCCAGTCCCGGACCAACTCCCCCACCGGGTTGTCGCCACCGGACCTGGCATGGGCATAGTGGGCGTGGAGACACTTGATCCCGAGCCTGGTCCCACCCACGCCACCGGATGGCCCGGGCGAGACACCCTCCGGGACCAGAGCGTCCCGTTCCTCCTCGTAGACGGTGTGGGCGGCGTCGAGACGTGCCCCGAACCCCGGGTCCGCCTCCGCCTTGCGCTCCAATCGTTTGATGCCACCGGCCCCCTCGAGACGAGCGATGCGTCCGGTGGCCAGAGGGCAGGTCAGCCAGTAGAGGGTGGGGAACGGAGTGCCGTCATCGAGGATCGGCGGGACCCGGACCACGACGGGCAGACCCAGATGACAGCGGGAGACGGGGATCGAGTCCGCCCGAAGGGTGCGTCCGATCTGGGTTTCGACGACCTGGCGGTCGTCCGATTCGGTCATCCCGAGGAATCCAGGTCACCGCCGGAGATGAAGTCCCAGATCCGGTCGACCCATGTCTTCTCCTCGACGACCGGCTCGTCGGTCTCGACGGGCACGGTGTCATCCGACCCCGGTGGGTCGAGCACGACGAAGGCGGTCTCCCCGGGACGCACATAGCCCAACTTCTCCCGAGCCAGCTTCTCGATCTCCTCGTCGCTGTTGAGTGCGGCGACATCGGCTTGGAGCGCCTCGTTCTCGGTCTCGAGGGTGGTGAGACGCTCCTGGGCCGCGGTCACCTGTCGTTGCGACTCGATGATCTGACGATAGGGGACGACCTGGGTGATGAAAGCGGCGCCGAGGAGGAGGAAGAGAAGAGAGACCATCAGCACCCCGGGACGGCGAAGCAGGGTCATGAGGATCCCCGGAAGGTGTCCCAGCCGGCAAAGCGGGCCTCGTCGCCCAGGTCTTCCTCGATGCGGAGGAGCTGGTTGTACTTGGCGGTGCGCTCGCCACGGGCCGGCGCCCCGGCCTTTATCTGACCGGCATTGGTGGCAACGGCGAGATGGGCGATGAAGCTGTCCTCCGTCTCCCCCGATCGATGGCTCACCATCATCCGGTAGGAGGCGCCCTTGGCGGTGCTAATGGTGTGCAGTGTCTCCGAGACCGACCCGATCTGGTTCACCTTGATCAGGATGGCGTTGGCCACCTGTTCCCTGATGCCCTTGCCCAGGATCTCCTCGTTGGTCACGAAGAGGTCGTCGCCCACGAGTTGCACACCCTGGCCGAGACGGGTGGTGAGGCTCTTCCAACCGTCCCAGTCGTCCTCGGACATGCCGTCCTCGATCGAGACCAGCGGGTATCGCTCGACCAGATCGGCGAGATAGTCGACCATCTCGGCCGAGGTCAGCTCCCCACCCTCCAGGTCGTAGTGCCCCTCCCGGTGGAACTCCGAGGCGGCGACGTCGAGGGCGAGGGAGATCTGATCGCCCAGCGCGTAGCCGGCGACGTCGACGGCCTCGACCAGCAACTCCAAGGCCGCCTCGTTGGTGGGGAGGTCAGGGGCGAAGCCGCCTTCATCGCCCACATTGGTGGCGAGACCGCGGCCACCCATCACCCGCTTCAGGGCGTGATAGACCTCGACCCCGGCCCGGAGCGACTCGGAGAAGGAGGGGAGCCCGGCGGGGACGATCATGAACTCCTGGATGTCGACCGAGTTGGCGGCATGGGCCCCACCGTTCAGGACGTTGAGACAGGGCACCGGCAGCACCTGAGCCGAAGGGCCACCTAGGTATCGGTAGAGGGGAAGACCGACCGCCACCGAAGCGGTCCGGGCTACGGCCATGGAGACGGCGAGGATCGCATTGGCCCCGACGTTCCTCTTCGTCGGGGTGCCGTCGAGATCGATCATCATCTGGTCGATCTGCTCCTGACGGGTGACGTCGACCCCGATGAGGGCCGGGGCAATCCGGTCCCGGATGTTGGTGAGCGCCCTGGTCACGCCCTTGCCCGACCAGCGGTCGCCGCCGTCACGCAGCTCCACCGCCTCCAGGGCCCCGGTCGACGCCCCGGAGGGGACGATGGCGCGCCCGAAGCCGCCCCCCGAGGTGAACACCTCGGCTTCGACCGTCGGGTTTGCCCGAGAGTCGAGTACCTGGCGAGCGACGATGCGCTCGATCTTGGGCTGGGTCATTTGGTGTGCGATCCCCGGGTTCGGCTGGACCGCCAAACTACCAGGAGGTGGATTTCAACTCCGTAATTGGGTTGCACAGGTCAGCATTCGACCCCGGAGCGTCCAGATTACGAAGGTCTATTTGGCCTGCTCCCAACGCAGGTTGAGCTCGTCGAGGGAGAGACCTTCGAGGGGGCCGGCCGACTCCATGTGGCGGAACCTCGTCTCGAAACGGTCGATGGCCCGGCGCAGGGCCAGCTCGCCGTCGAGACCGAGATGACGGGCCAGGTTTATCATCGAGAACAGGACGTCGCCCAACTCGGACTCCGCCTCCGCCGGATCGGCCAGCACGGTCTCGAGCTCGTCGAGCTCCTCCCTCACCTTGGGAATGACCTCGGACGCCTGGGACCAGTCGAAGCCGACCTTGGCCGCCCGGTTCTGGATCTTGGAGGCGCGCTGGACGGCGGGCATGCCGGTCGGGACCCCGTCCATGTGCGACTGCCTGCTCTCCCCCCGCTCGTCGTCCTTGATCTGGTCCCAATTCCTCTTCACCTCGGCCGCCGAGTCGACGTCCACCTCCCCGAAGACATGGGGATGACGCCGGACCAGCTTCTGCCGCATCACCTCGGCGGCATCGTCGATGTCGAATGCGCCCTTCTCCCCGGCGATGGCGGCGTGGAAGAGGACCGAGAGAAGGACATCACCCAACTCGTCTTCGACGGCGGCGTACCCCACCCAGTCGGGCTCATCGGTCTCGAGACGCGCCACGGCGTCGATCAGCTCGAAGGTCTCCTCGACCAGGTACTTGACCAGGGTCTGATGGGTCTGCTCCCGGTCCCAGGGGCACTCCCGGCGCAAGATCGCCATGGTCCGCACCGCCCCGATCAGGCCACCTGGCTCCGAGTCGACGAATATCGAAGTCCGAAACCCGGCCAGATCGGGGTCGACGTCGTCGGGTGAGACTTCCAGCCGCACCGCGTCGGAAGCCCCGAGACCGGCCAGCACGGTGATCGTCGCCGCCTCGGGCAGGACACGGGCGATCCGGGCGGCGACATCGGCGAGGATCTCGGGACGGTCGAGATGACCCACGATGGTCGGCTTGTCCAGGACCAGCGGGTCGGGCAGCTCGTGCCCGTTGAGGATCTGCAGCCCTCGATCGAGAGGTTCGTATCCCATCTCGGCCAGGATGGCGTCGACGAACGACTCGGCGGGGATCACCTCGATCTCGGAGTCCGATGCGAGCAGCTTTTTCACCGCGAACTCGCCCACCATCGGGCTGCCCGGAACCGCATAGACGACGGGTCCCCTCCTGCTCGCATCGAGCACCCGTCGGGCGATCGACTCATAGACCTCGTCGAAGGTATCGAGCTCCTCATAGAGATCGTCACAGGTGACCACCGCCCGCATCGCGGCGAGCTGTTCGGCGGCGGGATGCCGGGTAGTGCGGACACAGACCGTCAGCTCCGGGTCGAGAAGGATGGAACGGACAACCGCCGGAATCCGGTCGAAGTCGCCGGGGCCCAGACCGATGACCGTGATCACTCGGCGGCAGGCACGACCTGTGGTGTTGGGTCCGTCTCCCAGGTACCCCAACGATCGTCCACGGAGACCTCGGCTCCCGTTATGTGATCGATGAACCACTCGTTGGCGAAGGTCCCTGCGGTCTGTGCCTTGAGTTGCTCGACAACGACGTCCTCGGGCTCCTGGAGAAGGATGACGTGGAACCCGAACTCCGACTGGACCGGCTCGGTGGGCACCCCGGTCTCGGCGCCGGTCAGGGCGTCGGCGAACTCGGCCACGTAGGCATCGGGGGCGGAGCAACCGAGGCTCCCGCCCGCGGCGCCGCTGCCGACATCGGTCGACACCTCGGCGGCCACATCGGCGAACTCCTCGCCGGCTCCGAGACGATCGAGCACCGCGTCTGCCTCGGCTTGGGTGGCCACCAGGATGTGCGAGGCGCAGTAGAGCCCTTCGACCGCGGCGACGGCCGTGTCGATCTCCTCCTGAGCCGGCTCCGGCACATCGGCGGCCAGGGTCTCCCTGACCTCAATCTGGAGCAGCTGTTGGAAGGCGGCCCGCTGCAGCAGCTCCTCGGTGACCCGATTGGTGGCGAGGAACTCCTCACGACTCACACCCTCGGTGTTCGAGGCCTCGAACAGGGCGTCCGCCTCCGCCGCGACCTCGTCGTCGGGAATCACGATCCCGAGCTCCTCCTCGGCGGCAGTGGCAATGATCTGCCGCTGGATCTCGAACCCGAGGATCTGGGCGAACTCCGACTTCGGGATCGTCGGCTCCTCACCCGGGTCGATAAGTGACTCGACGTCGGCAACGGTGATGTCCACGCCGTTCACGGTGGCGGCCACGGCTCCGGACCCACCGCCACATGCTGCCAGCACGAGCGCGGCCAACGTCAGGAGTGATACGAGTTTCTTCAAGAGATTCCTTAGGAGAGGGGAGAAGGGGATGGTAGTGAGTGACCGGGAGTAGAGGACCCAGAACCCTATTCCCACATCTCCCGGAGGAACTCGATGAGACCGGGCACCAGGTCGCGGGGAGCGGGGATGAAGATGGCCCCTTCGTGGGCGTTGAGCACCGATCGTGGCTGCAGCCGTTTGAGCCGCACCTCCTGTGAGGGTTTGAGGTCGACGGGCGACATCTTGACCTCGTGACGGAGCTGGACCACCTCTTCGAGACCTGTGCGCAACGCCTCCACCCTCAACTTGGCCAGCGACACGAGAGCCTCGGCTTCCGGGGGCAGCGGCCCGAACCGGTCCACCCACTCGGCGGCCACGTCCTCCACCTCATCGTTGGTCGTCGTCGTCGCCAGACGCCGATACGCCTCGAGTCTCAGCTCCTGGTCGCCGACGTAGGACTCGGGGAGATGGGCGTCGACCGGCAGGTCGATGCGGACCTCGCGTTGCGGCACGGTCGCCGGCTCCCGACCTTCGAGCTCGGAGACCGCCTCCGCCACCAGCTCTGCATAGAGGTCGAAGCCGACCGCAGCGATGTGCCCGCTCTGCACCTCACCCAGGATCGAACCGGCGCCTCTTATCTCCAGGTCGCGCAGGGCGAGCTGGAACCCGGAGCCGAGGTCGGTCGCCTCCCCGATCGCCTCGAGACGACGATGGGCTTCCTCGGTCAGGGACTGGTCGGCGGGATGGAACAGATAGGCGTACGCCCGCTGGTTCGATCGGCCCACCCGTCCCCGAAGCTGGTAGAGCTGGGCAAGACCGAGCAGGTCGGCGCGCTCGACGATGAGGGTGTTGACCTTGGGGAGGTCGAGCCCGGACTCGATGATTGTGGTGGCCACCATCACGTCGTACTCGCCGTTCCAGAAGTCGATCATCACCTGTTCCAGCTGTCCTTCCGACATCTGCCCGTGAGCCACGACGTAACGAGCGTCGGGCACCAGCTCCTGGAGCCGGGCCACGGCCCGGTCGATCGATTGGACCCGGTTGTGGACGTAGAAGACCTGTCCTTCTCGCAGCAGCTCGCGACGGATCGCCGCCGAGACTGCCTGCTCGTCGTAATGCCCCACATAGGTGAGGATGGGATGGCGGTCCTCGGGCGGAGTCCTGATGTGGGAGACGTCGCGGATCCCGGTCAGGGCCATCTCCAAGGTCCTCGGTATCGGGGTCGCGGTCAGGGTGAGGACGTCGACGCCGACCTTGAGCCGCTTGATGGCGTCCTTGGCCGAGACCCCGAACCGCTGCTCCTCGTCGACGACGAGCAACCCCAGGTCTTTGAAGTGGACGTCGTCGGAGAGCAGGCGGTGGGTCCCGATCACTACATCGACCTCGCCGGTGGCCAGCCCGGCGACGACAGTCTTCTGCTGCTTGGGTGTGAGGAAGCGGGACAGTGCCTCGACCCGGACCGGATAGCTCTGGAACCGCTCGGCGAAGGTCTGATGGTGCTGCTGGGCGAGCAACGTGGTCGGGGCCAGGATCGCCACCTGCTTCCCGGCCTGGACCGCCTTGAATGCGGCCCGGATCGCCACCTCGGTCTTCCCGTAGCCGACGTCGCCGAACACGAGCCGGTCCATGGGCATCCCGGACTCCATGTCGGTCTTGACGTCGACGATGGCCCGTGACTGGTCGTGGGTCTCCTCATAGGGGAAGGCCCCTTCCATCTCCCGCTGCCACGGGGTGTCCGGGTCGTAGGTGTGACCGGAGGCCGCGGCCCGCTGCCGGTGCAATTCGACCACCTGCTGGGCGACGGCGGCCACAGCCTTGCGCACCTTGGTCTTCTGCTCCGACCAGTCCTTGCCCCCCATCCGGGAGACACGCGGCGCCTCTCCGCCGGTATAGCGACGGACGGCAGCCAACTGATCGACCGGGACGTAGAGCCGGTCCTCCGCGGCATAGCGGATGACCAGGTAGTCACGCTCGATCCCGGCCATGGTGCGGGAGACGAGACCCTCGAACCGGCCGATCCCGTGTTGATGGTGGACCACGTAGTCTCCTTCGGTCAGGTCACGGTATTGCTGGGAGACCGCGCTGCCCACCCTGCCGATCCGTCGGTGGGCGCGCCGGCGCCCGGCGATCTCCTGCTCGCCGAGCACCGCCACCCCGATCGACGGGGCCACGAACCCCCGGTGGATCCCGACCGGGACGACCGCCGATCGCGAGCTCTCCAGCACCTGGAGCCGGTCGAGGGCCAGGCCTTGCTCGGCAAGGGCCCTCGCCACCCGATCGGCGGCGGCGTCACCATCCATCGCGATCACCGTGTCCACTCCGCGGCCCAGCAAGCGGCTCAGCTCGGAGGCGACCGACTCGGGGTCACCGGGGACCGCGTCCAGCACCCGGATCTCGAGCACCGGGTCATCCGGCCCGGTGGGAGTGGAGGGGATTCTGAGATAGGTGCGAGCGGAGAGACTCTCCTCGAGGTCGAGGAAAAGCGCCGGGTGCTCGCCGGCCTCCGGCGCCTGCTCCCCCCAGGTGGGGGCGAGGGCCGCAGCCAGCTCCGATTCCTCCTTGACCAGGTCCCGGGCCCGATCGAAGGCCCGGCTCGGCTCGACCAGGACCAGATTGGCTCGTTGCGGCAGGGCGTCGATCAGCGATACCGGCCCGGCGAGCCAGGGAAGCCAGGACTCGATACCGGGGAAGATCTGACCCTCGAAGATCCGATCCCATGTCGAGGCGTTCCACGGCTCGGATCTCACCAGCTGCTCGGCTCGACTTCGGATACCCGGATCGGGCCGCACCTCGCGGGCCGGGAATGCGATCAGGCGGGGAACGGTCTCCTCGGAGCGCTGGGTAGCCACGGAGAAGGCCCGGATCTCGAGCACCGGGTCATCCGGCCCGGTGGGAGTGGAGGGGATTCTGAGATAGGTGCGAGCGGAGAGACTCTCCTCGAGGTCGAGGAAAA
>JBOGET010000067.1:0-4754 GCA_050741975.1 Acidimicrobiia bacterium
ACCTATAGGTCGAGATCTCCGCGCCAGAACGGTTAAGCAGACCGCCCGACTCGTCGATGTTCTTGACATGAGTTCGCGCAAGTTGTTTACTTGGAAGCCGCCAATGAAGCAGTTCCTCACCGCCGCCGACGTACTCCTCCTCATCGTGTAGCGCGCGCAATCAGACCTGCGTGCGCTCGACCCTCCCCCCCGGAGGGTTTTTTGTTAGCCGACACCATGACAGAACCAGCCAGATTCACGGGATCGCACTCGCTTCTTCGCAGCCTCGAGCACGAAGGGGTCGAGATCATCTTCGGCGTGCCCGGAGGTGCCATCCTCCCCGCCTACGACCCCCTCCTCGACAGTCCGATACGACATGTCCTGGCCCGGCACGAGCAGGGCGCCGGGCACATGGCCGAGGGCTATGCCCAGGCCACGGGACGAGTGGGCGTGGTGATGGCCACCTCCGGGCCCGGTGCGACCAATCTGATCACTCCCCTCCAGAACGCCCTCATGGACTCCACCCCGATCGTGGCCGTCACCGGGCAGGTGCCCACGTCGGCGATCGGCAGTGACGCCTTTCAAGAGGCCTACACCACCGGTCTGGCCATGCATTGCACCAAGCACTCCTACATGGCCACCGATGCCGCCGACATCCCCAATCTGATCCATGAGGCATTCCACCTCGCCTCCACCGGCCGGCCCGGGCCGATCCTGGTCGACATCCCCAAGGACGTGTTGAATCAGATGACCACCTGGCGGGAGCCCCATCTGGACAACCTTCCCGGCTACAAGCCGACGGTCTCCGGTCACCCGATGCAGATTCGGGCCGCCATCGAGCTCATCGAGAGCTCCGAGCGCCCGGTGCTCTACGTGGGCGGCGGCGTGATCAAGGCCGGTGCCGCCGCGGAGCTGCTCGCTTTCGCCCAGGCGGCGAACGCCCCGGTGGTGACCACCCTGATGGCCCGTGGTGCCTTCCCCGACCATCATCGGCTCGCCTTGGGCATGCCCGGCATGCACGGGGTGTACACCGCCACCACCGCCATCCAGAAGTCGGACGTCCTGGTCAGCCTTGGCGCCCGTTTCGACGACCGCGTGACCGGCGACCCCAAGGCGTTCGCCCCCGATGCCAAGATCATCCACGTCGACGTCGATCCCGCCGAGATCGGCAAGGTGCGGGCCGCTGACATCCCCATCGTCGGGGACGCCCGCTCGGTCCTGGACGACCTTCTCTCTGTGCTCCGCACAAGGCGTGACCCGGCCCTGGCCCCGGCCCGGGAGGCATGGTTCGAGCAACTCGGTGTCTGGAAGGAACAATACCCCCTCTCCTACGAGCAGGACCCGGACGGGCCGATCAAGGTCCAGCACTTCATCGAGCGGCTCCACGCCATCACCGGCGGCGAGGGTGTCATCGTCGCCGGGGTCGGCCAACATCAGATGTGGGCCTCCCAATTCTGGGGCTTCAGCAACCCGAGGACCTGGGTCAACTCCGGCGGTCTGGGGACGATGGGCTTCGCCGTCCCCGCCGCGGTGGGGGCCAAGACGGCCCGGCCCGACGAGTTGGTCATCGCCCTCGACGGGGACGGCTGCTTCCAGATGACCTGTCAGGAGCTGATCACCGCCGCCACCGAGGACATCCCGGTCAAGGTGATCGTGTTCAACAACGGTGGCTACGGCATGGTCAAGCAGTGGCAGAACCTGTTCTACGGGGGCCGGCTCTCCCAGGTGGACCTCGGTTTCTCCTACCCCGACTACCCCATGCTGGCCGAGTCGATGGGTTGCGTCGGGCTGCGGGTGGATCATCCCTCCGAGATCGATCCGGCCATAGAGAAGACGCTAGCCGTGACCGACCGTCCCGTCGTCCTCGAAGTCGTGGTCGATGGCGAGGAGATGTGCTTCCCTATGGTCCCCGCCGGCGGGTCCAATGACCGGGTCGTGATGCGGCTGGAGGATCTCTGATGCAACACACCCTGAGCGTCGTGGTCGAGGACAAGCCCGGCGTGCTGGCCCGCATCTCGGCCATGTTCTCCAACCGCGGTTTCAACATCCACTCTCTGGCCGTGGGGCCCACCCATCAAGAGGGGCGGTCCCGGATAACCCTCGTCGTCGACGCACCCGAGCTGGAGCAGCTCAAGAAGCAGCTCAACAAGCTGGTCAACGTGATAAAGGTGCAGGAGATGGAGCCGTCTGAAGCCCTCGAGCGTGAGGTGATGATCGTCCGCATCAGCGCCCAGCCCGCCATCCGGGGCGAGGTGCGTGACACCGCCTCGCTGTTCGACGCCAAGGTCATAGACATCAGCACCTCGGCCATGACCTTCGAGGTGACGGGCACGCCTCAGCATCTGAAGACCTTCCTCGACCATATCGGCCCTTATGGCGTGATCGACCTGGTCAAGTCGGGCCGTATCGCCATGAAACGGGAGTCGGAGCTGAGCCCGGCCCCGGTCGCGGCAGGAGTCGGCAAGTGACCCGCTCCCGCCTCCGTGACCCTCTTCGCCTCCAGGCTCTCCTGAGTCTTCTCGGCCTCGCTCTTATCTAGCCGGTAAGCCGCAGCAGGCAGACCGGCGCCGCCAGATAGGACCACCGAGATTCAGGAGACATCATGCAAGACCGAGTAAGGATTTTCGACAGCACCCTCAGAGACGGCGAACAGGCGCCTGGCATCGCCCTCGACCCCGATCAGAAGGTCATGATCGCGACCCAGCTCGCCAAGTTGGGGGTCGACATCATCGAGGCAGGGTTCCCCGTCTCCTCCCCTGGTGACTTTCGGGCAGTGACCCGAATCGCCCAGGAGGTGCAGGGACCGACCATCGCCGCCCTGGCCAGGGCCCAGGGCGACGACGTGGATCGGGCCTGGGAGGCGATCCGGCACGCCGCCGATCCCCGCATCCACGTCTTCCTGGCCACCTCGCCGATTCACATGCAGCACAAGCTGCGCATGAACGAGGAAGAGGTGATCACCACCGTCAAGGCCAATGTGGCCAGGGCCCGGGACTACACCGTAAACGTGGAGTACTCACCCGAGGACGCCACCCGGTCCGACCCGGACTTCGTAGTCGCCGTCTGCCAGGCGGCGGTGGAGGCCGGGGCCACGACGGTCAACATCCCCGACACCGTGGGATACGCCACCCCCACCGGGTACGCAGCGTTGATTCGCCGGGTAGTGGACGAGGTCAAGGGCGATCGGGACGACCTCGTGGTCTCCACCCACTGTCACAACGACCTGGGTCTGGCCGTGGCCAACTCGCTGGCCGCGGTCGAGGCCGGGGCCCGTCAAGTGGAAGGGGCGATCAACGGGATCGGGGAGAGGGCGGGGAACACCTCGATCGAGGAGGTGGTCATGGCCCTGCGCGTACGTGCCGACGCCTATGGCGTCGGCGTTGGGGTCACCACCGAGGAGATCTATGAGACGTCTCGTCTCGTGTCCGAGGAGACCGGCTACCCGGTGCAGTACAACAAGGCGGTGGTCGGGCGCAATGCCTTCGCCCATGAGTCCGGCATCCACCAGCACGGAGTGCTCAGGGAGCGGACCACATACGAGATAATGGACCCGATGGCCGTCGGGATGGGAAACTCCGTGATTGTGATGGGAAAACACTCCGGACGCGCCGCCTTTAGGCACTCGCTGGACCAGCTCGGCATCGAGGTGAGCAGCACCGCCTTCGAAGAGGCCTTTGCCAGGATGAAGGACCTGGCCGATCACTCCGGCGAAGTGTCACCGGAACAGATCAGGGTCATCGTCGAGGAGGTCGTCTCCGGAATCGAAGTGCTCGACGGGGTCACGGCCTCCTTCCAATGAGCACCTACTCGGTGGCAAAGGTTCCTGGCGACGGGACGGGGCCGGAGGTGATCGAGGAGGCGGTCAAGGTGCTCGGCGCCGCCTCCAGGGTCCACGGTTTCGAGATCGAGTACAACGAGCTCGACCTCGGTGGCGAGCGCTACCTACGGACCAGGGAAACGATGACGGGGACCGATCTACAGGTCTTGGGCAATGCCGACGCCATCCTCTTCGGCGCCGTCGGCCACCCCGACGTGCCACCGGGGGTCCTGGAGCAAGAGATCCTGCTCCGGATGCGGCGCGAGCTCGACCTGTTCATCAACCTCAGACCGGTCAAGCTGCACCCCGGTGTCAACGGGCCGCTCCGTGACGTCGCGTCCCAACACGTCGACTTCGTGGTGGTCAGAGAGAACAGCGAGGGGCTCTATGTGGGCCAGGGAGAGTTCACCGCCAAGGGCTCCCCGTTCGAGGTGGCGGTGCAACACTCGGTGAACAGCCGCTTCGCCGTCGAGCGCTGCATCCGGTACGCCTTCGACCTGGCGGCATCCAGACCACGGCGGCATCTCACCATGTGCGGCAAGACCAACGTCCTCACCTACGCCTGGGATCTCTGGTCCAGGGTGTTCGAGGAGGTGGGCAGCGAGTACCCACAGATCCAGACCTCGTACGCCCACGTCGACGCGGCATGTCTGTGGATGGTGGAGGACCCGGGCCGATTCGACGTGATCGTCACCGACAACATGTTCGGCGACATCATCACCGATCTCGGCGCCGCCATCCAGGGTGGCCTCGGTATCGCCTCCGGGGCCAACATCAATCCCAACGGGGTGTCCATGTTCGAGCCGATAGGAGGCACCGCCCCCGGATTCGAGGGCACCGGGCTGATCAACCCGTTGGCCGCGATCGGGGCCGCCGGGATGATGCTCGAGAGTCTCGGGGAAGCGAAGGCCGCCGCCGCCGTCGAGAAGGCGGTGGGTGAGGTGGCCGGTTCGCTCCC
>JBOGET010000068.1:0-4607 GCA_050741975.1 Acidimicrobiia bacterium
CCGACACCAGCCGTCCGGCCACCCCGGGAGCATCCTCCAACCGGGATCCAGTCCAACACACCCTCCGCGCCGTCTCATGGGAGACATCGGCCCGGGCCGCCACCCAATCCACCATCGACCGGTAACCATCGGCCCGATACGACTTCCGATGTTTCTTCTCGGAGATCGCCGCCATCTGCACCGCCCGCCACACCCCGATCCCACGTTCCGCATCGGCAATCAGCCTGTCCAACCGATCCTCAGAACAACTCTCCCAATCCATGCTCCACAACCTACAAACCGCCTGTGACGAGAAATCCTCAAACCTGGCTCGGCTAACCGAGAGCCAATGACGGTCGATCGGGTCGCCGGCCGATGAACCAGGCCACTCCGTCGCCCTCTCCTTCTGCAATCACCTCCAGCGGTTCGAACGAAACCCTCAGCTCACCCCGTACGGCTCGAAACTGCCCACTGCCGCCACCGACTTCGCTCAGGGCCGCAACCGCCAGAAGACCACCGGGCGCAAGCCGCTCCATCATGGGCTGATCGAGTCGTCGATCCCGGAACATATGGCAGAGCAACAGGTCGACGGCCCGGCCTGCCGGAAGCCCCTCGTCGAGATCGTGCACCTCGGAACGGCAACGGTCGTCGACACCATTGAGAAGGGCCAGCTCGCGAGCGAGATCGATGGCGACCGGTGAGACGTCGACGCCGAGCACCTCCATCCCCCGACCGGCAAGCCAGACGACCGTCGCCCCACGGCCGCAGGCGATCTCCAAAGCTCGACCCTCGACCGGGAACAGGCGCTCGAACCCGGCGAAGACCGGGGGTGGGCGGCCCGTCGGTTCCATGCCCGCTTCGGCATGTCGCCTATCCCAATGTCGGCGGTCGTCCTTGCTCAACTCTTGTGTCGTCCGATCGAACGATCTCCACCATGGAGGCCAAGGCCAGGCCCGCGGGCAGGAGGAAGATGATCCCGATGGGGAACGAGAGCAATCCGACCAGGAACAAGTAGGCAGCAGGCACCACCAAGAGCCCGATCCGAAGTGACTTCCTCGATGGAAGAGTCGATATGCCTATCAGAGCCCCAGCCGTCACAAAAGGAACGATCAGAATCAGGACTTCAGTGAGCGTCATCGGTGGTAGCAACTGGCCGGTGATCCAAAGACCGACCAGGATCAAACCGGCCAGCCACAGAACCATGACGGCCGCAAGGGCGACGAGGGCGATCCTGGCGAGACGGGTCCCCGGCTTGGCGACCGCCTTCGTGATCATCTCGGACAAGCTAGAGCGGACGACCTGGTGTGACGACCTACTATTGGTATTCGGAGTCAGGAGGTGATCATGGGCTCGACCGATCTGGTGTCTCTGATCCGCCCGGAGCAGCGAGTCGAGGGAGACCCGACCCCGGGCATGATCCGCGAGGAGGCCGTCGTGGTCGACGGCCTGTGGGCCGGATTGGTGAGGACGGACGCCCACATGGTGTCGGGATGGCACCATCACGCCGACTGCGAGACATCGATCTACGTGGTTACCGGCGTGCTGCGAATGGAATCAGGCCGGGGCGGAGAGAACGTCGTGGAGGCCGGGCCCGGAGACTTTCTCCACGTCCCCAAAGGCGCGATCCACCGCGAGAGCAACCCGGGAGACACCGAGAGCCAGATTGTGGTGGTGCGAGCGGGATACGGTCCGCCGGTGGTCAACGTGGAGTCGCCGGCCACTGCATAGCCTGAGGCAACCTCGTCCAGCCAGAACAGCATCATCCCTCAGCGGAAGTCCCGGGACTGGACCGTCTGCACCCCGATCGGCTCGAAGTCCCGGGCCACGATGTTGGTGACACCGTCGTGGTATTCGAGACGGCCGTGGATGACCAGGGCCGGGCTCTTCCGCACCACCTGACGATGCTTGGCCCAGACATCGGGCAGCACCACTATGTTCAACAACCCGGTCTCGTCCTCCAGATTGAGGAAGTAGACGCCCTTGGCGGTACCGGGTCGCTGACGGTGGGTGACGACACCCGCCACCTTTATCCGGGACCCGTTGCGTTGCATATCGAGGGCCTGGGCTGCAGTGAGACACCCGTCGAGCTGGTCCCGGACAAAGCTCATCGGGTGACGGCCCGAGACCCCGGTCGACCACAGATCGGCCCGGTGCTCCTCCTCCGCCCCCATCGGCGGCAGCTCGGGCGCCTCCACCCCCGGAGACAGGGCGAGACGCTCGGGGTCGATCTCGGCCAGGGCGCCGGCCGCCCACATCCCTTCCCGGCGGCCGAGACCGATCGACTCCAGGGCGCCGGCGGCGGCAAGACCCTCCAATGCCTCCTCCCCGAGCCCTGTTCTCGAGGCCAGGTCCTCGGGTGAGGTGAACTCCCCACCACCCAGGATCCGAGCCGCCTCGACCCTCGTCACCTCCTTCTCCCCCAGCTTCCTCACATAACGCAGACCCATCCGCACCCCGACCGGGGGTCGGATCGAGTCGTCGACGGTGCCTCTCCCCCGTCGCCAGCTCTCCCCGAGATAAGTCACCACATCGTCGGGGTGGGTCTCGATCGATTCGATGGTGCAGTCATGCCAGGAGATGTTGACGTCCGGGCCCATCACCACCACCCCGTGACGCTGGGCGTCCTGGACCAGCGAGTTGGGGCTGTAGAAGCCCATGGGCTGGGCGTTGAGCAACCCGGCCAGGTACTCGGTCGGATAGTGGAAACGGAGCCAGGCCGACATGTAGACGATGTAGGCGAAGCTCACCGAGTGGCTCTCGGGAAAACCGAAGCTGGAGAAGCCCTGCAGCTTCTCCCAGATCTCGTCCGCAGCCTCGCCGATGATCCCGTTGCCCGCCATCCCCACATACACCTCGTCCCTGAGCCTCCCCATTGCCTTGTCCGACCGTTTGTGGGTCATCGCCTGCCGGAGCCGGTCGGCCTGGCCCCCGTCGAACCCGGCGCAGACCCGGGCCAGCTCCATCAGTTGCTCCTGAAAGATGGGGACCCCGAGGGTCTTCTCCAAGATGGGCCGGGCTGATGGATGGGGATACCGGACCGGCTCCTCACCGTTGCGGCGACGCAGATAGGGGTGGACCGACTGGCCCTGGATCGGGCCAGGACGGATCAGGGCCACCTCCACCGCCAGGTCGTAGAAGGTCTTCGGCTTCATCTTGGGCAAGGTCGCCATCTGGGCCCGGGACTCGATCTGGAACAGGCCGACGGTGTCGGAGCGGGTGATGGAGCGGTAGATGCCCTGCTCCTGGGGGATGGCGGCCAGGTCGACGTCGATCCCGTGGGTGTCCTCGATCAGGTCGTGGGCCAGGTGTAGGGCGTTGAGCATTCCCAGCCCGAGCAGGTCGAACTTGACTATTCCCACCGCCGCCGAGTCGTCCTTGTCCCACTGGAGCACGGTCCGGCCATCGAGCCGTCCCCATTCGAGGGGGACCACCTGCCACAGGGGGCGGTCGGCGATCACCATCCCCCCGGAGTGGATCCCGAGATGACGGGGGAACCCGTCGAGCCGCCAGCAGATGTCGTAGATCATGTCGGCGGTCATCCCCTCGGGGAGCGGCGAGTCGAGCCGGATCTGGGCCGGGTCCCGGGTGTCGACGTACTTGGAGAGCCCGTCGACCTGGGCCTGGGTGAACCCGAAGGTCTTGGCCACGTCACGCAGCACCGACTTGGCCCGATAGGTGATCACGTTGGCCACCATCGCCGCCCGCTCCCGCCCGTACTTGCGATAGCAGTACTGGATCACCTCCTCCCGCCGGTCGGCCTCGAAGTCGATGTCGATGTCGGGGGGCCGCCCCCGCTCCTCGGAGAGGAATCGCTCGAAGGGGAGATGGAGCCGGATCGGGTCGACCCGGGTGAGGCCGAGACAACGGCACACCGCCGAGTCGGCCCCGGAGCCCCGGATCTGGCAGTAGATGTCCTGGGACCGGGCGAAGTCGATGATGTCCTTGACCACCAGGAAGTAGCCGGGGAAACCAAGTCTCTCGATGATGTCGAGCTCGTGCTCGAGCCGGCGCCGCGCCTTGGGGTCGATCCCGTCCTCGCTCCCCGGGTAGACGTCACGGGCCCCTTCCCAGGTGAGATGGCGGAGATACTCCATCTCGTCCCTGAAGTGGCCGGGCATGGGGAAGTCGGGAAGATTGGGGGCGACCAGCCCCAGATCGAAGGCGAGTCTTCGACCCAGCTCGGCGCTTCTGGCCACCGCCCCCGGATAGCGAGCGAACCGTCGGGCCATCTCGTCCGGGTGCTTGAGGTATCGCTCGTCGCTGGCGGGCCTGAACCCGTCGGCCAAGGCCAGGGTGCGCCGGCCACCGATGGCGGCCAGGACCTCGGACAGGTCGGCGTCCCGCCGGTCGTGATAGTGGGCCTGGTTGGTGGCGACGGTGGGAAGGGACAGCTTCTGGGCTACCTCCCACATCAGGTCGTTGCGGGGGTCGTCCTCGGGCATGCCGTGGTGCCACAGCTCGATGTGGAGCCTGCTCCCGAAGAGCTCTCGGAGGCGGGCCGCCTCCCTGATGGTCGCCGCCAGGCCGCCATCTGTGGCAGCCTTGGGGACGGCGCCGGAATGGCACCCGGTGAGGGCGTGGACGTCGCCATTGGTCGCCGCCACGGCGAGATCGTCCCAGGTGTAGAT
>JBOGET010000069.1:0-9625 GCA_050741975.1 Acidimicrobiia bacterium
GGGAGGCGCAGGGTGAAGATGCTCGTCCCGTTGTCGTGTCGGTAGGTCAGGTTTCCTTCCATCAACTCGGCCAGGCGCCGTGCGACGGTCAGCCCGAGACCGACCGAACCGGGTTGGCTTGGCTCGGAGTGATACCGGTAGTAGGGGTCGAAGATCCTCTCCCATTCCTCTTCAGGTAGTCCAGGACCGTCGTCTCGGACCTCCAGGACGACAGACTGCGTGTCCGCTCCCAGTTCGACATCGACGTCGTCGCCTCCATAGCGGAGAGCGTTTGTGATGAGATTTCGGAGGATCTGACGAACCCTCGCCGGATCTGCGAGCGCTCTCGGGTTGTCCCCTCTGATACCTATCCGGACAACCGTCTCTGGGTCCCAGCCCTCGATGACCTGGGCCAGTTGCGCCCGCAATGCTGTAGGGACCCTGGTGACCTCGAGTTTGCCGATCTCGATCCTGGCCGCGACGAGGAGGTCGTCGACGATCCCGGAGAGATCGAATGCCTCGCGGGCTATGAAGTTGACCATCTCAACTCGGTCTGTCTGAGCCATCTCGGTCTCGTTCCCGATTCTCAGCATCTCGGCAAACCCCAATACAGCGGTCAACGGTGTGCGTAACTCATGACCCACGGAAGCAATCAACTCATCCTTGGCGGCGAGCAACTCCTCGAGTCGACGTTGCGTATCACGGAGCTCTGATTCGACCTGTCGGCGGTGGTCCAGCTCGCTCTCGATCTCCGTGCGCAGATCGCGCAGATGGCCGACCACGATTCCGGTCATTGCGAAGATCAGGAACGGAATACCGCGATAGGTGCCGAGCACAACGTCCATGCCCGGTCCGAGCAGTTCGATCACCAACACCGTGACCCCCGCGAGGCCAATCGTGAAGGCCACCGCGACACGCAGCCCGAAGAAGCCACCACCGATGACCAGCGGAACAAATGCCAGCAGCGCCACCGCCGGCTTGTCCAAGGGCGGCACTGCGAGAAGCGCAGTCAGATAGCCAACCGTCGACAGAGCAAGGAGCGAGCGAGTCCAAGACGATCGCATCAGCCCACACCCACACACGACGCGAACGATCTGTCCACCAAGCCTCCCTACCCCGGATCATTTCCTGGCACCGGAGCCGACATAAGACGAACTACCGATGCAGTCAAGCAACACGATGTCTCGACAATGTCTCAACTGAGCTCATGTCGCCCGTCGCACGCGACGTCAGTCTGTGATGGTTGGTGGATCTGAAACGGTTGGATCCAGGGCTCGATGCTCCGCAGGCGGAGGCGAGAAACGGGAGAACGCCACCGCAATGCTGTGGCTGTCGGCAAGATCGATAACGCTGACGCTTCTCTCCCCGAACGCGGCGTGCATCCAAACGTGATCGATCCCGAGGTCGAAGCATTCACGCATCGTGTCCTCGGCGATCTGGGGTCTGGTCCCGATCACCGCGTCGCCCGACTCCTTGACGCCGCATACAGCCCTCCATCACGTGAGCGGCGACGGTCATCATTTGCCCGTTCGCGTTGGTCAACATCAGCCGGATCTGGATCCCAGCTTCGGGGAATCCCGAACCGCCTTGCAGCACGTGTGAGCCGGGCTGCATGCCTTGTGAGGAGCATTCCCACCGCTCGAATTCGGAGGGCTTTCCCCACACTCCGGGCCGACTGCGATAATCGACCTATGGGAAGGCGAGGGCGCGCCGCTGGTGGCCTGATCGCCGGAACAACACTTGTTGCGGCGTTCATCGCCCCGGTCCTGGCCCAGGTCACGTCGGGGGTGCTGGTCACCGTCGTGGAGGGCCCGATCACGCCGGTGGTCGCCGACCACCTGGTGGAGGCGGTGGAAGAGGCGACGGAAAAAGATGCCATCCTGGTCGTAACCCTGGACACTCCGGGTGGCCTCGACACCTCGATGCGTGACATCGTTCAAACCTTTCTCAACGCTCCGATCCCGGTCGTGGTCTACGTCGAGCCGGAAGGGGCCCGCGCCGCCTCGGCAGGCACCTTCATCACCATGGCCGCCCACGTGGCGGCGATGGCGCCGGCCACCTCGATCGGCGCCGCCACTCCGGTGGACCTTCAGGGTGGGGAGATCACCGACAAGATCATCAATGACGCCGTTGCCTTCGCTACGTCGGTCGCCGAACACCGGGGTCGCAACATCGAATTCGCCGAGTTGGCGGTCCGTGACGGCAAATCGATAACTGCCAGCCAGGCGGTGGAAGACGGCGTGGTCGACCTGGTGGCTGACGACCTCGACGACCTCCTGTCCGTCATCGACGGGATGACGGTGGAGCTGCTCGGTCAGGAGGTGATCCTGGCCACCGCCGGCGCTGTCCCCGAGGCGTATGAGATGTCCACCTTCCGACGCGTCCTCGCCCAGATTGCCGACCCCAACCTCGCCGTTCTATTCCTCTCCATAGGGACCCTGGCTGTGATCTATGAGGCAGCCAACCCGGGCTTGGGTTTCGCCGGGATCGCCGGGGTGATTCTCCTACTACTTGGTTTCTTCGCTCTCAGCGTGCTGCCGGTGGCCACGGCCGGTGTTGCCCTCCTCATCCTGGCTATCGCCCTGTTCGTCGGGGAGATCTTCGTCCCGGGGGTGGGTGTGTTGGCCGCGGGCGGGACTATCGCCTTGCTCCTGGCCGGAGTCTTCTTGTTTGAAGGCGAATTCCAGGTCAGCCCCCCGGTGCTCTGGCCCACCGCCCTCGTCATGGGTGCCGCCGCCACCATCGCCGGGCGAGCGGCGGTGAAGGCCCGGCTCCAGGCTTCGACCACCGGCATCGGCACCCTGATCGGTAAAACCGGTACGGTTGTGAACACGGAAGGCGTGAACGGATCAGTCTTCTTGGACGGCGCCTGGTGGTCCGTCCGGTCCTCGACCGGCGAGTTGGAACCCGGAGAGCAAGCCCGTGTCGTCGGTATCGAGGGCCTCGACCTGATTGTCGAGCCGATCGGAGTTGACCATGAACATTGAAACCACCATCGGCCTTGCCATCGCGGCCGTTCTCCTCATCGTCATTCTCCGGTCATCAATCAAGATTCTCCCCGAGTACCAGCGGGGTGTCCTGTTCCGTCTCGGACGGGTCACCGGCGAGGCGAGAGGTCCGGGTCTGATCTTCATTATCCCCATCGTCGACCGGCTACTCCGGGTGAGTCTGCGGACGGTGACTCAGGACATCCCACCCCAGGACATCATCACCAGGGACAACGTGACGGTCAGGGTGAACGCAGTCACCTACTACCGGGTGGTCGACCCCAACAAGGCCATCCTCGAAATCGAGGACTTCAAATTCGGGACTTCACAGGTGGCCCAAACCACCCTGCGCTCCATCATCGGCCAGGCCGCCCTCGACGAACTACTGATAAACCGTGACGACATCAATCGCCAGCTGCAGCAGATCATCGACAGCCTGACCGACGCCTGGGGGGTGAAGGTCAGTCTGGTCGAGGTCAAGGACGTCGAGCTGCCCGACTCGATGAGACGGGCCATGGCCCGTCAAGCCGAAGCGGAGCGGGAACGACGGGCCAAAGTGATCCACGCCCAGGGCGAAAAGGAAGCGGCCGAGACTCTCGCCGACGCCGCCAGGCTGCTCGAGAACCACCCCGCGGCGATGCAGCTTCGTCTCCTGCAGACCATGACCGAGGTCGCGGCGGAACAGAACTCCACCCTGATCTTCCCCCTCCCCATGGAGATCCTGCGGGTATTCGACGCCATGCGCGCCTCGGGCGAGAGCTGAGCGCCACGCCGCCTCCGGACAACCTCAGGCGTCGAACTCTTCTCTCGGGAGGTCATCGGAGCCTTTTGAGCGCGCCAGGTCATAGGCCCCCAATAGTTGCCCGACGTCGAGGAGGACCATCAAGAGGGGTGCGTCGTACACCGGCTCAAGCATGGTCCGGAGGGACACGACGAACCAGCATCGGTGAGCATTGTCATGAGGACCTGGCTGCCTGCTGGGCGAGCCCGGAGTAGGGCTTGGCGGAGGGCTGCTTTATCAGTGAGGTACCGGATCACCTGCCGAGACGTTCGAGCAACTCCCGATCACGTTCGAGTAGCCGTTTAGCCCGGCTGGTGAACTCTTCGTCTTCTCGGACCCTTTGGATCTCATTGCTGAGCGCTTCGACGATCAAGGCATTGACGCTCGTACCTTGGACGCGAGCAACCGCCTCGGCATCATCCGCCAGATCCTCAGGAAGACGGACAGTCGTCTGCTTGCTCATGGCATCATGATATCACGATATCGCGACACCGCAAGCCATGAGGTGTTTCCCCATGTCAAACGCGCGATAGGGAAACGGGACATGTGTGGCCAAGGACGTCCTCGTGGGGTATCTCCAGGTCGTCAAGCCTCAATCAAATGCCCGCAGCTTGAAGAACGTCGTCTCGAGATGGCACGACCCGGGCATTGAAGCCCGGGTCGTGGATCAAGCCGGGCTCATCTGAAGCTCTGAACCAGCAGTCAGGAAGGATGACTTACTCGTTGGCGGAACGTTCAGGCGAGACCTGATATCGAGAGGCACCGACCTCGACAAGCAGGGCCCGACCGGGGAGGTGGCGGTGACCTTGCGGTGCAGCCCCTCGTTCCACGTCAGTTCCCGCGACCGAACCCACTTCGAGCTCAGTCTCTGTGATCGAAGCCGCCAACGCCGGAGGGAATGGGAAGATGACGTCGAGCTCGCCCGACGCAGACCTGCCACCTGGGCGGCGTCGTCGGGCACGATCCTGAACACCACGTCGTCCACCGTCGGTCGGCTATCCCAATGAGTATCGGCAACCCCCGAGTGCCGTTTCTCCTGGCCTCGGCGTCGGGTAAGGATCCTGACCGATGGAATTCTGTACCTTCCATGCGTCTGCTCTTGATCCTGTCCTCGCCACCGCGGTCCACAACGGTCATGATTTGCGGCCGGACATCGCCGCCGTGATCGCACTCGACGAGGCGACACGTCTTCGCGAAGAAGACCCGTACACTGGATGGGTGGCCTCCCGGTTCGAGACACGCGCCGTCGTGCATCGTTCCCGTTTCGAAGTCGATCTCAACCGAGAGCCCGATCGTGCCGTGTACCGGAGTCCCCAGGATGCATGGGATCTGGCCGTCTGGGACCGGCCCCTCACCGAGGTCCAGGTAGCCGAATCCATGAGGCTCTATGAGAGGTTCTATGCGGAGCTGGCTTCGATCCTCGACAACCTTCTCTCGAAGTTCGGCGGATTCATCCTGTACGACATTCACTCCTATAACCATCGTCGGGCCGGTCCCGACGCCCGGGCCGGACCCGTCGCGGACAATCCGACAGTCAATCTGGGTACCAGATCGCTTCCCGAACGATGGAAGCCGGTTGCTGACACATTCGTCGAGGTGGTCCGGCGATCGACACTCGACGGGGATGCCCTCGACGTCAGGGAGAATGTCCGTTTCGAGGGGGGGCACCTGGCCCGCTGGGTCCACGAACGCTACGGGGATTCCGGCTTCGCCCTCCCCATCGAGCTCAAGAAGGTGTTCATGGACGAGTGGACCGGGAAGCTGGATGCGGGGCAACTCGATCAACTCGGTGATGCCCTCGTTTCCTCCGTCGATCCGGTGCGAAAGGCGTTTGAGCTGGCATGAGCGTCGATGAGGTCGATCTGGCTTTGGATCGACATCTCTCTGAGATCTGTGGTCTCCTGCCCATGCTCCACCTGCTCACGCCGATCAACGTGGCCGAGATGAGAAGAAAGTTCCTCGCGGGAGAGATCGACGAACCGGAATTCGACTACCGCCAGCTTCCCGACCTGAAAGCCATCGCCGAGGAACTGGCTGGGATCAACCCCGAATCTGCCACTGACCCCATCTTGATTCACCTGATTCGTGGCATGCATCGGGAGTTGGAGCGGCGTCTCGAGCTGTTGAGGAACCGGAACACGGACCAGTTCCTGCTGGCCGCGGTGGACAAGTGGGGCCGTGTCGAGCAAGCGCACCTAGATCTGGCTCACGAGATTCTCGAAGCCCTCCCTCCGGGTTCGGCTGCCTCCGCACGGTTGTCGGCGGAGGAGTTGGCGGGGTACGCCAATCGTGAACTGGATCACTACCGCAGCCAATACCCGGAGATGTCCACTCTGGTCCACATCAGCGAGAGTGCCCCAGGGGTGATGGTGGAGAACGGTGACCTGTTCATCGGGTCCGACACCACCATCGCCGTCACCAGACTGGAGCAGTTGCTCCAGCACGAGATAGGGGTTCACGTCCTCACCCACGTCAATGGCGGCGCCCAGCCGATCCGGATGCTCTCGCTCGGCCTCGCCGGATACGACGAGACCCAAGAGGCGCTGGGTGTCCTCGCCGAGCATTTGTGCGGCGGTCTCGGACCGGGGCGGCTTCGTGTCCTGGCCCTCCGTGTCGTGGCTGCCCGGTCGGTCAGCGACGGTGCCGGGTTCCGAGAGACCTTCCAGTTGCTGGAGCGTCATGGTGCCGGGCGTCACCTTGCCTTCATGACAACGATGCGGGCGCACCGGTCCGGGGGCTTGACCAAAGATGCTCTCTACCTGTCGGGTCTCAGCCGTCTCCTCGACCATCTCAGCGAGGGCGGCCGCCTCGATACGCTGTTCATGGGCAAGATATCGTTGGAAAGTGAGCCTCTGATCGCCGAGTTGATGGATCGCGGCGTGCTGGTCGATCCACCGCTGACGCCTAGGTTCTTGGAATCGGAATCCGCTCTCGACCGGCTCGAGCGGATCCGAGAGGGCCAGAGTGTGATCGAGCTGGCTGGGGTGGCGGCATGAGAATTGGGTTGGTCGTGAACGACGTGGCGACCGAGAAGCCGCAATACAGCACCACTCGTCTTGCCTTGGCCGCCAAGAAGCGGGATCACGAGGTGTGGTTGATGGGGGTGGGGGATCTGTCCCATGCCGATTCCGGGACGGTGATGGCTCGGGCCCGGGGACCCCAGGACAAGTCGTATCGCTCTTTGCAGAACTTCCTCAACGACATACAGAGCCCGGAGACCAACACCGAGGCGATCTCGGTCGAGGGCCTCGACGTGTTGATGCTTCGCAACGACCCCGCCGAGGATGCAGCCGAACGCCCTTGGGCGCAGGCGTCGGGTGTCCTCTTCGGTCAGTTGGCCGCGGCCGCGGGGGTGCTGGTGCTCAACGACCCGGGACATCTTGCCGACGCACTCAACAAGACCTATTTCCAGCACTTTCCCGACGAGGTGCGGCCGCGGACACTCATCTCTAGGACGGCGGACGACATCAAGGACTTCGTCAAGGATCTGGGCGGCCGGGCGGTGCTAAAGCCTCTCCAGGGCTCGGGGGGTCAGGGCGTCTTCCTCATCGAAGGGAAGAAAGGGCAGAACCTCAATCAGATCATCGAGACGATCACCCGCGACGGGTTCGTCGTGGTGCAGGAGTACCTGCGCGAGGCGGAGAAGGGCGACGTCCGTCTCTTTGTGATGAACGGCATGCCACTCGAGGTCGGGGGAAAGGTGGCGGCGTTTCGCAGGGTCAACCCGGAGGATGACGTGAGATCCAACATGCACGCCGGTGGCAAGGCCGAGAAGGTCAAGATCACCGACGAGATGTTGAAGGTGGTCAGCCTGGTGCGCCCCAAGTTGATCAAAGACGGGATGTTCCTCGTCGGGCTCGACATCGTCGGCGACAAGCTGATGGAGGCGAACGTCTTCAGTCCGGGCGGGCTGGGAAGCGCCAGTTCCCTCTACGAGGTGGACTTCGCCGCCGCGGTGATCGAAGCGCTGGAACGGAAGACCTCGGTGCGGGCAAGCTATGGGCCATCGCTCCCCAACGATGCCCTGGCGACAATGTGAACTTTTCCAAGGGCTGTCGAGATTGGCAGCCCGTTGGCTCAAAGGGAAACGGGACGAGTTGTAACGGGCCTCGATCAAGTCGAATCCGCCGGGCGGGGTCATGTCAAACGACGGGCTTCGATTGGGCGTCTTCCAGCCGGAGCTATCGGTTGCCAGCGGATCTGCGCTGAAACGGACCCGCTTTCGTCGGATGCCTCATCTCTCGCCCCTCCCCGCTCGGAGCCCCGTCGGCCAGCGCCCGGGTGACATAACCGTTGAGATCGGTCGAGGCGAGCCTCTCGAGCGTGCCGGGCCGGCGATACTTCGAGGGTTAGTGATCGTGGCTCAGATCGATACCACCGCCCACCGACGTTGGCATCTATGGCCGGGTCGATCTTGACGCAACACAGAGCCCACTGAGGTACGGTCCGGTATCGGAACAAGGGCTCTTCTATACCCCGTCTGCAACCGCCTGGTCGAACCAATTGCAGCGGCACCGCAGATGGAAGGGAAACTCAGTCCGCCTCGAGCACGGACAGGATGTTGCCTGCGGGGTCGGTGAACCAGGCGATGGCCGGGCCTTGGTCTCCCCGGGCGACGCCCTTTTCGTCCTGGGCGAATCCCTCGTAACGCTCGAATACCACTCCACGCTCGCTCAGCTGGTCCACGGCCTGGTCGACGTCGTCGACCGGGAAGTTGAGGATGGTGTACGTGGCGGGAGAGTGGTTCTCCTTGGGGTAGATCATGATGTCGCCCCCTTGGTTGATGTGGAGCGTCAGCATCCCGTACTCCTCGGAGACGTCGAGACCGAGCGTTTCTTCGTAGAACTTCTTGGCCTCGGCGATGTCGTCGACCGAGAACCCGCTGAATGCCTTGGTCTTGTTGAACATGATCTGTCCTTTCGATCGCTTTTTTCGCCCGATCAGGCCTGAGGCCACAGAGGTGTAGACCGGGCCGTCGCCCCGAACTAATCGCGCCCAGGTCCCCTTTACCCGCCCGCCCTGCGTAATCCCCGCCGCCGTATCTCGATTCCGAGGAGACAACTCGCCGACTGGCCCGGCCTGGGGACCACGAAAGGGTGCTTCCGACCCAGGTCGGCCGTGGTCAGTGGGCACAATCCTTGTTCTCGCAGGTCTGGCCGGCCTGCTGTCCGGCCTGATCAACGTCGTCTATCCGCCAGGGGGATGGCGGGTGACCACGCGGAAACGCGGTGCCGCAGTGCTCGGCACCTCCCTGCTCGTGGGGCTTGCTGGGTTGGTGCTACCTCCCCGACAGGCGAAGACTCGATCGTCGCTGCTCCGCCGACCACCATCGCCGCAACCACCTCGGCCTTACCCACAGTGTCCACAACCACGACTAGATGGGCACTACGACGACGTCGACAACCATCGCCCTTCCTGATGTTCCACAGGCGGAACTCATCTTCGCCGCTCCGTCTTCAGAGCCCTCCGACGACCCTGACGCACCGACGCCTCCTGGTAGCGAGGCAATGAGGGTGACCCGGATCACCGATGGAGACACGATCGAAGTCACCCTCAGCTCAGGGTCAACAGACACAGTCAGGTTGATTGGTATCAACTCACCCGAATCTGGAGAGTGCTTCCCGATGAAGCTGCCCTGGTCCTGGCCTCATTGGTCCCAGTCGGCAGTGAGATTGGCGCCACCGTGGACGTCTCGGACCGGGATCAATACGACCGGTTGCTCCGCTATCTGCGGGTCGGTGGGATGTCGGTCAATCAGGAACTGGTGCGCAGGGGTGCGGCTATCTCCAGGCGCTACCCGCCGGACACTGCACTCGCCTCGCGGTTTGAGGCCGCTCAGGAAGGGAAACGGGACGGCGTAGAGAACGCCTCTTGATTT
>JBOGET010000070.1:0-5737 GCA_050741975.1 Acidimicrobiia bacterium
AGGAAGACCCACTCCTCTCGCGGTTGAGCAAGCAGGAGCGGACCATCGTCGGTCACATCGCCGACGGCCTGACCAACAAGCAGATTGCCGAGGAGATGTTCCTCGCCGAGAAGACGGTCAAGAACTACGTGTCCAACCTCCTGGCAAAGATGGGCATGAGCCGTCGCAATGAGGCCGCGGCACATGTCGCCCGACTCGAGGGCGAGCAGGAGAGCACCGACGCACCTCAGGGGTGGGGCGAGGGCTGATACTCGGAGCCACCGGGTAGATTCGCAACGTCATGGAGGACTTGCTCAGAGAAGCCGCACGCCTCGCCCTTCGCTATCGCCAAGAGGTCCTGACCGACCCGATCCGACCCGATCCGGAAGCAGACGTCTCCGAGTTGGGCGGAGAGCTCCCCGAAGGCCCCATCGACCCGATGCAGGTTCTGAAGCTGATGGACGAGGTGGGCTCGCCGGCGACCATGGGATTCTCCAGCCCGCGATTCTTCGGATGGGTGATCGGGGGGGTCCAGCCCGTGGCGCTGGCCGCCGACTGGATGGTGTCCGCATGGGACCAGCCCACTTATGCGGCGGTCGCCAGCCCGGCAACCGTGGCCATGGAGGCGGCGGCGATCCGGTGGATCAAGGAGGCCTCCGGCCTCCCGGAGACCGCGTGGGGCGTCTTCGTGACGGGTACGACCGTGGCCCACATGGCAACCCTCGCCGCCGCCCGATCTGCCGTGCTCTCGGCCGAGGGCTGGGATGCCACCGGCCAAGGCCTGTTCGGGGCACCGGCCATCAACGTAGTCGTCGGGGAGGAGGTGCACCCGTCGCTGATCAAGGCGCTCGGCGTGGTCGGGCTGGGACGCGATCGCGTGATCGAGGTGCCGGTCGACGATCAGGGCCGGATGCGGGCCGATGCCTTCCCCGAGCTGTCTCCCCCGGCCATCGTCTGTCTCCAAGCCGGGAACGTCAACACCGGAGCCTTCGACCCGATGGCCGAGATCATCCCCCGGGCCAAGGAGTCCGGGGCCTGGGTCCATGTCGACGGCGCCTTCGGTTTCTGGGCGGCTGCCTCGCCACGGTTGGCACATCTCACGACCGGGATGGAGCTGGCCGACTCCTGGGCCACCGATGCCCACAAGTACCTCAACGTGCCCTACGACGCCGGTGTCGCCCTGGTGAGAAGCCCTTCGGACCTGGCACGGTTGATGAGCGTCGATGCCGCCTACCTGGTCGAAGGCGAGATCGGGATGGACCCGGGGCTGTACACCCCCGAGATGTCTCGCCGTGCCCGGGGGGTGCCGACCTGGGCGGTGCTCAAATCACTGGGGAGGTCGGGTCTGGCCGAGCTGGTCGACCGCACCGTGCGCATGGCGCAGCGGTTCGCCGAGGGAATGGAGCGCGCCGGGTACAACGTCCTCAACGACGTGGTCCTCAATCAGGTGCTGGTCGATCTTGGAGATCCGGAGACGACGCGACGCATCGTGAGCGAGCTCCAGGCCGAGGGCACCATGTTCGCCGGACCGACCGAGTGGCAGGGGCACACCGCCATGCGAATCTCGGTGTCCAACTTCGCCACCACCGAGGACGAGATCGACCAGAGCATCGAGGCCGTCCTCAGGGTTGCTGGCCGCTAGCCGGAGAGCTTCTCTCGAAGCCTCGCCACGTCCCCCTGCCAGACGTTCTGGGTCCGGACCGGCTTGAACCCCATCTCGATGTTGATGTTGAGCATGGGCTCGTTGGACCCTGCGTTATGGGTGTCGATTCGTCGCACGTGTGGAAACTCGTCACGCAGCTTCAAGGCCATGGCCGCCTTCACCCACCGCCCGATGCCCTTGTTGCGATGATCGGGGTCGACCCCTGTGTCCCATTGCTCCACCAGGTCTGGCTGAAGCCGGTGATAGGAGACGTTGGTGTAACCGACGAACCGGCCGGTGGGCTTGTGCCGGGCGACATAGGTGAGCACATCCTGGCCCCGTAATCTCGTTTTCGACTCGATGTCGCGCCACATCTCGGGGGTCAGGATCTCATGCTCTTCCTGGAGATCCTCCAAAGGGGCAGTGTTCATGACCAAGGCCAGCTCGCAGTAGGCCTCGAGATACTCGTCCTCGATGGGGCTGGGTAGGAACAGCAACTCGTAGTCGGGGGCACGCTCCACAGCGTGTGCCACCCATGACTCCATCAAGTCCCAATCGAGGTCCTGGAAGGAGAGTCGGCTCAATCTTTCCCTGTACACCAACCTCAAGCCGCCACGTCGGAGCAACGTCTCCTCGGGCCGGTTTTCGTTCACCGTGCAGCCGAACCGCGTCCGATTGCCCTCCTCGGCCGCGTCGAACATGGGGGTGGCCACTTCACGCCCATACCCGGAGCCCCGATGATGGGGGTGGACATAGACCCAGCCCCAGGCATTCTCCAGGTTCTGCTCGAGGTCCATGAAGAGCTCGGACGTAGCCACCACCACCTCGGGCCCTTTCCACAGCGCCCACCTCGGTATTGCACGGTTGGCGAGTAGATGTCGCCACTCGGCCATACGTTGCTCGAGGGGCACGGGAGGGTCATCTGGCAGAAGCTCCTCGTCGCTCGTCAGATAGAGCCGATGCAACGCATGCAGCGTCTCCTCGGGGGCGTTCGGCGTGTCCACGAACTCGATGCGTGTCGACATGACCCCATCGAGGCTAGGAACGGGCCGTCTGGGACAAGGGCGAATTACCGTCCCTCGGCCCACTCCTCCCGCTTGATCCGGTACACGACATGACGCCGAAGACGATCGTCGTGTAGGAATCGGGGATGGTCGAAATCCAAGTCCGGTGCCCGCTTCATCCCCAGTCGCTGCATCACTCGCTGTGATCGTTGGTTGACGGGGATGGTCCAGGCGAGAATCTCGTCGAGATCGGTCTGCTCGAAGCCGAAGTCGAGCACCGCCTTGGCGGCCTCGGTGGCGTATCCGCTCCCCCACTGGTCCTTGGCGAAACGCCAGCCGATCTCGACGGCGGGAGTGAAGTGGGTCTGGAACGTGGGAACGGCCAGCCCACAGAAGCCGATGAATTTCTTGGCCCACTTGATATCCACCGCCCACAGGCCAAAGCCGAACTCCTCGAATTGGCGGTCGATCCTCCTCAGCAATTGATCCGACTCCTCAGGGGTGAGAACGGCCGGGAAGTGCTCCATCACCTCGGGATCGGCGTTCAGAGCGACGAAGGCGTCCCGATCTCGTTCCCTCCAGCGTCTGAGGAGGAGTCGTTCGGTTTCGATAGTCGGCCCGCTCACCATCTGGTCAGGGTAGGCATGAGCGAATTGATGGGTTTCGGCTCAGGGAGGGTCGTGCCCAGGTTGCAGAAAGCGGATCCGACCCGGGCCGAGTCGGGGGTCGATTCGATACCCGAAGCCGTGGACTACAACGTGGTGGTGGAACCAGCAGAGCGTCTTCAGATTCTCCGGTGTGGTGGGACCGCCTTCCGACCAAGGGACCACGTGGTGGACCTCGAGCCGGTATCGACTCGTGCAACCGTCGGCGGTGCAGCCGCCATCGCGATGGAGCACGAACCTTCGCAGCCGGTTCGGTATGACCCGGCTCCGACGGCCTACTGCGAGAGGCCGCCCATCGGCTGTTCGGATCATCTCGAGACTCCCCGCACAAGCGATCTTGTCCAGAATTACGGGGCCCACCGTGGTGCCCCCGGAGATCTCAACCCCCGTGTCATCGACGAACACCGAGATGAGCGGCGTGGTCACGCCGGCTGGACGGGACTCTTCGCAGATTGCGGTCAGGGCCGCCGCCTTTCGGTATCCGAGACCTGGCCTCGTCCCATCGGGGAGGGGCGGGATGGTGTCGGCGGCCTCATTGAGGACCTTGTCCACCACCGCGCCCGAGTAACCGTCGAGATCACCCCACAAACGCCAGCGTGACTCGTCGAGATTGGGCTGCATCGCCAGACGAGAGGCGGCGTGCGAGTGGTGATCGTCGGCCCGGCTCAGGCGGCGGTGCCGGGCTGCGATCCGGCGCAAACCTTGGATGTCGACACCGAGCTGCCAGCCTGCCCTGTCTTCGGGTGGGATTCGTGACATGGCCTCGGCCCGATCGAAGCTGATCGCCCCTTCCATCACCTGTTCGGCGAGACCGGGGGCGTCGGCCAGCCGGTGGGCGGTCGAGGTGAGACGGGTGGCGGTCCCCGACGCGATGTCAAGCCGACCGGCCACCCATTCCGCGAGGCTCTTGCATCCGTCGGCGAGAGGCAATTGCATCCGGTCGGCAAGAAGAAGAGTCGCCATCTGCCTACCGCGGGCGGCGGCGATGATCGCCTCGTCGCGCAGCAGGGCCTGTTCGACCTGATCGGGTGTCAAACCTCTCATGTCCCCCAACGTACGAGAGGGGTGTGACAAATTCTGTTGGACGATCGGGATTCAGTCGATTTTTTCTTCGACTTTTTCCACTGCGTCCTTCACCGAAGCACCAGCATCCTCGGCGGTGTCGATGATCAGGTCGGTGGCGTCCTCGACTGCCTTCTCGGCGTCAGGCTTGATCATGCCCTTCTCCTTGAGACGGGGAATCACCTGGTTCGCCAGCTCCGCAGCCTTGTCCGCACCGATTCTTGGCCCGAGCTTGGATTCGAACTTGGCGCGGGCCTCCGATTCGGTCAGGCCTTGGAAGTCCTTCGACTTCGATGCCACGACCTTGGTGATCGCGGCGAGTGCTCCGACTACCAGCAGGAACTTGAACAGGAACCGGAACGGATGACGCTCTTTGGTCGTATCTGTCATCTCTATTCACCTCCGCTATCAACCATACCGAACGGGGACCGCGACTTTTCGCGCCCTGCGGTGAGACCCCTTCACCCGAAGCCCGGGGCGGCGTAGGTTCGACCGTGCAGTGATTCGACGGCTGGTCGCCGGTCTGATCGTGGTGGGTCTGGCAGTCGGGATCTGGGCCCTGTGGCCGCGGGACGACTCGGACCCGGCGTCGACCACCGTACCCGTCGCCGTCGAGACGACGACCACCCTGGCCCCCGCCACCACCCTCGCCGGGTCGACCACCACCACCGTCGGCACCCATGTGGTGACCACGGTCGAGGAGGCAGAAGAGATCCTGCGCGCACTGTGGTTCGGATGGTTCGAGGGGATCTACAACCAGGACGAGAACCGGATCCGGGAGGTGGTGGGGACACAGACGATGTTGGACGCGGCAAGGGACGCGTTCGAATCGGCGCCCTTCGAGTCGGCACCAGCACCCGAAGGCACAATTGTCTCCAACACGGAGATCCTTCGCAGCGACGCCGCTTGCCTTGCCGTCTTTTCAACGTTGGACGTGACCAGCTTCGTCGGACCCGATGCTGTCGAGTCGTCCGTTTTCGTCCTTCGTGTCACGGATGGTCAATGGAAACTCGCAACCGTGTGGATCAATCGAGAGGACTTGTGGGAGCAAGACTGCGAATCGCGGCTGGAGCCTCTGTCTTAGTCCTCCTTCTGCCGCACGCCCTCGGGGCGGCCGAGGAGTTTGCATCTTGCTGGGTAAGTGCGGTGGTTAGCCCGGTAACACACGTGGAACGCCAAGTCACCCGATGTCGCATCTCGGGTGGTGAGGTCGTCGACTATGTCTCCGACACCGCTGTCCCCTCCCGCCTCTACCCCAACGCCGGGACCGACCTGACCGGGAACTGCTGGTTCCTCACTTCAGCCGTCACCATGTGGGTCTTCATCTCCCAGTTCGTCAATGGCGACGCCGTCCTCGGCTTCGACCCCGACCCGACTCCGGGGTC
>JBOGET010000071.1:0-3063 GCA_050741975.1 Acidimicrobiia bacterium
GGGCCCGGGCCATGGGCGAATCACGCGTCGTCGGCTACGAGGCTTTTGGGAGATTCCGCTCCCTGACGGCGACTCAGTGGTTCGAGGCCGCGGCAGCGGAGGGGCTGCGGCTGGACCTGGAGTTGGCGTGCATCCTGAGCGCCGTCGCAGGGTTCCGCCTCGCGGATGAAGCATCTTTCCTCTCGATCAACGTCTCGGACAGCACCCTGTTGAACTCCCGTCTCCTCGACACGCTGATCGGTTTCGATCCGGGCCGAGTCGTCCTGGAGCTTTCCGAGGCGGCTTCGATCAAGAGCTACGAGGCGACGCGCTCGGTGGTCGAGTCGCTGGCGACCCGGGGCATGAGACTCGCCATCGACGATGTGGGCTCGGGCGAGATCGACCTGTGGCACATCGCCCGTCTCGGAGCTTCGGTGGTCAAGATCGATTACACCCTGGTGCACGAGATCGAGAACAATCCGCGCAATCGCGCCTTGATCCGTGGGATCTCGGCCATGGCTCACGATCTCGGGATCATGGTGGTGGCGGAGGGCATCGAGCGGGAAGAGGAGCACGAGCAACTCCTGGAGCTCGGTATTCAGTTCGGCCAGGGTTGGTTGTACGGGAAGCCGGCGCCATTGTGGTGGAGAACGAAGGTCTTGATGGGCGGGTACCCGACTGACAACCAGTCGCTCGGCTGACTATTCGAAACCCTGGGCCACCAGGTTGCCGATCTTCTTGCCCCGACCGTGGAAGAAGTGGTCGCCGGGGGTGAGGAGCAGGTCGATGGAGTGCTCCTCGGCGTAGAGCCGGATCCCTTCGATGTCGACCACCTGGTCCCGGGTCCCGACCACGATCCGCTTCGGGCCGGGCGGGAGCTGCTCCGGGAGATCGGCTGTCGGAGGGGCGATCCCGGCATAGGGGATCGGATCGCCCTCGGCGGAGAGCCAACGAAGTGCGATGGCGGCTCCGAACGACCAACCGGAGAGGTGAAGACCGAGCCCCGTCCCTTTGGCCTCCTCGACTGCGGCGGCAACGTCGAGGACCTCGGCTTTGCCATCCGAAAGCTCTCCTGTGGAAGCCCCCGTTCCTCGGAAATTGAAGCGGAGGACCGAGAACCCCCGTTCGTTGAGCCGGGTCGTCATCGCGATCAGCAGCGGCGCCATCATGGAGCCGCCCTGGTGGGGATGCGGGTGACAGAGAACCACCACTCCGGATGGCTCCGATGGAGAGTCCCAGCGAGCCTCCAAGGTCTCCCCGTCCGAAGTCCTCAAGCTGGTCCGCTCGATCATGCGAAGGCGACCAACAACCACACGGCGGCGGCGGCGACGATGAGAAAGGCGAGCACCGCCGTGGCGATCAGCAACCAGCGTGTCTGCATCGGTGGGGGGAGGGTAACCCCGGGCACAACTAGTCTCGGACCAGCAGATCCACCGAAAGGCACAGGTTGCACGACATCGTCATAGTCGGCGGCGGCCCGGGCGGGTACGCGTCTGCCCTCTACGCACACAACTTCGGGCTGTCCGTTGCCCTCATCGACGACGAGCGACCGGGCGGGACCTGTCTCATCAGGGGATGCATTCCGGCCAAGCAGTGGCTCTACGTTGCCGAGGTGTTCTCCACGGTCTCGCACGCCGCCGAGTTCGGTGTGGTGACCGAGCAGCCCAGTCTCGATTGGGCGGCCGCTCTTGCCCGAAAGAACCAGACAGTCGAAGGTCTGGTGCGAGGTCTGGGTGGTTTGCTCGAGAAGAACGGGGTCGAGATCATCACCGGATACGGCCGTCTCGGAGGGCCGGGCAAGGTCGAGGTCGAGACCGACGACGGCCGGCAGACGATGGAGGGTGGGGCGGTCATCCTCGCCTCCGGCTCCCATGCTCGAACCATCCCCGGTTACGAGTTCGACGGGGAGAAGATCGTCAGCTCGGATCACGCCCTCGACTGGCCACAGCGCCCGGACCGGGTGGCCATCATCGGCGGAGGTGTCATCGGCTGCGAGTTCGCCTCCTTCCTGGTGGATGTGGGGGCGGAGGTCCACGTGTTCGAGGTCATGGACCAGATCCTCCCCGGATCCGACGCGGAGGCGGCCAAGCAGCTCCAACGCCAATTGCAGAAGCGGGGGGTGAAGTTCCATATCGGGGTGGCGGTCGAGGCCCCCAAGGTGGGCGAGACCGTCCTGGTTCCCTTCGGTGAGGAGACCGTGGAGGTCGACGTGGTCCTTGTCTCTGTGGGAAGGGGGCCCAACACCGATGATGTCGGGCTGGACACCGTCTCCGTCGTGGTGGACAGGGGGTTCGTGGTGGTCGACTCCAACACGATGCAGACGGGCCAGCGGGGTCTGTACGCGGTGGGGGACATCGTGGCGGGCACGCCGCAGCTGGCCCATGTCGGGTTCGCCGAGGGCATTTCCGCGGTGACCCACATCGCCACCGGTGAGCCCAGGGCGGTGAACTACCAGGCCATACCCCGGGTGACCTACACCCACCCCGAGGTGGCCGAGGTGGGATTGACGGAGACCCAGGCCGCCGAGCGCGGTCTGGAGTTCGAGACGGCCAAGCACGTCTTCAACGGGATCGGGAGGGCGATCATCATCGGTGACAACCAGGGCTTCGCCAAGGTGATCTACGAGAAGGGCGGCCCCATCGTGGGAGCCAGCGTGGTCGGACCCCAAGCCGGTGAGTTGATCCACGAGTTGATGTACTCGGTGGGGTGGGAGGCGCTGCCCGACGAGGCTGCCGCCTTCATCCATGCCCATCCGAGCTTGTCCGAGGCAGTCGGTGAGACGCTCATGTCCGCCGCCGGCCGCAGGCTTCACTGAGAGGAGCGACTTTGGCTACGACGGTATCGATGCCCCAACTGGGCGAGACGGTCACGGAAGGGACCATTCTCCGCTGGGCGAAGCAGGTTGGCGACACCATCGCCGAAGACGAGGTCCTGGTCGAGATCTCGACCGACAAGGTCGACACCGAGGTCCCATCTCCCGCCGCGGGCACGATCCTCGAGATCCTGGTCGACGAGGGCGACACGGTGCAGGTGGGCACTCCGATGGTGGTCATCGGCGCCGAGGGCGAGGAGCCGTCGACCGAG
>JBOGET010000072.1:0-18986 GCA_050741975.1 Acidimicrobiia bacterium
GATCTCGACCTATAGGTCGAGATCTCCGCGCCAAAACGAAGGGGGTGGCCCTTACGGCGCGGGAATGACCTCGAAGCGCGGCTGCTCGAAGCCGGCTTCGACGTAGTTGGCGTTGTCCGGGTTGAGCTCGGTCTGGAAGTCCCAGATCGCCCGCTCCGCCTCCACCCACTCATCGGTGAAGTAGACCGAGTTGACGAACCAGTCGTTGGGCCCGGCCATGTACTCAGTGATGAAGGCGATGTCCTCGTCCTCTTCAACCGCGAAATGCTGTGGGTAGGTGGTGATGATGTCCGCCTGATTCTCCTCCCAGAGCTCGATGCCCTGCTGCCAGAGTGCGAGGAATGCCGCCGCCGCCTCGGGATTGGCGTCGTAGAACGACTCGGTGGCGGTGAACAGGTTGGACATGATGTGGGCTTCTTCGCTCTCGAAACCGGAGAAGGTGTTGTAGAGCTGGAAAGGTGACTGCCCGTCGTACATCACCACCATGTCGCCGGTCCGCATGTAGCTGGTGGCCGCTTCGGGGATGAATATCCCGGCCGCACAGTCCTGGTTCTCGACCAAGTTCTGCGGGTTGACGAAATGGTCGTTGACGATCAGCTCGAAGTCGCCACCCCCGACCCGGAAGTCGAGACCGTGCAGCTCGTTGGCGGCCACCGCCCAGAAGCCGGTGGCAGAGACCGGGCTGGCCACGCACAGCGTCGAGCCCGTCGGGATGTCCGCGATCGTCTCGAACCCGGTGTCGGGTGTGGTCATGAACGAGTCACGCAGGGCGTTGTACTTGCCGAAGGTGACCGTCTTGATATCGGTCTCCTGCTCCAGCACCGGGATCTCCAGCGTGCCCATGGAAACGATGTCTCCATGACCGCCGGCGAAGAAGGTGAACTCGTCCCAGGTCGTGCTGGTCACGATCCTGATGTTGTTCTCCTCCTCCCATTCGACGAGATAGCCGTTGTCGTTCAGGAAGTCCCAAACCGGGTCCGGGGCGAAGGCGAACCGGATCACGGTCCGAGCATCACCACCTTCCTCCGTGGTGCCGTCGCTCCCCCCTTCCCCGCCGTCACCGCATGCCGCCACCAGGATGGCGAGCACGGCGAGCAGGGCGATCCAGAGCCGTTTCGATCGTGGTCTCAAGGTCTCCTCCCATTTGTGATTGGGCTCGGGCCTGGTGGTCCGAATGGTCGATCCTATATCAGACAGTTCACATCATGCAGTCTGTATCGCTCGTGACGCCGATCGAGGAGTGTCAGCTGGCGACCAGGTCCAGTTCCTCGAACTTACGCAGGACCTGGGCCTTGGCCACCGCCACCTCGTCCTCGGCCGGGTCGCGGGGGAAGGGGAGTTCGATCTGGAGGTCGTCCTCGAGTCGGCCCCCCTTGGCGAAGACCAGGATCCGGTTGGAGAGCTCCACTGCCTCGCCGACGTCATGGGTGACGAACAGGACCGTCTTTCGGGTCTGCCGCCACATCTCGTGCAGCTCCCGACGGAGCGAGCGGGCGGTGATTGCGTCCAGATGGCTGAACGGCTCGTCCATGAATAGGACGTCGGGCTCGATGGAGAAGGCACGGGCGATCCCCACCCTCTGCTGCATGCCCCCGGAGAGCTCGCCGGGGTACTTGTCGCCCTTGTCCCCGAGCTGGACCATGTCCAGGTACCTCTGACATCGTTCCCTGGTGGCGTCGCTGCGGTCCTTCTGCACGAACATCAGATTGTCCATCACCGTGCGCCAGGGGAGGAGCCGGGCCGCCTGGAACACATAGCCCGGGTCGGCGTCCCGGTTGTCCTGGGTGATGGTCACCGTCCCTGAGCTCGGGGTCTCGATCCCACTCAAGATGTTGAGCAACGTCGACTTGCCACATCCCGAGGGCCCGACGATCGACACGAACACGTGCCCCGACACCTCCATGTTGACCTTCTCCAGGGCAACGACACGATCGGCGCCGACCCCGAACTCCTTGTGCAGGTTCTCGACCTTGATCTCAGCCACTCCTCAGCTCACCCTTCGCGCTTCTCAACCGGCACACCATCCTCCACCTGACTCTCCGCCACCAGGAGCCCGGTGCTGACCGCCCCGAACTCCTCTTCCGCCATCTGGACGGCGCCGATCTTGGGACGCCACTTGAACGCCTTGTCGGACAACCGATCGAACACCAGCTTCTCCAACGCCATGGCGAAGATTATGAAGAAGAGCGCGTACCCGATGACCCCGTGGGCGCGATGGGCGTCGTACCAGAACTTGATGGTCCAGCCCATGCCGCGGTCGGAGCCAAACACCTCGGCGATGACCAGGCCCTTCCACCCGATGGCGTAGGCGTACCTGATCGCTGCGAAGAAGAAGGGCATCAACGACGGCAGCAGCACATGCCGGGTGATCTTGTTCTGAGGGACCTCGAAAGCTCGCGCCATGTCGAACAGCTCTTTTGGCGTGTTGCGAACTCCCTCCCTGACATTGATGATGACGAAGGGAATCCCGGCCAGGATCACGGTCAGGATCGGGGCCTCGTGACCGTACCCGAACGCCAGACCCAGGAACAGAGCCCAAACCAGCGCGGGCATCGCCAGGATCGCCATAACCCAATCGTGGAAGAAGGCGTCGACTGACTTGGAGAGGCCCATGGCCAGCCCGATGACGGTGCCCAGGCCCAAAGCAATAAAGAACCCGATGGTCAGCCTCACCAGGGAGACGGCGAACATCCCATAGAGGTTCGTGATGACACTCGAATATCTCACACCGCTGGTGAGGGTGACCTCCTCCCACATGAACACCACGACCTGTTGTGGGGTGGGGAAGATCCGGGAGTCGATGGTGTAGTAGATGAGGTACCACACCCCGATGACGGCGAACGGGAAGAGAATTCGCGCCGTCACCGGAGACCCGAGGACCCGGCGGAAAGAGCCGATCTGGCGTGGTGCAGAGGTGACCACGGTGCTCACACCGTCACCTCCTGCCTCCACCGGTAGTACCTGTTCTCGAAACGCTGCAGCACAAGTTTCTCGAGGATCAGGGCAAAGACGAAGAACGAGAGGGCCCATGTGAAGAACTCGTCCATCCGGAACAGCTGTTGGGCAACCCGCATCTCGAACCCGATTCCCTCGTTGGAAGAGAACACTTCGGTTAGCACAGTCACCTTCCAACCGATCGAGAAACCGAACCTGAGGCCGGTGAATATGAACGGGGCGAGAGAGGGGAAGACGATCTCACGTTGACGGCGCCAACTGGAGACGCCGAACGCCTGCGACATGTCCATCAGGTCCTTGGGCAGGGCCCTTATCCCCTCGGCGATGTTGACAGTCACCAGGGCGAAGGTTGTCATGAAGATGGCGAAGGTCCATCCCATCGGCTCGAAGCCCCAGATCACGAGCCCGGTCAGGGCCCAGATCAACCCCGGGGACACCAGGCTGATGGTGGTGGCGTCCTTGAAGAAGCCGTCGATCCAGCGATTCTGGGTGAGGACGCCGAGAACACAACCGAACACGAATGCGCTGCCGAACCCGATGCCGATCCGGGTCAGGGTGGCCCCGAAGCTGCTGAAGAGACGGCCGGTCTCCACCAGCTCGGGAAACGTCTCGAGTATACGGGTCGGGCCGGGGAGAAGATTCTCGTTGAGTATCCGTCCCGAGAAGAACTCCCAGAGGCCGAGGACGACGACATAACCGGCTATCCGCCAGAACCATTTGCGTCTGGTGTCCCGTCTCCGCAGAGTGAGCAAACGCTCCTCTTCCGCCGATCGGGCGCCTGGGGCGGTCTGCTCGAGTGTCGTCGCCACGTCGTCCTCTGTGTCTTGGCCGAGTCTATTGGCAGAGGTGGGTGGGCGAATGCCCACCCACCTCCAGCGGTCGGTCGGTGATCAGGGCGCTTCTATCACTTCGAAGCGAGGCTGGGGGGAGTCGGGCTCCAACCGGTTCTGATTGTCGGGGTGGAGGTCGACCATGAGGTCCCAGATCGCCCGCTCCGCCTCGACCCACTCCTCGGTGAAGTAGACCGAGTCGACGAACCAGTCGTTGGGCCCGGCCATGAACTCCTGGATGAAGGCCACGTCCTCGTCGGACTCCACCGCAAAGTGCTGCGGATAGGTGGCAATGATCTCGGCCTGGATCTCGGGATCGGCCCAGGCGTCGATACCCCTCTGCCACAGCTCGAGGAATGCCGCCGCCGCCTCGGGATGGGCGTCGTAGAACGCCTCGGTGGCGGTGAACAGGTTGGACATCACGTGCCCTTCCTCGCTCTCGAACCCGGAGAACTGGTTGTAGAGCTGGAACGGCATCAGACCGTCGTACATCAGCACCAGCTCGCCGGTGCGCAAATACGGCGCCGCCGCCTCGGGGATGATCACCGCCGCCTCGCAGTCCCCGTTGAGCAGGTTCTGTGGGTTGACGAAGTGATCGTTGACGATCAGCTCGTAGTCGCCGCCCCCGACGAAATAGTCGATGTCGTGGAGCTCGTTCATGGCCACCGACCAGAACTGGGTGTTGGACACCGGGCTGCTGACACAGATCGGTGACCCGGGCGGCACATCTGGAAGCTCGGTGTACCCGGTGTCGGCGCGGGTCATCATCGGTGACCTCTGGAAGTTGTACTTCCCGAAGGTCACCGTCTTGATCTCGGTCTCCTGCTCCAGCACCGGGATCTCCTGGGTGCCCATCGAGACGATGTCACCATGACCTCCGGCGAAGAAGGTGAACTCGTCCCAGGTCGAGCTGGTCACAACCCTGGTGTTGAACTCCTCCTCCCAAGCCACGATCATCCCGTTGTCGTTCATGTAGTCCCAAACCGGGTCCGGGGCGAAAGCGAAGCGGATGACGGTCCTGGCCTCTTCGGCCGTCGTCGTCCCGGTGCCGTCTCCCTCACCGCCATCCGAACCACATGCCGTGGCCACCAGTGCCAGGATGGCGAGGAGTGTCACCCAACGCCATTTCGATCTCGGTCGCACCATTTACCTCCCGTAGATGTCTGTGCAGTCCACCCCAACAGGGGGGCGAGACCGCGCGATCATATATCAGACAATCGATACTTTGTAGCGTGAAAACCATGTCACATGGAGTTTGGGGGGCCCGACCGGTGAGGTTGAGGATCCGCGGGCTCGGATTCGCCTACGGCGGCATCGATACGGGCACCCTGGTCCTGTCCCACCTCGACCTGGACGTGGAGGGCGGAAGTGTCCATGCCGTGGTCGGTCCCAATGGGTGCGGGAAGAGCACCCTGCTGCGGATCGTCGCCGGATTGGAGAAACCGACCACGGGGAGGGTCGAGTTCATCGGCCCGCAGCGGCATGAGAAGAGGACGGCCCTGGTGTTCCAGGACCCGCGTCTGCTCCCCTGGTGGACGGTGGAGCGGAACATCGCGATCAGCGCCGAGTTCAGCGACAAGCCCGATGAGATGTACCACAAGATCCGCGACTTCCACACCAAGCGGATGGGTCTGGGCCGGGTGCGCGACCAGAAGCCCGACACCCTCTCCCTCGGTCAGCAGACGATGGCCGGGCTGGGGCGGGGCATCGCCCACGACGCCGAGGTGCTCCTCCTCGACGAGCCCTTCGCCCATCTCGACGCCATCAACCGGAGAAAGCTGCACGAGGAGTTCGAGACCCACTGGCAGATGGACCCTCGCACCATCCTGCTCGTCACCCACGACGTCGACGAGGCGATCATGCTGGCCGACCGGGTTTCGGTCATGAGACAGGGCCCGGGACCGTTGGTCGACACCATCGAGGTGGATGCGGAACGGCCGCGGGTGGGCATCTCGCCGGCTCATCCCGGTCTGCGCGCGGCAACGGCCTGGGTATGGGAGGCCCTGGAACGGAGCGGGCCATGAAGGGAGGTTCACCATGACGACGGTCGGGTTCATCGGGTTGGGTCGGATGGGAGGGGCGATGGCAGCTCATCTGGTCGAGGCCGGCCATCGGGTGGTCGGGGTGGATCCCTCGCCCGCGGCCCGAGACGAGGCCGGCCGTCGAGGAGTCGAGATAGTGGGGTCGGCGACCGATCTCCGGGCTCCAGTCGTGCTGAGCTCGCTTCCCGGCGACACCGAGGTGGAGGAGGTGTATCTCGGAGGTCTGTTCGAGGGTCTCGAGCCGGGTTCGCTTTGCCTCGACCTGTCCACCATCGACGTGGGCGTCTCTCAGGGCATTGCCGCCGCCGCACGCCGTTGGGGGCACGGCTTCCTCGACTGTCCTGTCAGCGGGACCTCGATCCACGCCCGGGCCGGGGCCCTGGCCGTGATGGTCGGTGGAGACGCCGACGACGTGGAACGGGCCTGGCCCTATCTCTCCACGTTCAGCTCGTCGATCCATCACCTGGGCCCCAACGGGGCGGGGCTGGAGATGAAGCTGATCAGCAACCGTCTGCTCAACGCACATCTAGTGGCGATCGCCGAGGCCATCCTGGAGATGGAGGACGCCGGGCTCGACACCGCTGTATGTGTCGAGCTGTTGCGTCAGAGCGCCGTCCCCCGGTTGCTCGAGTACAAGGCCGGGCCGATGGCTGATCGCGACCACAGCCCGCTGTTCACGGTGGATCTCATGGCCAAGGACCTTGGACTGGCCGACAAGCGACGGTCCGCCGGGCCGGTGGGTGCGACCGCGGCCTCGATGCTGGTTCGAGCCCAGGACCGGGGCTGGGGGTCGAGTGACATCGGCGCCGTGATCGAGGTTCTCAAAGAGGAGTAAGGCACATCACGGTTGCTCCTGGAGCGAAGCGACCTTGTCCTCCCCCAGGAGCGAAGCGACGTTCGGGGAGGTGGCCCATAGTGCCGGAGGGGGTTCCTGTCACACAGAGAATGTTGACTCGGGCGTATGCCACGGCCACAACACACCGAAATCACCGCGGCACGCGCCCGGGAGCTGAGAAGAAGGATGACCGTGTCGGAGGCCCGACTTTGGACCAGTATTCGTAACCGAGCGACAGACGCGAGATTTCGAAGACAGGTCCCCCATTGGTAGTTGGATCGCGGAGTTCGCCTCCCTCGATCCGCGACTGGCAATCGAGGTCGATGACCCTTCGCACGAGTTCAGAGACCAGACAGCCAGAACCCGTCACTTCCGGTCGCAAGGGTTCGCCGCCTTGCGTTTCACCAACGAGCAGATCACCAAGAAGCCCCGAGGCAGTCAGCACGATCGAGAGGTGGGTGCAACATGTCCACCAGCACGGAACCATGCCCGAGTAGGAGCCCCCCTCCCCGCCTTCGGCGGTACTCCCCCCCTGCGGGGGGAGAAACCGGTCGCAACATCCCCTCCCCGGATGGGGAGGTGGCCCGTCAGGCCGGAGGCGGCTCTTGGTCAGATCCGGAGCAGTCGGGCGGCGTTGCCACCGACGATCAGGGCGTGCTCCTCTTCGGTGAGGCGGGCGTCGGAGAGGAAGCCGAGGGGGTCGGTGGGGCCCATGTCGAAGGGGTAGTCGGTGCCCATGAGCACATGGTCGGCTCCGAACTCGGAGACCAGGTACTCCACCGCCCCCGGGGCGAATACGGTGGTGTCGAAGTACAGCTCGTGGAGGTACTCGCTCGGAGGGCGGGAGATGTGACGACGGGCCTCGGGTCTCACCTTGAAGGCATGGTCGGTGCGGGCGAAATAGAAGGGGAGGTACCCTCCGCCGTGGACGACGAGCATGCGCAGGTCGGGGAAGCGCTCCCACACCCCGCCCAGGATCATCCGTGAGAGGGCCACAGTCGAGGCCAGCGGCATGCACACCACATTGATCAGGTAGTAGTCGTCCATCCTGCTCGGCTCGGTCCACCCGTGGGGATGGAGGATCACCAGCATCTGCAGCTCCTCGGCCCGGGCCCAGATCGGATCGAACCGCCGGTCGTCGAGATCTCCGCCCTTCACGTCGGCATTGATCTCGAAGCCGTTGAATCCGAGATCGGCGTGGGCTCTCGTCATCTCGGCCACCGCCGCCGACGGATGGTCCATTGGCAGATTGGCGATGCCCACGAATCGGTCAGGGGCCTCGATGGTCATCTCGAAGATGGCGTCGTTCTGCATGGCGTTGACCCGGGGGCCGGGCTCGTCGTCGAGCCAGTGGAAGTACTGGGGCGGGGCGATGGCCAGGGCCTGGACGTCGACACCCTGGAGGTCCATGTCGGCGAGCCGGGCCCCGGTCTCGACGAACTGTGCGGTCTGGGTGGCCCGAAGCTCGCGGTTGTACCTGGTGCTCTCCTCAGGCTGGACTTGCATCCGTGGGTCGTACTCGGGTCGGAACAGCGGCCCGGCGATGGCCGCCGCCGCCGGCCCCTCGACGTGGGTGTGGATGTCGATGGTGGGGTAGGGGGGCTTGGCTGCGGTCGAAGGCTGCCAGCGAGGGCCCAGGTCCTGCCACCACTCGGTGGGGGTCTTCCCGGGCGATGGAGGTGGGGATGGGTCGCTCACCGGCGGCAATATATTGTGAAACATCGCCGCCGCCCGACGTATCCTCCACCAGGTCGGGGTGGCCACCTCCTCCGTGGAGCGTCTGGCGATGGCGATCTGCGCCGGCGCCCTGGGCACACTCGGCTTCTCGGTGACGGCACCGCTCCTCCCCGACCTGGCGGAGGCGCTGGGGGTGAGCCGGGGCTCGATCGGTGTCATCCAGGCGGCGGTGTCTCTCCTCGGGGTGCTGCTCTCGATGCTCATCGGCTATTTTGCCGACCGTTTCGGGAGGAGAAGGGTGGCGCTGCCCAGCCTCCTCATCTTCTCCACCTTCGGGGTGGCGGGGTTCTTCGCCCGTTCCTTCTGGGGTCTGGCTATTCACCACGGTGCCGCTGTTTCTCGACGGTGATTTCGGGAGCGCCGCTGCGGGACGGGGGCTGGTAATCGCCGCCTTCCAGGTCGGGGTGATCCTGGCCGCCGTCCAGATCGGGTATTTGCGCACCCGTCACCGCGGGTCGCGCCTGGTGGGCGCCGCCTTCTCCCTGATGGCACTGGCGATGGCGGTGATCGCCCTCACCCCTCGCTGGTGGGTGATCCCGATCGGTCTCGCCCTGGCCGGCATCGGCTTGGGTCTCTTCGTGCCTCAGGCTCAGGATCGGGCCGCCACCCTCGGCGGCCCGGTCTACCGGGGACTGACCGTGCTCACCTGGGTCACATTCGTCAGGATCGCCCAGGTCATCGGGCCTGCCGGGGGCTCGTGGTCGGCGGAGTCGGTGGGCCCACGTCTCACCTTTGCGCTGAGCGGGGCCACGATGCTCCTGGCCGCCATCCTGTGGAGACCGGCTCGGGCCCCTGGCCGTCAGACGGCTGGCGGCTGCTCCCTGCCCCTGATACAACATGCATCATGCACGATGTACCATCAACGGGTCATGCGTTTGGCCAACATCGAGGTCGGGGGAGAGCGACGTCTCGGTGTGCTCGACGGCCGGGACGACGTGATCGACCTGTCATCGACCGGGTTGCCCACGGGGACTATCGATCTCATCGAGCAATGGGACCGGGCCAAGGTGGAGCACGTCCTCGATCAGGGAACACGTCTGCCGCTGGGTGAGGTGCGTCTTCTCGCCCCACTCGTCCCTCGAAAGAACATCATCGCCGTAGGTCGCAACTACCGGGATCACGCCAAGGAGTTCTCCGACTCCGGGTTCGATGCCTCCGAGAAGCAGATGGTCCCCGATCACCCGGTGATATTCACCAAGGCGCCCACTGCGGTGATCGGTCCCGACGAGCCGATCGTCCTGGCCAACGATCCCACCGGCACCACCGACTACGAGGGGGAGATGGCCGTGGTCATCGGGCGCAGGGCCCGCAAGGTCACCAAGCAGGAGGCGCTGGACCACGTCTTCGGGTGGACCATCGTCAACGACGTCACCGCACGTGATCTGCAGAAGAGGCACGTCCAGTGGTTCGTGGGGAAGAGCCCGGACACATTCTGCCCCATGGGGCCATCGATCACCACCATCGACGAGCTTCCCGACATCGGCGTATCCTGGATGAGGACGACCGTCAACGGTGAGCTGCGCCAGGAGGCGCCGATAAGTGCCCTCCTCTTCGACGTCCCCACCCTGATCGCGACCCTGAGCGAGGTGATGACCCTGGAGCCGGGCGACGTCATCGCCACCGGCACCGGGCTGGGAGTGGGGATCGGGTTCGACCCGCCCCGCTACCTGGCTTCGGGGGACGTGGTGGAGATCGCCATCGACGGGATCGGCGCCCTGCGCAACCCTGTGATTTGAAAGGAGAGACGTGGAGGATCTAGGAGTTCTTGAAACCGGCACCACCTCGGTGCTGCGCCGTTCGGCCCGACCTCGCACCGCAACGGACTACGTGTCGGATTCATTGCGCCGGTCGATCCTCAACGGGGAGCTGGCGGGCGGCACCAGGCTCAGCCTGGCCGACCTGGCCTCGAACTTCGACGTGAGCACCACCCCGGTCCGGGAGGCGCTGCGCGAGCTGTCTTTCGAAGGCCTGGTCAAGATCGACAGCTACCGGGGCGGAGTGGTCACCGCCGTCACCAAGTCGGAAGTCGAGGAGATCATCAGGATCCGTCAGGTGCTTGAGCCGATGGCGGCGCGGGAGGCGGTGGTGGGGGTGACGCCGGATATCCTCGGGGCGGCAGAGTCGATCCTCGAGGAGATGGCGGCCTCCGACAGCTGGGACGTCTGGGTGCAGGGAAATCGGGCCTTCCACCAGAAGCTCTACGAAGCGGCGTCGTCGCGGCGTCTGGTCTCGCTGATCAACGGGTTGCAGGACACCCAGGTCGTCTTCGTGAGCGCCACCCTGAGGAAGAGCCCGTTCCTCAAAGAGACAGCGACCCGGGATCACCACGAGATGCTCGACGCCATCCACTCCGGCGATGCCGACCGGCTGGTCGAGATCACCATCCGCCATCTCACCATCCCGATCCGCGTCTGAACGGCAGACCACCGATGGGCACGATCCCAACCTGCCTGCCTCCGGTCCGTGACACACGCCCGCCGAACCTCGTCGTACCCCCCGGGTCGGTGGACTGCCATACCCACGTCTTCGTCGACGGCTACCAGTTGATCCCCGAGCGGGGATACAACCCGCCTCAGTCGAGCCTCGACGACATGCTGGCCATGCACGAGAAGCTGGGGATCGAACGGGTGGTGTTCACCCAGCCTTCGGTCTACGGGACGGACAACTCGGCCATTCTCGACGCGGCGGCACGGATCCCGGAGCGATCCCGGGCTGTCGTATCCGTCGGCGGGGACGTCTCGGACGACGACCTGGCAGAGTTGCACGCCAGCGGGGCGCGTGGGATCCGGCTCAACCTCGACAACGTCGGTGGGATGCCGATGGAGCTGGACGAAGTCCCGGGGATGGTCAAGCGGATCGCTTCACTCGGGTGGCACGTCGAGTTCCTCTTCCCCGGCGAGGAGCTGCCCGACCTCCTGCCTTTGATCCGCTCCCTCGATGCCCCGGTGTCGATCGGGCATTTCGGCTACATGCCGGCCGGCGACGGTGTCCACTACCCGCCGTTCCAGGCTCTCCTCGGCCTGGTGCGAGAGGGGAACACCTGGGTCAAGCTCTCCGCTCCCAACCGGCTCGGAGTAGGCGACCTGCCACCTTGGCCCGAGGTGGTGCCACTGGCCCTGGCCCTGATCGAGGCCAACCCGGATCGCATGTTGTGGGCCTCGGACTGGCCCCATCCCAACAAGTTCGTGAAGCAACCCAACGACGCCGATCTGCTCGAGCAGCTCGAGCTGTGGGCCCCCGACGAGGGAATCCGGCAGCGGATCCTGGTCGAAAACCCGACCACCTTGTACGGGTTCTGATGCCGGATCTGGCCGTCATCGGGCTCGGGCTGATGGGCTCCCGGATGTCGGCGAATCTCCTTGCTGCCGGACATCGCCTGCGCGGTTATGACCGCGACCCGGCCCGTATCTCGGAGCTGGAGGAGAAGGGTGGAGTTGCGGCAGGCTCGCCCGCCGAGGCGGTCCAGGGCTGTTGGGCGACCCTGCTCTCCCTGCCCACCTCCGACGTGTCCCGCGAGGTTTGCCTCGGCGAGGATGGGGTCGCGGCATCGGGGGTCTCCCCGCTCTACGTGTACGACACCACCACCGGCCGGCCCGCCGATGCCGTCGAGATCGCCGCCGCCCTCGCCGATGCCGGGGTGACCTACACCGACACCACGGTCAGCGGGAACAGCGAGGTGGCGGAGCGGGGCGAGTTGGTGGTGATGATGGGCGGGTCGGAGGAGGCCTATGCCAACGGCCGTCCGATCTTCGAGGCGATCGGCCGTTCTCATCATCATGTGGGCCCGGTGGGCTCGGCTTCCCGGATGAAGCTGATCGTGAACCATGCCCTCACCGTTCATCGCATGGCCCTGGCCGAGGCCCTGGTCGTGGCCGAGCTGGCCGGCATGGACCTCGACACCACGCTGACGGTGCTCAAAGACTCGCTGGCCTACTCCAAGGCGATGGACGTCTGGGGGGAGCGCATGGTGCGGGGTGACCACGAGTTCCCCTACGCCCGGCTCCGGCAGAGTCACAAGGACGCCCGACTGATCGTGGAGCACGGGCTGGAGCTGGGGGCGACCATGGACCTGGCCCAGGTGGCCCGTGCCGCCCTGGCCGAGGGTGAGAAAACGGGTCTGGCCGATCTGGACAACTCCTCGGTGGCCGAGGTGGTCCGGCGCCGGGCGGGGATCGGGCGGATCGAATGAACGGGCCCGGCCCGGCCGACTGGGCAGCCGCCTGGGTCCCGACGGCCGCCGCCAGACCGGCGACCCGGGTGGTCGACGTGCACAGCCACCTCATGGTCCCCGAGTCGGCCGAGATGACCCGTCCTCATCTCCGGCCGGAGAGCGAGCCCCGCACCTTCTTCTCCTCGACGCAGACCAAGGAGCTGAACGCCGAGTTCTACGAGCTAGCCCACCACAAGTACACCGACCCCGAGACGAGGCTGGCCGACATGGACGCCATGGGTGTTGATACCCAACTGGTGGCCCTGACCCCGTTCCACTATTTCTACTGGGCCGACGCCGACCTCGCTTCAACCGTGGCGTCGTTGCAGAACGAGAGGATCGCCGAGGTGGCCTCATTCAGCCCCGACCGGTTCGTGGGGGTGGGCACCCTGCCCCTGGCCCATCCCGAGGCGGCGGTGGCCGAGGTGAAACGGGTCACCGACCTCGGGTTCCCCGCCGTCGAGATCGGGGCCGACGTCAACGGGGTCGATCTCGACGACCCTGGGTTCGAGCCGGTTTGGGAGACGCTGGAGCAGTCGGGTCTGGTCGTCATCATCCACCCGGCCGGGTTCACCGAGGCGCGCCGGATGAGCGACTACTACCTGGTCAACGTGATCGGGATCCCACTGTCCACCACCCTGGCCGTGACCAGGATGATCCTGGGTGGGGTGTTCGAGCGTCACCCCGGGCTCCGGATGCTGCTGGTCCACGGCGGGGGATACCTCCCCTTCTACTGGGCCCGGACCGATCACGCCTTCCGCCACCGTCCCGAGATGAGGGCCCACATCGACCGGCTCCCCTCGGAGTACCTGACCGGCTTCCACTTCGACATGACCGTATTCGACCCGGACCTGGTGGAGCATCTCGTCACCCGTTTCGGGGCCGACCGGGTGCTGCTCGGCACCGACTACCCCTTCGACATGGGTCTCACCGACCCCCTGGCCCTCCTCGGCGAGACCAGACTCGACCAACACCATCGGGCCATGATCGCCGGGGATAACGCCGTCGCCCTTTTGGGGCTGTAGAGGTGGCCGCTGATCCTATATTGTGCATGATATGAGGAGACCGACATGAGTGCCGGCCGTGTCATCGATATTCATTGTCATCGGGAGTGCGGGCCGGCGGCGGCGCTGGTCAAACCAGAATCGGAGCGACTGGGCCGGAAGCCGTTCCAGTTCGGCAACGAGCTGACCAGAGATGTCAACCGGAGGCAACTCGAGGACCTTCGCCCCAAGATGGAGTCGGTCCAGGTCCGGCTCGCCGACATGGACGTCATGGGGGTCGATGTCCAGGCCCTCAGTCTCTCCCCTTACCAGCTCTTCCATTGGGCCGGAGGCGAGTTCGGGATTCGCGCCTTCAAGATGATCAACGACGACCTCGCCGAGCTAGTCAGGGAGCATCCCGATCGTTTCCTCGGTCTCGGCACCATGCCCCTCCAGGACCCGGATGCCGCCATCGACGAGCTGCGTCGTTGCTCAGCCGAGCTCGGGTTCCGCGGCATCGAGATGGCCACCCACATCGAAGGCGAGGAGCTGTCCAGCCCCCGGTTCGAGCCGTTCTGGGACACGGTCGAGGAGCTGGGAACCGTCGTGTTCATCCATCCCACCGGGTTCACCGAACCGGCGCGGTTCACCGACCACTACTTCCTCAACACCATCGGGCATCCGTTGGAGGAGACCATCTGCGCCGGGCGACTCATCTTCGACGGCGTGATCGAGCGGCATCCGGGTCTCAAGTTCGTCTTCGCCCACGGCGGCGGGTTCCTCCCCGCCTACGCCGGCCGGTTCGATCACGCCTATCACGCCCGGGCCGACGTGAGACACAGCCTGCCCCGACCCCCAAGCGAGTACCTGTCCGGCTTCTTTTTCGACACAATGGTGTTCGAAGCCGACCAGTTGGGGTTCCTCATCGACAAGTACGGACCGGACCACATCCTCCTCGGGACCGACTACCCCTACGACATGGGCGAGACCGACCCGCTCGGGCTGCTCAACAAGGTGAGCGGTCTCTCTCCCGACGACATGGACCTGATCGTCGGCGGCAACGCCGCCCGGCTCCTCGGGATCGAGCGATGAGGGGCGAGGAGATCGGCCTGGCCGTCATCGGCTGTGGCACGGTGGGCCGGATCCGCACCGAGCTGGCCAGGGAGCACCCGGCCGTCGATTGGATCGGTCTCTGCGACATCGACGCCGACACCGCCAAGAAGCTGGGCGAGGACACCGACGCCGCCCTGGTCACCACCGATCTCGACGAGCTCCTCTCCCGACCCGAGGTCACGGCGGTGATCGTGGCCACCGCCGAGAACGAGCATGTGTTGCCGATCATGGCCGCCGTCGAGCTGGGCAAGCCGATGTTCATCGAGAAGCCCCTGGCCACCGACCCGGTCGAGTCGGCCCGTGTCCTGGATGCCATCGAGAGGGCAGGGATCGATGCGGTGATCGGCTACACCCAGCGTTTCCGCCGCCGCTTCCAGACCGTCAAGCAGCGTCTCCGCGACGGTCAGATCGGGGAGGTGACCAGTGTCGTCACCAGGGCCTTCATGAACCGGATGGTCCCCGACGCCACTCTTCGCAAGACCAGCCGGCGCTCCAACCTGACTCCTATGGTGGTCTCCGGCACCCACAGCCTGGACATGTGCATGTGGCTGATGGAGCCCAGGGAGCCGGTCGAGGTCTACGCCAGGTCCATCGACCGCACCCTAGGCGAGATGGGGACCAAGGACGCCACCTTCGGCCTGTTCACCATGGACGACGGCGCCATCTGGAGCATGAACATCAGCTGGGCCCTGCCCACGGTGTGGCCCGGGGCGGTGTACGGGCTCGAGATCGGGATCGTCGGAACCAAGGGAGTCATCGACATCGAGGACACCCACCGCGACGTCGTGCTGGCCACGCAGATCCCGCAGCCCGCCGGGTACACCTCCAAGGGTTACGGGCCGGACTCGCAGCGTTACGTCGACTTCCTGGGGAGCTACCCGCCCGGCGACGTCTCCGACGGTCTGCTGTGGGGGCCGATGCGGGAGGAGACCATGACCTGGTTCAACCGGCTCTCCACCGGGATCGCCACCCCGCACGCCACTGCCCGGGACGGGCACCGCAACCTGATCCTGACCATGGCGATGGACTACTCGGCTCGGACCGGGCGTCCGGTCGAGCTCCCCATCCCACCCGAGGCCCTCCTCTGAAAGGAACGAACATGGAACCGCTCAGCATCGGCATCATCGGCACCGGGTGGTGCGGTGGCATTCGCGCCGTCGTCGCCGCCAACAGCCCGCTGGTGGGCTCGCTCCATCTCGCTGAGATCGAATCGGAGCGGCTGGCCGAGGTGAAGGCTCGGACCGGGGCGATCACCGCCACCACCGACTGGGAGGAGCTGGTTGCCAATCCCGACATCGACGCGCTCCTCATCTCGGCCACCCCGGAGACCCTCCACTACCCGATGGCCAAGGCTGTCCTCGAAGCGGGGAAACACGTGCTCCTGGAGAAGCCGATCGCCCTCACACTGGACGAGGCCGACGAGCTGATCGAGATCTCGGAGGCGAAAGGTCTCAAGCTCACCGTCGGCTACTCCCAACGGTTCAACCCGAAGCAAGCCCTGGTCAAACGGAGTCTCAACGATGGGACCCTCGGTGACCCGGTGAGCGTGCTGATCAGCCGGCATGTCACCAGGTCGCTGGGGGCCAAGATCGCTTCGCGGACCAAGCTGTCCCCGGCGGCGATGGAGGCGACCCACGACATCGACTTCTCGCTGTGGTGCCTCGAGCCGCGACGTCCGGTCCGGGTCTACTCCCAGGTGGCTTGGGGAGCCCGGCAGGACGACGGCGTCCCCGATACCCAAGTCATCGTGATCACAATGGACGACGGGGTTACCGTCACCGTAGGCGCTGGCTGGTCGTTGCCACCCGGTTACCCGAACTTCTCCGCCACGTGGATCGAGTTCATCGGCACCGAAGGCGCACTGATGATGGATGCCAGTCACAAGGACATCGTGCTCAACACGATGAAGGACGGAGTTCGGTTCCCGCTGTCGACCATGCCCGGGGAGTACGTCGACCACCTCTACGCCGGGCCAATGGAGCGGGAGACGATCCACTTCCTCGAAGCGGTGGCCTATGACCGGCCGGTGATGGTGGACCCGAGGCTGGCCCGGCTGACCATGGAGGTCTATCTGGCGGCCGATCTCTCGGTCGAGACCGGTCAGGTGGTCGAGCTGTCCCCCGGCATCGCCCAGAGCCAGCCCAGCCTGCTCAGCGTCATCAGAGGCTGACTTCCGACCGGCTGCGCAGCCGGTCGCCAGCGACGATGGCGACGGCGGACATCACGGTGACGAATAGCCAGGCCCCGGGATAGTTGCCGTTTCCGGCCAGTGAGCCGACGACCAGGGGGCCGACCAGAGTCCCGGTCAGGTTGCCGGAGAGAACCAGACCCGAGGCCCTAGCCGGGAAGTCGGGGTAGCTGTGGACGACGGTGAAGAAGATGACTCCGGGCCGGCCCCAGGCCCCGAGCGTGCGATGGGCATCGCCGCCAGGTAGATGCCAGGCGTCGTGATGATGAGCAGGGCGAAGGTGCCGACCGCCCCTGGCCCCGTCAGCCAGGCCATCTCGGCGAGCCGATGCTCTCGTTGTGATCCACCAGCCAGCCGGCCCCGATCCGGACCAGGACCACCAAAAGCGAGCAGGCGGCGAGCACGGCTCCGGCCGCACCCTCCTCGATCCCGATGTCCACGGCGGAGGGGACGATGAGCAAGGAGAGCCCGTTGCCCGCCATGGCCCCGGCGATCCCGCCCAGCGCCAAGAGAACAAGTGACCGCGGCGGCCGGTCGATCCGGCGCTCGGTCCTGGTCACCGCCCGCTCCTGGCTGAGCTCGGGCGCGGAGACCGCCAGGACCAGAGCGAGGAGACCGGCGAGGGCGAACACCAGCCGAAGACCAGCCCGATCATCGGGAGCGAGATCCCGGCCAGGACACTCCCCAGCGGCACCGCCGCCCGCTTGGCCCCGAACCCCAGACCCCTGACGGTCCGTGGCCACCCCGTCGAAGACGGCGAGATTGGCCGCCACCTGGATCAGCCCGTTGCTCGCACCGCCGACCCCCGCCGCCACCGGGAACAGCCACCACCACTGCGGCGAGCAAGGGTCGCCTGGCCAGGGTGGAGCCCAAGGGGTTGGTCAAGATCAGGACTGCCCGGGTGCCGGGTCGAGGGCGAGACGAAGCACGTGGAGCCCGGCGATGGTGGCGAAGCTCCGCACCCGCTCCTCGTCCCCACCGAAGTCGAAGACCCGGCTCCTCTCCCCGAGCGGGGTCGTCACGGTCATCTCGACCTGTCGGGTGGTGCGCGGCCCTCTCTCGCGGTCTGGGCCGATGGGGCCGACGCGTATGACGACGTCGGCCTCGGGCGGCCGGCCGGCGGCGATGGTCGATCCGACGAAGACTCGTCGTTTTTCGTCGGCGATGGCAAGTCTTGCCCCGACCTGGCCCAGGGTGGCTTGTTCGATCGTGGCCACCGTCCAGCCATGGGTGGCGAGACGATCGACGACGATGGTCTCCACCGTCTCCTCATCGGCCCCGAAGACGGCGTCACCCAATCGGGAGCGGACCTCGTCCTCGATCGGTTTGATCAGGCCGTCGGCCGTCTCCTGGTCCGCCGCCTTGGCGCTGATTCGCACCTTGACCTCCATGTCGCTGATGAGGAAGGCCACGGAGGGATTCGCCGAGTCGAAGAGGTCGTCGAGTTGGTCGGCGATCCGGGACTCGCCTGTGCCCCAGGTGCGGAGCACGCGGCTGCGAAGCATCGTCGACTCGCCGGCGATGCGGCGGAGTCGAGGAATAACCTCCTGCTCCAGCATCGCCGCCATCTCCACCGGGACCCCTGGGACGGCGAACATCCACTTCCCCCGATGCTGCAATGCCACCCCGAGCGCAGCGCCGTTGGCGTTGGGCAGCCCCTCGGCGCCTTCGGGGACGTCGGCCATCCGCAGCACCGTGTCGGACACCGAACCACGCTGCGCCCTTGTCCGGTTCTCGATCCAGGTAGCGTGATCCTCATCCCGGGTCATCTTCCGGCCCGCCACCCTGGCCATCGCCTCCCGGGTGAGGTCGTCCTGGGTGGGCCCGATCCCCCCGGTGAGCACCACGGCGTCGGACCGCTCCAATGCCGTCTCGATCGCCGTCGCCACCCGGGACAGGTTGTCGCCAACCGTCACCTGATAGTGGGCGTCAAACCCCTCCTCGGCTAGCCGGGCCCCGATCACGGCGGCGTTGGTGTTGGTGATCTGCCCGATCAGCAACTCGGTCCCCACGGCGATCACCTCGACGATCAAGCTCTCTCACCGGTCATGGGACTCGCACTTTGGTGCGGTCGTCCCCCGGCTGTCTAACTC
>JBOGET010000073.1:0-30230 GCA_050741975.1 Acidimicrobiia bacterium
GCCCTCTCTCTGTGGCGACGACGGCTACGAGGCCGCCGGCAACTCATCCTCTCCGGGCTTGAAGTTGCCCTTGCTCTTGGTGCCGTTGATCAACTCGGTGCTCATCGCAAAGCTCAACGTGGTGAAGGCGATGGCGTCGGAGTTGGCATCCAATGCATCCAGGTTGACGTTGGCGAAGGTGTCGCATGCCGCGTGATAGCACTGGTCGTACTGCTCGCCGGCGATACCACCCCACAGGGCGACCTCATCGGGGGTCTTGATCCCTTCGGCCCCGGTGAACAGCCCACCGGAGGGGATCCCGACTGCGATGAACGGCCCGTAGTCGGACCGGCCGCTGAAGTCGGTCCCCTTGAATGGCAGCTCTCGGGAGTCGAAGAACTCCTCGAACTTCGCCTCGATCAGGTCCGAGCCGGCGGGCCCGGGCCCTGCGCCCTCCCCATCTGAGTCGTCGCCGTCGTAGATGAAGAACACATGGTTGGGCGAGCCGACCATGTCGAAGTTCAGGTAGAGGGCGATCTCGTCGAGCTCGGCCTGGCTCAGGTTGTCCACGTAGAAAGTCGAACCGACCAGACCCGCTTCCTCGGCTCCCCACCAGGAGAACCTGATGGTGTTCTGTGGCTTGACCTTGGCCATCTGCTCGGCAACCTCGAGGATGGCGGCAGACCCGGAGCCGTTGTCGTTGATGCCGGGCCCGGCGTCGACCGAATCGAGATGGGCGCCGGCGACGACCACATTGTCATCGTTCTTCCCCGTCCTCTCGGCGAAGACGTTGGAGGTGGTGGCCATCCCGCGGAAGGTCTCTGTCATCAGCCTCATCACCAGCCCCGGGGTGGCGGCGAGCTGCTGTCCGACTTCCTGCGTCACCGAGGTGACCCCGATGTCGAGGGTGAATGCGTTGCCCAGGGTCCCGTTGAGAACACCGGGCACGTTGTTGTAGATGATCACGGCACTCGCCCCGGCGTTGAAGGCATTGGTCGCCTTGACGGCGAAGGTGCAGGCACCCGGCTTATCAGGGCGATGTCGCCCGCCGGGAATCCGGCGAAGTCGCCCGGCTCGCACCCGGTGATGGGCAAGACGGTGCTTACATCTGCCGTGACGTCACCACTGCCCGAGTAGGACATGATGTTGTTGTTTACCGGCTCCCCGGGAAGCGGTGCCACCTGCACAAGCACCGGTGGGGTCAGGTTGATGAACGTCTGGAACTCGAAATCCTGGACGGTCACCTGATAACCGGCGGCCTCCATCCGGTCGACTACATAGTCGGCCGAGGCGTCATACCCGGGTGTGCCCGAGGTCCTGATCCCACCGTTGGCGTCGGCTATTTCCTGCAACGCCGCTTGGTGCTCGCGGACCCCGTCGACATCAACACACTCGAGCAGTTTGGCGATGGTGTTGTTGTTCCTCGTCTCGCACGAAGCAGGACCGGCCGATGCCATCGGCACGGTCGCTCCAATGAGCGCGAAGACGCTTGCCAGTACGACAAGTCTTTTGAGAGAGCGTCTCATGAGCCTCCGATCACGCTCTCCCAGCCCGCCTGGTGCGCCTCCGCTTTCCCAATGGATGCGGTCGGCAAACCGAGCCGGTCCGGTGGGGCAGTTAGCGTTTGCCGATGGATCCGGCCCAACTCGTCGACCGAAACTTCGGACCGCACCCCCTCAGGGTGTGTGCCGAAGACGTCTCCGACTTCGTGAAGGCCACCGGCGACGACGCGGAGCGCTGGATGACCGGGGCCCCACCCGGCTTCATGGCGGTCGCCCTGTTCGTGGTGGCCTCCGAGCTCTTGGGCCGGCTGGCCGACCGATCGGTCATCCACGGCGAGCAGACCTTCGCCTGGCATCGGCCCCTGGTCATGGAGTCACAACTCCAGGTGCAAGGGACCGTGAGACGGGTCCGGGAGCGAGGCGGGACCGCCTTCGTCGACTTCGAGGTCACCGCTTCCGACGAACGCGGCACGGTGGCCGAAGGGACGTCGCTGTTCCTCGTCTCGGGCCCAGTGGCTCCGCTTCCGGACTCCGAGCAGCGGGTGGAGGCGTCACCAGAAGATGACGGCAAACCAGGTCCGGGCCGGATCAGTGCATCCCGCGCCGACCTGGTCCGATACGCCGCAGCGACCAGGGACTGGAACCCGATCCATTGGGACCACGACGCCGCGGTCGCGGCGGGGCTTCCCGGAGTGGTGGCCCATGGCCTTCTCCAGGCGGCGTGGATCTTCGTCGCCGCCTCGAGCCTCCGCCCCGGGGATGCCCCACTGGCCACCGCCCGGGTCAGGTTCCGCAATCCGCTGCTCCCGGCAACACCTGTGTCGGTGCGGGTCGAGGAGACCGGCGATGTGGCAGTAGTTGCGGTGGCCGACGACGATGTCGAGTATGTCAGTGCTCGCATCGAGCTGACGGAGCGGTAACCCAATGGACGTGCCCCAGGTCGAACGGGACAAGGAAAGAGAGCTCATTGCCCGAGCCCAAGCCGGCGACCGAGCCGCCTTTGGGGCCCTGGTGCGTGAGCATGGCAACGAGGTCTACACCTTGGCTCGAAGACTGGTTGGTGACCCGCACCTGGCCTCCGACGTCGCCCAGGAGACCCTGATCAGGGCATGGAAGGCACTGCCCAACTTCAGGGGGGACTCCTCCCTGTCCACCTGGTTGCACCGAATCACGGTCAACACCGCATGGACCCTGCGCAAACGAGCCCGCCGACACAGCGGGCCCCCACTGGACGACTTCATCGACACCGCGGCACCGATCGGGCCCGACCACCCCGAGATGGCCGGGGAGATCCTCGAGCTTCGAGGCCGACTGCGCCATGCGTTGGACTCTCTGCCCGAGTCGCAGCGTCAGGTCGTGGTTCTCAAGGACGTCTACGACTGGTCCCATGCCGAGATCGCCGAGGCCATGGGTATCTCGGTCTCGGCGGCCAAGGTGCGACTCCACCGGGCGCGGGCCCGACTGGCCCGCCAGCTGGAGGCCTCGGCATGAACGTGCTTTGCGAGATGGCGGCGCCATTCGTGGCCAACAGCGCGGTCGAGGAGACCCCGGTGGCTCGTCCGTTCCGGGCCCATGCCGAGAAATGCCTCAAGTGCCAGGCGAGACATGCGGCGATGACCCGGACCGCGCGGGAGCTGGCCGCCATGTCGAACGAGACCTTCACCGCACCACTCGACCTGGAATGGCGGGTCATGTCCGCCCTCGAGGGCGACCTCGCCGTCGCTCGCTCCTGGCGTACTCCGGTGGCGGTGACCGCCGCCCTCCTCTCCATGGCTGCTGCGCTTCTCATCTGGCGTCTCCGCCCCCGCACCCAGTCCTGACCTTTTAGGGGCCTTGGGCCCTGGTTCGGGTCACGGCTCCTGGGGTAAACCCGAAGTCAGGTCGAGAGAAAGTGAGACCTGATGAGAGTGTTGGTCACCACGGCCAGCAAACACGGTTCGACCGCCGACATCGGTCGCGCCATCGCCGACGTCCTCTCGGACGAGGGATTGGAGGCCCGCATCCTCGCCCCCGAAGCCGTGTCGAGCCTCGACGGGTTCGATGCCGTCGTCATGGGAAGCGCGGTCTACGCCGGCCACTGGATGAAATCGATCAGGGAGCTGAGCGACCGGCTTTCAGCGGAGCTATCCGAACGCCCGGTGTGGCTGTTCTCCAGCGGCCCGATCGGCGACCCACCCAAACCGGAGGAGGACCCCGTCGACGTGGCACCGGTCATGGAGAAGACCGGTGCTCGAGATCACTTCGTCTTCGCCGGGAGGATCGACAGGAACTTGCTCAATTTCGGAGAGCGGGCCATCGTCAGCGCCCTCAAGGCCCCCGAAGGCGACTTCCGCGACTGGGACCACATCCGGGACACCGCCCTGAGCATCGTTCGGGAGCTGAAGACGAAGGTGTGAGCAGGCGGCCAACCTGAGGTAGGTAGCGCCGTATGTGGCGCTACGCGGACGTTGAGCGCGCGGACACATCATTGGAGCGTGTCTTAGCATTCCTGAAATGGCCCACCTCATCGACCTCTCCCACGTCATCGAAGCCGGGATGGTGACGTATCCGGGGTTGCCCGGGCCGGGAATCGGGGAGCACCTGTCGAGGGTCGACTCCAGGGCCAACTATGAGGCGGGGACCGAGTTCCTCATCGGCCGGATCGACATGATCGGGAACACCGGCACCTACCTCGACACCCCCTTTCATCGTTACCCCGACGGGTTCGACCTGGCCGGTCTGGCCCTGGACGACGTGGTCGATCTCCCCGGGGTGTGCATCCAGGCCACCGCGCCGGAGATCGGTCCCGAAGTCATCGACGGTCTCGACCTGACCGGCAGGGCGGTCCTGTTCGCCACGGGGTGGGATCGTCATTGGCGGACCGAAGCCTACGGGGACCCCGGTCACCCCTACGTCTCGGCAGGTCTGGCTGATGCCCTGGTCGAGGGTGGGGCTGTGCTGGTCGGGATCGACTCGGTCAACATCGACGACACCCGGGGAGGGGCCCGGCCGGCGCACTCGGGGCTGCTCGCCGCCGGCATTCCGATCGTCGAGCATCTGACCGGGCTCGGTCGACTCGTGGGCAGGGAGTTCCGCTTCTTCGCCGTTCCGCCCAAGGTGCAGGGTTTCGGGACGTTCCCGGTGCGGGCCTTCGCCGTCGTCGGATGAGGCTCAGAACGCCCGGTTGATCCCCGAGACGATGGCGTGGAGCGATGAGGTGGTCACGTCGGAGTGGATCCCGACACCCCAGATGGTACGGTTGTCGATCTCGAGCTCGGCATAGGTGACCGCCTGGGCGTCGGTGCCGGCGCCGATCGAATGCTCGTGATAGTCGAGCACCCTGCATTCGATGTCGAAGTGGGCTCCCATGGCGTTGACGAAGGCCTCGATGGACCCGCCGCCCTCGGCATGGATCTCGGTCTCGTCCCCGTTGTGGCTGACGGTGGCGTTGATGCTCGTCCGGTTCTTCCCCTGTGCGTTCTGGGCGATGTCGAACCGGAGCAGCTCGAAGGGCTTGTGGATGGCGAGGTAGTGGCGACGGAACTCGGTCCAGATCTCGGCCGCCGTGATCTCCCCACCCGTGGTGTCGGTGATGCCCTGGATCACCCTGGTGAACTCGATCTGCAGCCGGCGCGGGAGCTCGAGCTCTTGCTCCGTCTTCAGCAGGTAGGCGACCCCGCCCTTGCCCGACTGGGAGTTGACCCGAATCACGTCCTCGTAGGTGCGGCCCACGTCCCGGGGGTCGATGGGGAGATAGGGGACTTCCCAAAGGGTCTGGCCGGTGGCCTCCATCGACTCGAATCCCTTCTTGATCGCGTCTTGATGTGACCCGGAGAAGGCGGTGTAGACCAGGTCACCGACATAGGGATGCCGGGGATGCACCGGTAGCTGGTTGCAGTGCTCGACGATCCGCCGGTACTCGTTGATGTTGCTGATGTCGAGCTCTGGGTCGACCCCCTGGCTGAACAGGTTGAGGGCCAGGGTCACCACGTCGACGTTGCCGGTGCGCTCTCCGTTGCCGAAAAGCGTCCCTTCGATCCGGTCCGCCCCGGCCATCACCCCGAACTCGGCGGCTGCAACCGCCGTGCCCCGGTCGTTGTGGGGGTGGAGGGAGAGGATCACGGAGTCCCCGTCCCGGAGATTTCGGTGGAACCACTCGATCATGTCCCCGTACACGTTGGGGGTGCTCATCTCCACCGTCGCCGGCAGGTTGATGATGATCGGGTTTGACGGCGTCGGCTCGATCACGTCCATCACTGCCTCGCACACCGCCCTGGCGAAGGTGAGCTCGGTCCCGGTGAAGCTCTCCGGGGAGTATTCGTAACGGACGATCGTCCCCGGGACGTGCTGCTCCTGAAGACGGCAATGCTCGGCGCCCTTGACCGCGATTTCGGTGATCCCCGCCTCGTCGAGAGCGAAGACCACGCGCCGCTGCAGGGTGGAAGTCGAGTTGTACAGATGGACGATCGCCTTGTCCGCTCCTCCGATGCTCTCGTAGGTGCGCTCGATCAACTCGGGTCGGGCCTGGGTCAGCACCTGGATGGTCACGTGGTCGGGGATCAGGTCTTCTTCGATGATCTGACGGATGAAGTCGAAATCGGTCTGCGAGGCCGAGGGAAAGCCGACTTCGATCTCGCTGAACCCAATGTCGATGAGGCTTTGGAACATGACCAGCTTCCGATCCGGGCTCATCGGCTCGATCAGGGCCTGGTTCCCATCCCTCAGGTCGACACTGCACCAAAGCGGGGCCTTGGTGATCCGCCGGTCAGGCCAGGTGCGGTCAGCCAGCTCGATCTCGGGGTAAGGCCGGTACTTCCCGACCGGCATCGACCCCGGGCGGGCATTGCTCGAGGGTGGGGTGGGGGTCATGAAGGGTCACAATGCTAAACGCCACGGCGGTGCGGGTCCGCGCGCTCGATCCCATTGGGCGGGGCGGAAGCCGGTTTCGCCACCGGGTTTCCACACCACGGGGCTTCCCTTATACTTTGATGTCCCGCGAACCCCCTAGGGGTGTAGCTCGAATTGGTAGAGCGCCGGTCTCCAAAACCGGAGGTTGGGGGTTCGAGTCCCTCCGCCCCTGCCAGTCTTTGTCCATGGATACGATCAGGAAGAACCGATGAACCGAGAGATGCGCCGGATGCAGGAACGCGAAGAGCGTCTGCAGAAGAAGGGCGATAGTGGCCGTGACAAGGCACAACGTCGCGCCACGGCGATGCAGACCAAGACTCCGACCGCCGAGCGCAAGTCGCTGTGGGGGCGGGTCCGTGAGTATCTCCATGAGGTCCGTCAGGAGCTGAGAAAGGTGACCTGGCCGACCCGGGAGCAGATGATCGCTTTCAGCACGGTGACCCTGATCACCTCGACGGTCCTCACCGGGGTGATCTTTGGTCTCGACATCCTGATGAAGGAGCTCGTGTTCTGGCTGGTGGCGAGGTCCTGATGCCTGACGCAGTGGAGACAGCCGAGATGGAGACCCCGGAGTTGGAGACTCCCGACGTCGAGAGCGAGCTCGACCCGACCGAGGTCGACACGGTGGAGTTGGACCCGGTGGAGGCGCCTGAGCCGGTCGAGGACGCCGAGACCGCGGACACCGAGGCGGTTGAGCCCGCCGAGGCGGTCGAGGTCGACGACACAGCCGAGGCGGTCGAGGTCGACGACACAGCCGAGCCGGTCGAGGTCGACGACACGGTGGAGCCGGTCGACGACACCGAGGCCGCGGAGCCGGTCGAGGCCGTGGACACCGAGACCCCGGACGTCGCGGAGGACACCGAGACCCCAGACGAGTCCGAGGAGGACACCGCGCCGGTCGGCGCGATCTCGGCCAGCCCCTACGACCTGCCGGGCGACTGGTACGTCATCCACTCCTACTCGGGTTACGAGAACAAGGTCAAGGCCAACCTCGAGACCCGGATCCAGTCGATGCACATGGAGGATCGCATCTTCGAGGTCCACATCCCCATGGAGGACGTGGTCGAGTTCAAGGCCGGCAAGAAGGTCACCGTCCCGAAGAAGGTCTTCCCCGGCTACATCCTGGTCCGGATGAGCCTCGACGACGACTCCTGGTACGCGGTCCGCAACACTCCTGGTGTCACCGGCTTCGTCGCCGGCAACGCCCAGAAGCCGACCCCCCTCTCCCGACGAGAGGTGGAGCGGTTCCTCGGTGTCCAAGAGGAAGAGGAGAAGGCCAAGCCACGTTTCAAGCCCGAATGGGAGGTCGGCGAGCAGGTCCGGGTCGTCACCGGGCCGTTCGCAGACTTCAACGGGGTCATCGAGGACATGAACGTCGATCAACAGAAGATCGTCGTCCTCGTCAACATCTTCGGCCGGGACACCCCGGTCGAGCTCGGCTTCGAGGACATCCAGAAGAACTAGTGCCCTCAGGGCACGGAGAGCACCATGGGTAGAAGAAGACTCGTAACCACGCTCAAACTGCAGCTGCCCGCCGGTCAGGCCACCCCGGCCCCCCCGGTGGGGACCGCATTGGGCCCCCATGGGGTCAACTTGATGGAGTTCGTCAAGGCCTACAACGACGCCACCTCGGGCCAGCGGGGGCAGATCATCCCGGTCGAGATCTCGATCTACGAAGATCGTTCCTTCGATTTCGTGATGAAGACCCCGCCCGCCGCCGCCCTGCTCCGGCAGGCTGCCAGGGTCGAGAAGGGCTCGGGTGAGCCCAACAAGATGAAGGTTGGGTCGGTGACCAGGGCGCAGGTAAGGGAGATCGCCGAGACCAAGATGCCCGATCTCAACGCCGTCGACATCGAAGGGGCGATGAAGATCGTGGAGGGCACCGCCCGATCGATGGGAATCACCGTCGCCGACTGAGATCGGCGCACGTGGGAGGCCGCACAGGCCGCCTGGACCACAAGGAGGGACAATGGCCAAACATGGCAAGAAGTACCGCGAGGCAGCGATGCGGTACGACAACCAGACCCGTTACGGGCCGCAGGAGGCCCTGGAGTTGGTGAAGACGCTGGCACCCGCCAAATTCGACGAGACCGTCGAGGTGGTGTTCAGGCTCGGGATCGATCCGAAGAAGTCCGATCAATTGGTCCGGGGGACGGTGTCATTGCCGCACGGGACCGGGAAGGACGTGAGGGTCGCGGTCTTCGCCCCCGCCGACAAGGAGAAGGAGGCCACCGAGGCCGGCGCCGACATGGTCGGGGGCAAGGAGTTGGTCGAGAAGCTCCAGGCCGGTGGCGATCTCGACTTCGACGTCGCCATCGCCACTCCGGACATGATGGCCGAGGTGGGAAAGCTGGGGAAGATCCTCGGGCCACGTGGGCTCATGCCGAACCCGAAGGCGGGCACCGTCACCCCCGACGTGGCCAAGGCGGTGTCCGAGTTCAAGGCCGGGCGCATCGAGTATCGCAACGATCGCTACGGCAATGTCCACGTCCCGGTGGGCAAGGTCTCCTTCGGCATCGATCAGCTGGCTTCGAACCTGGCGGCACTCTCCAGCGAGCTGCTCCGGGCCAGGCCGGCCGCCGCCAAGGGTCGTTATCTACGTCAGATGTCGGTCTCCTCGACCATGGGCCCGGGGGTCAAGGTGGACGTGGGCAGCATCGAGGACTTCGCCAAACGGGCCGGCTGACCCCACACCACATCAGGAACGCGGCTGATACGAAGAGCCCCCTTTCGGGGGCTCTTCACTTGAAACACAGGGGGGATCTCCGCGCTCCGGATTCCCGTGGGCTTCGAGGGCTTCGGCTGCCAGGTCCACCGTCCGCACGCTTCCGACCTATCGTCTGTGGACCAGGGTAGGGGCTGGTCTCATCTGTCGGTCACGCGACCCTCTGATATTTGGGGCCCGAAGAGCGGGTGGGGGCGGTCAGGGAACCCACCCGGTCACACGGAGACCCCCTGTTCTCAATGCTCGTAGTGTCGCGCGAGCGGCAGGGGGTGTCCAGGGAGATTCTGGAAATCGGCCACTTACCTGAGGTTCGTGGCGCCATATTCTCCCCCAGCGAGCGCGGCGAGCGTTGGGGGAGTCCCGCCGAAGGCGGGGAAGGGGGACTCTTATGGCGCAGATCAGACAGAGAAGCCGTACAGGAAGCCGGTCAGGACTCGATTGAACATCTCAGGCTGCTCCAGACTCGGGAGATGGGCGGCACCGGGGATGACCACGGCTTCGTGATGACTTAGGGTCCGGGCCACATGGTCCGCCGCCTCCCTGACGTCCGGAAGGTCGTGTTCGCCGACCATGACCAGGACCGGCACCGAGATCTCGCCCATGCGCCCCGCCCGCGGCGGGTCGAGGGCGACGGTCAGCTCATCTCTCCGGGTCTCCGTCGACAGCGGTGCCCGGTCCATCTCGATCACGAGGTCGAAAACCTTCCGGTCGACGTCCTCGAGGGCCCTCCCGTACCCGATGACCCACATCTCGGCATCCAGTTCGGCCACCCGTGCCAGGTCACCACGCTCGAATGACGCGACCGCCTCCTTCCATTGCGGCGGCTCGTACTCCTCGGGTTCGAAGCCGGGGGACCCGGACCCGATCAGCACCAGCCCCATGACCCGATCGGGGGCGGCAAGGGCCACGTCGAATGCGGTGCCACCACCCATCGAACAGCCGACGGCCACGGCGCGATCGACCCCGAGATGGTCGAGGACGGCGATGACGTCCTCGTGGTTGGAGAAGGGGGAGTCACCCACCTCGCATTCGCCGTAGCCCCGGAGGTCGAGTCGGACGAATCGGAAACCCTCGGGCACATCGGCGAATTGGGGGTCCCACATGCGGTGGTCGGCGATCCCGGCATGGATGAAGACCACGGCCGTGCCCTCGCCCACGCTCTCATAGGGAATACGAGCTGTCGAGGACGGGGCGAAATCGAGGTGAGGCTCGGGCACCGAGGCACCATAGCCACCGACCAGGCGGAGTTGCTCAGCGCCCGGCGCTCGGTACAATTCGCCTCGCAACTCAAATACCTCGGCCCCAGACCGTCGGTGTCCTCGGACTCAATGGGACTCTCCCGCCAACGCAGGTCGCTCTTCGCGAGCCCCTTGTCAAGATGCCGAGGGGTTTTGTTGTCTATTGACCGGAGGAGCGAATGCCAAGACCAGAAAAGGTCCAGGCTGTTGCCGACATCAAAGAGAGTCTCCAGAGCTCCGAAGCGGTGTTCCTGACCGAGTATCGCGGTCTGTCAGTGAAGGCGGTCCAGGAGCTGCGGGCGAATCTGCGTGCCAGTGGAGCCGAGTACAAGGTGGTCAAGATGACCTTGGCCCGGCTCGCCGCGGGCGACGCAGGAATCAGCGGTCTCGACGAGTACCTGCTCGGTCCGACCGCACTCGCTTTCGCCAAGACCGACCCGGTGGCCACGGCCAAGGCCCTCAAGAACTTTGCCAGGTCCCACGAGGTCTTCGTGCTCAAGGCCGGGGTGCTCTCGGGGAGCATCCTGAGTCCCGAGGAAGTCTCACGCCTGGCCGACATCGAGCCCCGTGAGGTGCTGCTGGCGAAGATCGCAGGAGCCGCCAGGGCCCCGCTAATGCAGGCGGCCTGGCTGTTTGCATCCTTCAACCGCAGCGCAGCGACGATGTTCCATCAGCTTCTGGACAAGAAAGAGTCGGGCGAATCCGCACCGGCAGGAGGCGAATCCACCGCCACCCTGCCCGCGGAGGAGCCCAGTGATACCCACACGGCCCCGTCGGCCGAGGAGGAGTGAGAAATGGCCGCCAAGACCAAGCTCAGCACCGATGAGCTGATTGCAGCCTTCGAGGGCATGACCGTCCTCGAGCTGAAGGAGTTCCTGGACGCGTTCGAGGAGAAGTTCGAAGTGACCGCTGCCGCCCCAGCGGCTGTGGCTGCCGCCCCGGCCGCGGGTGGCGACGGTGGCGGTGCCGCCGCCGCAGCAGAGGAGCAGGACGAGTTCGATGTCGTCCTCACCTCGGCCGGGGCCCAGAAGATCCAGGTCATCAAGGAAGTCCGTGGGCTGACCAGCCTAGGTCTCAAGGAGGCCAAGGACCTCGTCGATGGCGCCCCGGCCAATGTGCTCGAGGCTGTCGACAAGGAGACCGCCGACAAGGCCAAGGAAGTCCTCGAGGCCGCCGGGGCTTCGGTCGAGCTCAAGTAGGGAGACGCCTAAGTGCATTAGGAAGCCCGGTCATCGCGCGAAATACTCTGTCACCACCGGGGTCTCTCGCTCCCGGAGTGTGACGTTGGCGTCGAGGAGCTCGAGCTTCTGGAGGAGAAAGCGGGATGCCTCGGGGATGGGGTGCTCGGCGAAGAAGCGCTTGACGTCGCCGGCGACCTCGGGCTGAGAGAGGGCAGGAAGCCCCTCGACCACCCGTCTCTTGGTCATCCCGGGCATCATCTCCAGGACCCGATCCCAGCGGTCCCGGGCGCTCTGCCACACCACGGGCCCGGCGTCACCGGCCAGCAGCCGGGCGAACACCCAGAACCCGTCCTGGGTGCGGATGTCGCCTTCGACGATCTTGTCCATGGTCGTCACCGCCAGCTCTTCCACCTGGACCCCGGCCACGGATTCGAGATAGCGCACCTTCTCGGTCGGCGCCGCCGTCTTTTGGTACGCCGACCAGAGCGTCTCGTACTCCTCCGCTCCGCCGTGATGGGAGTAGACGGACAAGGCCGCGGTGCACACCTCGGGATCGAGGTGCTCTCCGGCGAGGACCTTGCCCGCCACCTCCCGGGCATTCTCGATGGTGGCCGGATCGTTGCCCAGGTTGCCCAAGGCCGCGATGAGGTCCCCTCTCAGCTTGCGGGTCAGGTCGCTCTCCTCCCCGGCACCCTCCCAACCGAGCCTTTCCAGGGCCGGACCCACCAGGTTCCGGACGTATTGCTCGAAGGCGGGACGGGTCTCCGGCCCGAGAGCGTGGTGCTCGAGCGAGTTGAGCCCCCCGATGATCACCGACCAGATGGCGTGCTCGGCCTCACCGCCGAATCTCCCCACCAGATCGAGGAAGTCCGAGGCTGGGATCTGAGCCGAGCGGACCATGGCCCACGTGTCGGAGACCAGGCTGTAGCGCTCGATGTCGTCGAGGGTTTCCAGATGACCCAGGAGGGCGGCGAAGAGATCTTCGGAGTAGCGGGTCCGGTAGAAGCCGTGGCCTCCGGCGTTGGCCACGACGTAGTCGACGGACCCTTCGACAGGGACCACCGTCTCCTCCTCGGTGAGCAGGACCTTCTTCTCCCAGGGACGGCCATCGACTATGCCCCTCATCTGGAGCGGGACGTCCCATCTGGTGCTGTCGGTCTCGTCGGGAATCGCAAGGAAGCGGTGCTGTCTGAGTCGTATCCCCCCGGGCACGATCGCGACGTCGATCTGGGGGAAGCCGCGCTGGTACACCCAGGTGTTCATGATCTCGCCGACCGGCCACTCCGATGCCCCATCGAGCCCTTCCCAGAGGTCGCTGGTCTCGGTGTTGGCGTACTCGTGCTTGCGCAAGTAATTCCCGACCCCGGTGCGGAACTCCTCCTCACCAATGAATTGCTCGATCATCCTCAGGACGGCGGAGCCCTTCCCATAGGTGATGGAGTCGAACATCTCTTCGACCTCGGCCGGCGAGTTGACTTCGAACTCGATGGGGCGTGTGGTGACCAGCTGGTCGGTGCCCATGGCCCATGGGACCTCGCGGTTGGCGAACGCCAGCCATCGCTTCCACTCCGGCTTCTTGGCGTCCGTCGCCTTGAGCTCCATGAAGCTGGCAAAAGCCTCGTTCAACCAGGCTCCCTCCCACCATTTCATGGTGACCAGGTTGCCGAACCATTGATGGGCGATCTCGTGCCCGATCACGTCGAGACAGGCCTGGAGCTCCTCCTGGCTCGACTTGGCCTGGTCCAGGAGGAGGTAGGCGTCGCGATAGGTGATCAGACCCACGTTCTCCATGGCCCCGGCTGCGAAGTCGGGGAGGGCGATGTGGTCCAGCTTCTGCTCCGGATAGGGGATGCCGTAGTAGTCGGAGAGGTACTCGAAGCAGAAGGCGGCGTTGTCCAGCGCCGTTTCGGTGAGATGGGCGTTGCCCGGAGGGGCGATGACCCGAATCGGCGTGCCCCTGACGACGACCGGCTCTGTCGCCTCGAAGGGGCCGACGATGAAGGCGAGCAGATAGGTCGACATCTTCATCGTCTCGGAGAACTCGAAACGGACCCGACCGTCGTCGAGGTGTGTCCGGGCCATCTCGGAGCCGTTGGAGTAGGCCTCCAGACCGCCTGCGACGACCATGGTCGTCTTGTAGGTGGCCTTGAGGTCGGGCTCGTCCCAGCAGGGGAAGACACGGCGGGCATCGGTTGCCTGGCATTGCGAGGTGGCGATCACATGCTCGGCTCCGTCCTTGTCCCGGTAGACGGATCGGTAGAAACCTCTGAGCTGGTCGTTGATCAGCCCGGTGTAGGTGATGTCGAGACTGTAGGTTCCGGGCGTAGCCGGGGTGGCGAGCGTCAGAGTGGCCCGGTCGAACTCGTCGTCCTGGGTGACGCCCGTGATCGGTATCTCCGATTCCTCACCTCGGAGGACCATCGTCCTCATCTCGATCTCGGCCGCGTTGAGGACGATTACGTCGAGGGTCTCGGTGATGCCGATCCTGATCGAAACGGATCCTTCGAAGGTAAAGGTGTCGAGGTCTGGCTCGAGGTAGAGGTCGTAGTGGACCGGGATCACATTCCGAGGCAGACGAAACGGGTTGTCGGACAACTGGGACCTCTCCGTGTCGGTGGACCCTTTGATGGTAACGACGCATTCATAGAAGAGACCTGACATTGATCAATGGGGTGAGCGGCTTACCCTGATGGTCCGTGAGTGAGCATTCGACGATCCTGGTCGCCGTCCATGGCCCTGACGGCCCGGGCATTTCCGCAGGGCTGATGGCAGTTCTGGCCGAAGCCAGGGTCGAGATCTATGACGTGGAGCAGATCGTGGTTCGTGGCCGTCTGACCCTCAATGTCCTCATCGGAGTGTCGGGAGAGCGGGCCACGATCCGGGACCTGCTGTTCTTCGGTTGGGAGAGGGGACTCAACGTCGAGTTCGAGAAAGTCGAAGACACCCCGACACCAACCTTGCCCATGTCGGTGGTGACCGTGATCGGGATGAGCGTCGGGCCTCGAGACTTCGGTGCCGTCGCCGGCGCCATTGCCGAGGCGGGAGGGAACATCGATCGAATCTTCCGGCTGTCCCGCTATCCGGTGGTCAGCTACGAGTTGGTCGTGGGCAACGGGAATCTCGATCAGATGCGCGAGAACCTGGTCAAAGCCGCCGCCGAGCGTCCCATCGACGTCGCCATCCAGCGAGACGGCCTGGAGCGTCGGGCCAAGCGGATGGTGATCATGGATGTCGACTCCACTCTGATCCAGGAGGAGGTGATCAATCTCCTGGCCAGAGAGGCCGGGGTGGAGGACCGGGTCTCCGAGCTGACCCATCTGGCTCTGACCGGGGCCATCGACTTCGAGCAGTCGCTCCGGGAGCGGGTCGGTCTGCTCAAAGGCCTCGACCAGACGGCCATCACCCGGGTCCACGAGAACATCACCCTGACCAGCGGGGCGCGCACCTTCGTCCGCACCCTGAAACGGCTCGGTCTGGTCACAGCCATCGTCTCCGCAGGTTTCACCCGCTTCACCGATGTGCTGGCAGCCGATCTCGGGATCGACTACTCGCTGTCGAACACGTTGGAGATGATCGACGGTGAGCTGACCGGTGAGCTGGTCGGTGAGTTCGTCGACGGTCCTCGAAAGGCGCAGTTCCTGAGGACGATCGCCGAGGCCGAGGGCATCCCTCTCTCCCAGGTCGTTGCCGTCGGCGACGGTGCCAACGATCTCGAAATGCTGGCCACCGCCGGGCTCGGGATCGCCTTCAACGCCAAACCGGTGGTGAAGGAGCGGGCCGACACCGCCATCTCGGTCCCCTACCTCGACGCCATCCTGTTCACGATGGGGATCCGGCGCCAACACGTCGAGGAGGCAGACGAGGCCGACCCCTCGTTCGTGGTGGGAGACCGGATCGAGGTCCCAGGCACCCCGCCGCTCTAATTGCTGGCGGACTTTTGCTCGAGACCAACCCTCAGCAGTCTCGAGCAAGCAGACGCCGGTCCGCCAGGGCTACCGCCGCGTCGCGGGGTCCCGGCTGAACAGACCCCTGCTGCCTTTGCCGGCCGACTTTGGCCGAGACCAACCCTCAACCACCACCGTCATAGAGATCAGGGCGTCGGGTCGGCCGTGGTGCGACGAGACTCGTTGCTGTCGGGTGGGAAGTCGTCGGGCCACTGGATCGGTCGACCGACCAGGGTCTGACCATCGACGACGACTTCCAGGACCACCGAGTATGGGGGAGCGCCGAGGTTGAGGATCTGTGTGGTGAGATCGGCCGGGCCCTGGGCAGCGATCGTTGAAGACCAGCAGCCGGCGTCATCCCCTACCACCAAGCCGAATCCTTGCGACGCGTCGTTGGATGCGGTGACGGTGACTGCGGCCGACGCTGCGCTCGGCCGCTCGGGAAGATTTCCGATCTGGGCGGAGAACGGGGTGTCCGGTTGGAGATCACCTTGACCTGGGTTCCAGAAGACCTGGACGAAGGGCGGAGGCATCGAACGATCCGTGGTGGTGACCACCTCGAAGGCCCATGCCCCATCCCCTTCCTCACCGCGACCGACCACTTCGACCAGGTAGGTATCGGCCGGGCCCAGGGCTTCGAGGAGGGCTCCTCCCGGATCCACATCGATCACGGGGGCGCCTTCGCAGGACCCACCATCGGGAAACAAGGTTGCCTGGAGTTGCCAATCGAGTGGGAACGTCACTGCCAGAGCGGAGTCGTCTCCCATGGTCAAGCTGGGCAGGACCTCCGGTGGAGCGCCGTCGGCACAAAGTCCTTGCCCGTCGGCGAACCAACAGTAGGCATAGGGGCTGATGACCAGTTCCGTCTCGCCGACCGTCACCCTGAGATCCGGCGGTCGTCCCAAGTCGCTCGGTGATGCGGATTCCGTCGGCGGAGGAGTGGTTGGTGCCGACACTGGCTCCTCGATCTCCCCTGAACCGTCGCCCCCGACGGGCCCGGGGTCAACACCGCAACCGACCAGGGACAGCGCCAAGGCGGAGAGCACGATCAGCGTGGCCCTCATGCGTCTTCGACGCTGGATGAGTGCACATGAGTTCCCGCCCGTGATTGCCGTCGACTTCGGCCAGGGCTCAACCTTCGGCGGGGGGCATGTGGTACACGTTGTCGTGCAGGAGCCGATCGTTGAGGACCAGCCAGTCGGACACCTCCCAGAACTGGTCGAGCCGGGGATGCTCGAGGGCGGCGTCACGATCGAGCTTGACCCCGAACATCGGATGATCTGAGCGGCGCTCGCCGCCGGGCACCAGTGAAGCCAATGGCCCTGCCTCACCTTCGACGTGGCCGAGCCGGCAGCCGAAGGTCACCTGATCGGGATAGTCGGGCTCGTCCCATGTACCCAGGACCACGTCGAGATAGGCCTCGCTTCCATGGGGGTACCAGTCGGCGAAGTAGATCGCATGAGCCGCGCCGTCCTTGAGAACGAACCCGATCACGGACTCATGCCGTAGTCCACATTCCGGGCATTGCTGCTGCTCGATGGTCGGTTCCCCGTCGAATGACAAGGTCACGGTGCCTCGGTCACCACTCGTGGTGGAAGAACTCGCCGCGGGGCCGATCGACCCGTTCGAAGGTATGGGCACCGAAGAAGTCCCGCTGAGCCTGGATCACGTTGGCGGGGAGACGCTCCGACCGCATGGCGTCGAAATAGGCGAGGGCGCTGGAGTAGGCCGGGGCCGGGATCCCGACCTGGACCGCCCCGGCCACCGCCCTGCGCCATGAGCTCTCCGCCTCCTCGAGGGCGCCGGAGAAGAAGTCGTCCTCGATCAGGTCGGCGAGGTCGCTGTCCCGCAAGTAGGCGGTCGTGATGTCCTCCAGGAAGTCGGCCCGGATGATGCACCCGGCCCTCCAAATCGAGGCGATCGTGCCCAGGTCGAGGTCCCAGCCGAACTCCTCAGAGGCCGCCAGCATCAGCCGGAAGCCCTGGGCATAGGAGATGATCTTCGAGGCGTAGAGGGCGCTCTCAACGTCGTCGGTCGTGATCTCACCCATCGAGCCGATGGCCGCGGCGTAGATGGCGGCGGCCCGTTTCCGGGCCTCGGGGTCTGAGCTGACGATGCGGGCGTACACCGCCTCCCCGACCAGCGTCGTCGGCTGACCCAGCTCCATGGATGCCACGACCGTCCACTTCCCGGTCCCCTTCTGCCCGGCGGCGTCGAGGATGAGATCGACGATCGGCTTGCCCTCGAGGTCGGTGGACAGGATCTCGCTGGTTATCTCGATCAGATAGGAGCGCAGCCGTCCCCCATTCCATTGGGAGAAGACCTTGGACATCTCGGCGGGGCTCATACCCATCCCCCGGCGCATCAGGTCGTAGGCCTCGGCGATCACCTGCATGTCGCCGTACTCGATCCCGTTGTGGACCATCTTGACGAAATGCCCGGCCCCGCCGGGGCCAATCCACTCACAGCACGGCTTCCCGTCTGGGGCCTTGGCCGCGATCCCCTTGAGCATGGGCTCCACGTGCTTCCAGGCCTCATGACTGCCGCCGGGCATGATCGAGGGACCGTGCCGTGCCCCTTGCTCTCCCCCGGAGACGCCGATCCCGAGGTAGAGGAGGCCCCGGGACTCGGCCAGCTCCTGACGCCGGGCGGTGTCGGTGTAGAGGGAGTTGCCCCCGTCGATGATGATGTCCCCAGCGTCGAGATGCTCTGAGAGGGACTCGATCACGAGGTCGACGGGCTTCCCCGCCGTGACCATCACCAGCACCGTCCGTGGCCGATCGAGCATCGCCGCCATCTCCTCGATCGAATGGGCGGGGACGATGCCCAGCTCACCGCCTTCGCCGGCGATCAGCTCCTCGGTGACCGATGTGGTGCGGTTGTAGCCCACGACTTTGTGCCCTTTGTCGGCCAGGTTGAGAGCGAGGTTGGCGCCCATGACACCGAGACCGACAACGGCTATGTCTGCCTTTTCACTCATCGAAACCGAGGGTAGCTGGCGTCGTTTCTGCACCGGTCAGGCCACTAGGCTCGCCCGCCGTGCCAACGAGGATTGGGGTCGACGTAGGTGGTTCCGGTGTCAAGGCCGGTCTGGTCGACGTGGAAGCCGGGAAGCTGGTCAGCGACCGCATCCGGGTGGACACACCAGAGCCCTCGACTCCCCCCGCCGTCGCCGTGGCGGTCAAGGATCTCGTCGATCAGCTCGACGCCCCGGGGCCGATCGGGCTCGGCTTCCCCGCCGTCATCCGTCAGGGGTGGGTGACGACCGCCAACAACATCGACCAGTCGTGGATAGGTGTCAACGCGCTCGAGTTGTTCGAGTCGGCAACCGGACATGAGGTTCGCCTGATCAATGACGCCGACGCCGCCGGTCTGGCCGAGGTGCGCTACGGCGCGGCCAGGGATGTGAAGGGGAAGGTCCTGATCCTCACCTTCGGCACCGGCATCGGGAGCGCTCTCCTCCTCGACGGGAAGCTGGTGCCCAACATAGAGGCTGGTCAGCTCGAGCTGAGTGGGGTCCATCCCGCCGAGAGGCGTTACTCGGCCAAGGCGCGACGGGCCGAGAACTTGAGCTGGGACGAGTGGGGAATACGCGCCCGGCAGTTCATAACACTGGCCAAGCTGGTGTTCACCCCGGACATGATCGTGATCGGCGGCGGGGTCTCCAAGTACTGGGACGAGTTTGCGTCCCACGTCACCTTCGACGATGTCGTCACGAGGCCGGCCGCCCTGGCCAACAACGCCGGCATCATCGGCGCCGCCGCCCTCGCCTTCAGCGACTGAAGTCGGCGAACTGGGCCCGGGACGTCTCCGGGACCCTCACCTCGAGGATCATCCCGTTGTCGTCGTGCTTCTCCTCGATCACCTCACCCACCCGGTGGGCCGCCGCCACCAGGTCGCCCCTGGTGTAGGGGATCTCCAGGGTCAGTGTGACCATGGTCCGCTCGACCAGCTCACCGATCCTCACCAGCAACTCATCGAGACCCGTGCCCTTCACGGCGGAGATGAACACCGCCTCCGGGTAGAGGTTGGCCAAGCGCTTCAGCGCATGATCGGCGATCAGGTCGGTCTTGTTGAAGACCATCAGCTCGGGCAAGTGGGCGGCGCCTATCTCGGCCAGCACCTCACGCACGGCGGCGATCTGGCCCGCCGGATCCTGGTCGCTCCCATCGACGACGTGGAGGAGCAGGTCGGCCTCGGCGACCTCTGACAGCGTCGATTGGAAGGCCTCGACCAGATGATGGGGGAGACGCCGGACGAAGCCCACGGTGTCGGCGAGGAGAACCGCTCTCTGGTTGGGCAACTCCAAGCGCCGGACCGTGGAGTCGAGCGTGGCGAAGAGCCGGTCTTCGACCAGGACCCCGGCGTCGGTGAGAGCGTTGAGCAGGGTCGACTTTCCGGCGTTGGTGTAGCCGACTATGGAGACCTGCGGGATCTCCGAACGTTGTCGGGATTTGGCCTGCGTCTCCCGGTGCCGGACCGTCTCCTTCAGCTCGCGCTCCAACTTCGAGATCCTCTGCAAGATGCGCCGCCGGTCCGTCTCCAATTTGGTCTCACCGGGGCCGCGGGCCAGGACCCCCGCTCCCTGCTGGGAGAGACTGGTGCCCTTGCCCCGGAGCCGGGGGAGGTTGTACCGGTTCATCGCCAGTTCGACCTGGAGGGCGCCGACCTTGGTGTGGGCATGCTGGGCGAAGATGTCCAGGATGAGGCCTTCCCGATCCACCACGTCACACCCGAACAGCTTCTGAAGGTTGCGCTGCTGGGCCGGGGTGAGCTGGTGGTCGAACACGACCACGTCGATGTCCAGTGCATTGGTCAGCATCGCCAGCTCCTCGGCCTTGCCCGAACCGATGTAGGTGGCGGGATCGATGCGGTTTCGATGGACCAGTTCCTGGTCGACCGGCTCGGACCCGGCCGTGTCGGTGAGAAGGGTCAGCTCCTCCAGGCTTCGCTCGGCGTCGATGGTGGTCTTCCCAGGCAGCTCGACGCCGACCAGGAAGGCTCGCTGTACGGCGACTTCCAGGTCGGTGACGGTTGCAGTGAGGCGACGTCGGCGGCGGGAGGCGCGTTCCTGGGTCATTAGGCTCGAAGGGAGAGCGGATGATCGCCGGTTCCGACCGGAGATGCGGGGTGTTTAGCGACGCTCAGAGGTATTGGCCCTCGTCCCCGACGTGCTCGAGCTCCTCTTCGGCGATGATCTGTGACTCACGCACTGCGATCACAGGTTTCCCGGTGGCGGGCCAGATGAAACGCCAGGCCCCGGTGGGCACTGCCCAGAAACGCTGACCGGTCTTGACATCGACGAGGGCGAGGGCGTCGTTCCCGTCCTTGGTCCCGACCGGGACCAGGAGACCCGAGCGCGTTGTCGACTCCTCGGGTGCGTGCCCCACGCGCCAGCCGGTCATGACCTTGTAGCCGTTGTCGTGGTAGATGGGCAGTTTCGAAGTCATCATCGATCAACTCAATTGTAAGTTGGATGCCGGCCGAAACTTCGCCCTCGACCCACACTCGGGCGGTTTCGGCTCTCAGATCCTCTCTTTTCCCGGTCCCGGGCGCCAGGCCGGGTTGCGCCCCGCGCCGAATACTCCCGAACAACCCTTCCATATAGGCTCGGGCCCACATGGCACGCAAACCGACCTTCTCCGAGGCGCTCGAGTATCACGAGAAGCCGAGACCGGGCAAGACCGCCATCCGGTCCACCAAGCCCACCGCTACCCAGGCCGACCTGAGCCTGGCCTACACCCCGGGCGTCGCCGAGCCCTGCCTCGTCATCGCCGACGACGCCGACGCCGCCTTTCGCTTCACCAACCGGGGCAATCTGGTGGCGGTGGTGTCCAACGGCTCAGCGGTTCTCGGGTTGGGCAACATCGGCCCTCTCGCCAGCAAGCCGGTCATGGAGGGCAAGGGGGTCCTGTTCAAGCGATTCGCCGACATCGACGTCTTCGATCTGGAGATCGACGCCACCGACCCCGATGATGTCATCAGGTTCTGTGAATTGCTCGCGCCCACGGTGGGGGGCATCAATCTCGAGGACATCAAGGCGCCTGAGTGCTTCGTGATCGAACAGACCCTGCGCGACCGTCTCGACATCCCGGTGTTCCACGACGACCAGCACGGCACTGCCATCATCGGCGGGGCGGCGTTTCTCAACGCTATCGAGTTGACGGGGCGCGACATTTCCCGGACCAGGGTGGTCTTCGCCGGGGCCGGCGCTGCTGGCGTCGCCTCGGCCCGATTCTTCATCGAGCTCGGGGTGAGCCCCGAGAACATCCTCATGGTCGACTCGGTCGGGGTGGTCCACTCCGGGCGTGACGACCTGAATGAGATCAAGAGGAAGTTCGCCGTCGACACCGATGCCCGCACCCTGGAGGACGCCATGAAGGGGGCGGACGTCTTCATGGGCGTCTCCGTTGCCGGCACCGTGACCAAGGAGATGGTCCAGTCGATGGCCGAGCGACCGATCGTGTTCGCTCTGGCCAACCCGGACCCCGAGATCCCCTACGCCGATGCGACGGCGGCCCGCCCTGATGTGATCATGGCCACTGGCCGGAGCGACTACCCGAACCAGGTGAACAATGTTCTCGGCTTCCCCTTCATCTTCCGGGGAGCTCTCGACGTCAGGGCGCGCGGGGTCTCGGAGCAGATGAAGATCGCGGCGGTCCACGCCCTGGCCGACCTGGCCCGGGAGCCGGTCCCGGACAGTGTGCTCCGGGCTTACGACCTGGACCGTCTCTCGTTCGGGCCCGAGTACCTGATCCCCAAGCCCTTCGATCCTCGGGTGCTGTGGCGGGTGGCCCCGGCGGTGGCCCGGGCGGCCATGGAGGAAGGGCTGGCCCGGGCGCCGATCGACGACTTCGATGAGTACATCACCCAACTCCAGACCAGGTTCAACGCCTCCTACGGGCTGATCAACGCCATCACGACCCGGGCGATGGAGCAGCCGAAGCGGGTGGTGTACCCCCATGCCGAGGACGTGCGCATGATCCGTGCCGCCCGACGCGTCGCTGACGAGGGAATCGCCAACGCGGTGTTGCTCGGCGACGTCTCACGGATCACCGACCTGGCCGAGGACGCAGGCATCTCGATCGACGGCATCGAGGTGGTCGACCACATCCGGGAGGAGGCGGAGAGAAACCGATATGCCCTCATCTTGGAGCAACTCCGTCGGCACAAGGGCCTGTCACTGCAAGACGCCCTCAAGCAGACCGAGGACCCGGCGATGTACGCCTGTCTCATGGTGCGTGAGGGGGCGGCCGACGCCGTAATCGGTGGGCTGAGCAGCCATTACCCCGAGACGATTCGCCCTGCTCTCCAGGTGCTCCAGGTCGAGGAGGGGCGCTCGATTGTCAGCTCGGTCTACCTGGTCGTGGTCCGGGGGACACCGTTCTTCTTCACCGACTGCGCGGTGAACATCGAGCCGGCAGCCGAGCAGCTGGCCGAGATCGCCCTCGCCGCCGCCACCACGGCCGAGGAGGACTTCGCCCGTAGCCCGCGGGTCGCTTTCATCAGCTACTCCGATTTCGGGTCGGCCGGCGGCAGCGAGCCGGCACGGGTGCGACGGGCGGTGGAGTTGTTCCGGCTGGCCCGCCCCGACATCCCGGTCGACGGTGAGATGCAGGCCGACACCGCGGTGATGCCCGAGCTCCTCGCCGACCGGCGACCGAAGGGCCCGCTGAGCCGGGCCGCCAACGTGCTGGTGTTCCCGAATCTGACCGCGGCCAACGCCTCGTACAAGCTGTTGAACCGGCTCGGCGACGCCGAGGTGATCGGCCCCATCCTGAGCGGGCTGTCCAAGACGGTCCACGTCATGCAGCGCGACGCCTCAGTCAACGACGTGGTCAACATGACCGCCATCGCCGTGGCCGAGGTCCAGCGTCGGGAGCGGTCCGGCGGGTAGGTGTGACACCCCGCAAGCTGAGGTTCCCCGACCCGCATACGGCACAAACCGTCTCAGGTTGGCGAGGCACCGGCAAGCTGAGGTTCCACGATCCGTATATGGCACAAACCGTCTCAGGTTGGAGCGGGCTGGTCCGCCGCCATTCAACGGACCGGCGCCGAACTTGAGACAGTTCGTGCCATATGTGGGCTGCAGAAGCTGAGCTTCAAGGCCGCAGCCAGGTCAGCGCTCGGTCCAGAACTCCTCGTAGTGGACGTTGCCGGGGAGTTTGCGGTGGTCGATGGTGAAGCCGCGTTGGTGGAGTTGCTGACACACGCCGAGGACCTCGGGGAAGACGAGACCCTGCTCGGTCCATTTGGGGAGTCCGATCATGGCGGGGTTTCCGCACAGGAAGACCTGGGTCCGGTGCGGGTCGAGCGGCGCTCCCAGCGCCTCCTCGAGACCCCCCAACTCGATGAGGTCCTGGATGTACACCTTGTTGCCTTCGTTCTCGGGCTCCCTGGTGGTCAGTGTCAGAAAGCGGTAGTTGGTATAGCGTTCGACGAGCACGGCATGCTGCTCGGTGTAGGCCAGATCGGCCCGGTAGCGGACGCAGACCACGTTGAGGATGCGTCCCTTGTGCCCCTGACGCAGCAACTCTGCAGTCATGGCGTTCTGTGGGGCCTCCCCAGTCCCCGTGCTGAGAAAGACGATGTTCTCGTTCGGCTTCACCCCCTTCAGGGTGTAGTGGCCGGTGAACTTCCGGCCCATGAACAGACGATCGCCGACACCCTTCATGAACAGCCGCGGGGTCAGGGCGGGGATCTCCTCCTCCCCGGGTTTCACCTTCACGATGTAGAACTCGACGTAGGGAGTGTGCGGCGGGAGCAGCTCGCCCGCATCGTCGATCATGGAGCTCGACACCGAGTAGGACCTTCGGGCCATCTTCTGCTCCTGATTCGGTTTGAGCTCCTCGTGAGCCTCATCGGCCCTTGGCTCCCAATAGCCAAGGGCCAAGGTGGTGTACTGCCCGGGCAGGAAGGGGTCGATGGGCTCGTCGGGGGTGACCCTTATCACCCATAGGTCCTCGTTGTGGGCCCGGATGTGACTGAGGGTGGCGTTGTAGTTCTCGAGCCTGAGCTGCTCGTGCTCGTCGACCCGGGCCGACGACTCCTCCCCATAGTGGATGAAGAGATTGGCGATGACGCCGGCCGCACGATCCACCGCCTCGTCGTCCCAGGTCTGAAGGCGGCGCACCGAGACCGTGTTGGAGAGGATGTGGACGTGATCGATCAGCCGGTCGGCACCGAAGAGACGGCGGGCCAGATCGTGGGGCGGGTCTGTCCCGTCCACGGTTTCGGGGGAGAGACTCACCCCGTCCTGTCCGGTCAGGGAGCGGTCGGTCGAGAACAGGGCTACCCGGCCCATGGGGCTGGAGTCGACCCGGATTAGTTGGCCCATGTGGGGCGCAAGTTACCGTCCGGGAACAAGGTGGTCGTCACCCCGGTTGATGCTGCCATGGACACCGCAATCCGAGACGCCCTGGACCGTGGTGGCATCGCCGACATCACCACGACGGGGCGAAAGACGGGTTTGCCCCGCCGCATCGAGATCTACTTCCATCAGTTCGACGGCGAGCTCTATCTGACCGGCCGCCCCGGTCCCAAGAGGGACTGGGAGGCCAACATCGTGGCCAATCCAGAGTTCACCCTGCATCTGAAGCGTAGGGCCAGCGCCGACGTCCCGGTGCGAGGAACGCCGGAGCCCGACCGTGAGGAGCGGGCGAGGGTCTTGTTCCGTGCACTGACCGAGAGCTGGGGGTCGGACCCGGACCGAGTGAGGGGCGCCCTCGACCGCTGGGTCGAGTCCGCCCCCTTCATCCGCTTCGAGCTGGTCGACCGAACCTAGACCGGTCTCGCTCCGGTGCTGGAGATGTGTAGGGCGACGTCCCGGATCCCGAGCCCGATGAGCACGAAGAGCACACCCAGGCCCACCGCCATGGCCGCCACCCCGAAGGCCACGATCGAGGTGAACAGCGAGGACTGGAGGAACGACGACGTGAGCGCGGTCTCCCGTAGCGGATCATCCCGATCCAGCTCGGCATAGGTGAGGCCGCCAGTCGACTCCAGGGTGTGCTTCTCGATGACCTTCGCCTGGCAATAGGCGGTGAAAGGCCCCGAGACACTGCGGCCGGGCAGACACGCGTCGTCGGAGGTCACGATGTTCTGATCGGAGAGCGTCGAGCTGACGACGATCCAGGTCCCGATCCCACCGATCACCAGCAGCACACCGAGAACGATCGATGCGATCGATGCCGTCCTTCTCATGATTGACACCTTTCCATTAAGTCGATGATGCCAAACTATCGGGGCAGCCCGACCATGGATGAGGGCCGAAGGTCCCTTGTCGTCGGGATCAGGTCAGTGACTGCCCTTCACGACCAAGGTGCCCGCGGCCACCGAGCCCAGTGCACCCTCGGCCCGGTAGGTGATGCGAAGGCTGGTGGCGGCCGGGAGTCGGATCTCGAAGCGTCGCATGGGCTCGAGGGCGGCCCCTTTGGCCCAGGGGCCCCGGTCTCGGATGATTCGATCGTCCACCCACAGACCCGGAATCGACGTCCGGGCCTCGTCGATCGAGGTCCCGTTGGGAAAGCCGGCGGACAGCACGTCGGCGTGGACGATGACCGCCTTCCCCGGGCCCTCGTTCCACAATTCGAAGGTGTCGGGATGACCGGGGACGCGTTCGGCGATCACGTTTGGCTTGGCCCGGTTCAATGCAATTCCTGCGAACACGAGTCCTACCGCACCGAGGGCGATCATCGCGATCTCCATCGACAGTGAATGCTACGGCCGACCCGCCCTACTTCAATGGTTCGAGCGACCTTGCAAAATGGCGGAGGCGGACGGGAATCGAACCCGCCGGGGGCCGATCAGACCCCCCGCCGGTTTTGAAGACCGGGGGACCCACCAGGCGTCCGGACGCCTCCTCGATGGTGCCATCAGCATACGACCCCGATCCGGGGGTGATTATTGGCGGCGCCCCCATCGAGCTAGTCCCACACAGACCGGTACCATCAGAGCCGGATGCCCGAGCGCTCTTTTGGAAGAACCGTTCGATATCGCCGCACGAAGATCGGCCTGAGCCAGGCCCAGCTTGGGGAGTTGGTCGGTCGCTCCGCCAGCTCGATCAGGAGCTGGGAGCGTGATGTATCGACTCCCACAGACCCTTCGGTCATCAACGCCCTCTCCGCCATCCTCGACATCGACAGCCGGTCTCTCTTCGACAAGGCAGGGGTGCCGACGCCCGCCGAGGAGACCCATCCGACGGTGGAGGAGGCGCTGGCCAGTCTGGCCCCCTTGCCGCTCGAGGAACCCATCGAAGAGAACACCGAGACCGATCCGGTGCTGGCCTCGTTGGGGGACCGCGAAGGGCCTGTCGGGGAGGTCGAGCCCGATCTCGACGCCGACTTCGAGCTCGAGGCCGAGGTCCACGAGCATGTCGAGGCTGCCCCCGACGTCGGACAGCATGCGGAGCCGGAGGGTGCTCGGGAACCAGATCCGGCCTTCGAGCCGTTCTCCCTGCGTCCAGATCCGACGCCTCGACGAGAACCGGTGGCAGCCAGCATGCGAAGCACGAGCGAACCTCCCGCATTCGTCAGCCCGCCCGAGCCGTATGTGATCACGGCACCCACCCCGCCGGTGATCGAGCCCTCCTACATCGAGGACAACGACCAGCGCCAGTTGTACCGTGTCAGGAACCTGGCAACTGCCGTCCTTGTCGTGGCCCTGGTCATCATCCTCCTCTGGTCGCTCAGCAACACAATGGACGCCATAGGCGAGTGGTGGGACGAGTTCTTGAGGACGCTCCGGCTGTAGCGACAGACCAATAGCCACCCTCTAGCGTTTGCCCCCACAGCCAACATGAGCAACCAATCCCTGCGCGTCGTCGTTGTCGGTGCCGGGCCCGCCGGTCTCTATCTCTCCATCCTGCTCAGAAAGACCCGCCCCGACATCGAGGTGTCGATATTCGAGCGCAATACACCCCAGGACGCCTACGGCTTCGGTGTCGTCTTCAGCGACGAGACACTAGATCACTTCCTCGAGGCGGACGCGCCGTCGTTTCGGTCGATGATGGACAGTTTCCGGCATTGGGGAGAGATCAAGGTCAGTCATCCCGAAGGCGTGGAGCTGATGTCGGGAGGTCACGGATTCGCCGCGGTCGGTCGTCGCACGCTGCTCGAGATCCTCACCGACCGGGCCCGAGAAGTCGGCGTCGACCTCCATTTCTCCACCGAGGTGAGATCCATGTCCGAGCTGCCGGCCGGCGACGTCATCGTCGGGGCCGACGGGGCCAACAGCATGGTGCGCCGGGAGCTGGAGGAGCAGCTCACGCCAGCGGTCGAGCAGGCACGCAACAGGTACATCTGGTTCGGCACCCCCAAGGTTTTCGACGAGTTCAACTTCGTGTTCGAGGACACCCCGTCCGGGATGGTGTGGGCCCACATCTACCCCTACGGTGAGGAAGGGAGCACCTTCATCGTAGAGATGCGGCCCGAGACCTGGTCCGCTCTCGGCTTCGACAAGACCGAGGACGAAGTGTTCCCGCCGGGGGTCAGCGACGACTACGCCCTCGAGCGTTGCCAGGAGTTGTTCGCCCCCCATCTCGACGACCATGGCCTTCTCGGCAACAACTCGAGATGGCTCCAGTTCCCAACCATCACCTGTGAGCGCTGGCATCACGGGAACGTGGTGCTGATGGGTGACGCCATCCACACTGCCCATTTCTCGGTGGGCTCGGGGACCAAGTTGGCCATGGAGGACGCCATCGCTCTGGCCGGCCTCCTCCTGGGGGATGATCCTTTGGGGACGGCCCTTCAGCGGTACGAGGAGATGAGACGTCCCGAGGTGGAGAGTCTGCAGCGGGCGGCCAAGGCGAGCCGGAGCTGGTTCGAGGGAGCCGACCGTTACCGGAAGCTGGAACCCGAGCAGTTCGTGTTCAGCATGCTCACCCGGAGCCAGCGCATCACCTACGACAACCTCAGAGTCCGCGACCCGGCCTACATGGCGGGGGTCGATGCCTGGTACGCCGGCTCGGAGCATCGCTGCCCCCGCCAGGTCGAGCCCTCGGTGCCGCCCATGTTCCATCCCTTCCGGGTGCGGAGCCTCGAGCTGGCCAACCGGATCGTCGTCTCGCCTATGGACCAGTACAGCGCGGTCGACGGCGTGCCCAACCAATGGCATCTGGTCCATCTCGGGAGCCGGGCCGTGGGTGGGGCCGGTCTGGTGATGACCGAGATGACCTGTGTCTCCCCCGAAGGACGGATCAGCCCGGGTTGCACCGGGCTCTGGAACGAGGAGCAGGCGGAGGCTTTTGGCGGGATCGTCGACTTCGTCCACGCTCATACCGATTCCCGGATCGGTCTCCAGATCGGCCACTCGGGTCGGAAGGGGTCGACCAAGCTGATGTGGGAAGGGGACAGCGATCCCCTCGACGAGGGGAACTGGGGGACAATGGCCCCGTCTCCGATTCGGTACCGGCCGGACAGCCAAGTTCCCCGGGAGATGACCAGAAGCGATATGGACCTGGTCAGGGAGCAGCATGTGCGCTCAGCCCGGCTCGGCGACCAAGCCGGGTTCGACCTGCTCGAACTGCATTTCGCCCATGGCTATCTGCTGTCGAGCTTCCTCACCCCGCTGGCAAATCATCGCAGTGACGAATACGGGGGCTCCCCCGAGAACCGGATGCGATACCCGCTGGAGGTGTTTGAGGCGGTGCGGGAGGTGTGGCCCGAGCACAAGCCTATTTCGGTCCGGATCTCGGCGACCGACTGGGTCGACGGTGGGTTCGATGGTGAGGATGCGGTGGCATTCGCCGCCGCGTTGAGGGACCGAGGCTGTGACCTGATCGATGTTTCGACGGGGCAGACGACGATCGAGGCCGACCCGGAGTACGGGCGGCTCTATCAGACGCCGTACTCGGACCGGATCAGGAACGAGGTGGGCATTGCCACTATGACCGTTGGGGCGGTTTCCAGCATCGACGACGTGCACAACATCCTGGTGGCCGGTCGGGCCGATCTCTGTCTCCTCGCCCGGCCCCACATCCTCGACCCCTACTGGACCCTCAACGCCGCCATCGACCTCGGCTACGCCGGCCATTCATTCCCCAACCAGTACCTGGCCGGTCTCGGGGCCCGACGTCGGGAACAGGACCCGATCCCGCCCGACGTGTTCCGGCAGCGGAGTTAGCCACCGGGTCTGGTCATCATGACGGCGGTGTGGACCTGCCTCCGTTCGCGCGGTCTGTTGCTCCTGCTCGCGCTCGTGCTCCCCCTCTCGGCGTGCTTCGGCGACGCCGAGCGCCCGGTTCGGGTGCTGTTCGTCGGGAACAGCTACACCCATTTCAATGACATGCCGGGGATGGTGCGGGCCCTGGCCGGATGGGTGGACCGTAACGTCGAGGTGGGGACGAGGGCCCCCAACGGCTGGTGGTGGCGGGACCATGCGTCCTCGGCGGAGACCACCGATGCGATTGCCGACGGCGATTGGGACTTCGTGGTGCTGCAGGAGCAGAGCATGGCCCCCGCCGATCGGGACCTGGCTCGCACGGTGAGCTTTCCGGCGGCCCAGCTCCTCTCGCGGACCGTAGTGGGAAACGGTGGCGATGTGGTCCTCTTCCTCACCTGGGGTCATCGCAACGGATCGGCCGCCCTCGGCCATGACACGTTTTCGGCGATGCAGATCGATCTGGCCGACAGCTATCTGGCCTTCGCCGACTCGCTCCTCGCCGACGTCGCCCCGGTGGGGATGGCCTGGTGGATGGCGCTCGCCGAGCGTCCCGACATCGGTCTGTATCAGCCGGATGGGAGCCATCCCAGCGTGGCCGGCAGCTACCTGGC
>JBOGET010000074.1:0-40517 GCA_050741975.1 Acidimicrobiia bacterium
GATTCATCTCGTCGCGCAGCGAGCGACCGGTCATGGTGAGGAACACGTCGTCCAAGGTCGGGCGACGGACCTCGACACCGGTGGCGTCGAGGTCGTGCTCGACCATCGCCCGGAGCAGCACCGGGAGGGCGCTGGCCCCGTCGGGCACCTGGAACCGCACCTCGGAACCGTCGATCACTGGATCGGTGGCCCCGTTCAGGCGGGAGGCGAGCTCGGCCACGGCCACCGTGCTCCTCTGATGCTCGAAGGTCAGGACGACCGAGTCGCCGGCCACCTGTCGTTTCAGCTCCTCCGGCGTGCCCCGGGCCACGATCGCCCCGTCGTCGATGACGAGGATCCGGTCGCACAAGATGTCAGCCTCGTCCATGTAGTGGGTGGTGAGGAACACCGTGGTGTCGAGCTCGTCGCGGAGCTTGCCGATGTGCTCCCAGAGATTGGCCCGTGATTGCGGGTCGAGACCCGTCGATGGCTCGTCGAGAAAGACCAGAGCCGGCTGGTGGACCAGACCCATGGCGATGTCGAGCCGTCGTCGCTGACCACCGGACAAGGTCTTGCACTGCCAGTCCCAGAGACCGTCCAGGTCGAGCTGGGCGAGCAGCGCCTCGCCGTTGTGGCGGGCAACCCTGGCGTCGATTCCATACATCCGGGCGTGATCGACGATCTCCTCCCCCGCCCTTGCCTCGGGGTCGGTCGACCCACTCTGGGCGACGTACCCGATGCGCCGGCGCACCCCGACCGGGTCCAGCCTGAGATCACACCCTGCCACCAACGCTTCGCCGCCGGTCGGCTCGAGCAGGGTGGTGAGCATGCGCAGCGTGGTGGTCTTCCCTGCGCCGTTGGGGCCGAGGAAGCCGACGATCTCGCCCGTCTCGACCACGAAGTCGACACCACCGACGGCCTCGACCTCGTGCTTCCTCGTCTTGTAGACCCGGCGCAGTCCCCTGCTCTCGATCATGTTCTCGGTCATCTCTTCTCCTTTCCTGGTCGGCTGTTATACTTCAACCGTAGAGTATCTTATGGATCAAGAGGTTAGATTGTCAAGAGAGCAGCGGCGAGCTGCCGTCGGTCGTCTCAAGGAAGCGGTGCGGGGCGCGCAAACCGCCACCGACCTGATGGACGAGGCCTTCTGCGACTTCCTCGGGATCAATCGCACCGACGGCCGGGTTCTCGACATCGTCGACCAGCACGGGCAGATGACGGCCGGTGACCTGGCACGTGAGATCGGTCTCACCACCGGGGCGGTGACCGCCGTCGTGGACCGTCTCGAGAAGGCGGATCTACTCCAACGCAAGGGCGATCCCACCGACCGGCGCAAGGTGCTCATCGAGCTGACCACAGAAGCCAGGCGGCTGGGCGAGGAGGTCTACGGCCCGATGGCGCAGGCCACCTCCCCCTACATCGAGTCACTCTCGGATCAAGACCTCCTCACCGTCATCCAGTTCATGGAGGCCAACCGTCGGGTCAACCTGGAGTTGGCCCGCACGGTGCGCGCTCGGATCCCAAGCCGAAAGATGCCGTTGCGCTATCGACTGGAGCAGGCCAAGGCGCTCAAGACCGATGCCAAGACTCTCCTCAAGACGATCAAGGGCGAGGTCAAGGACCTGGCCTCGGTCGTCATCGACCTCTCCGGCTCGAGGTGGGAGCAGGACGACGAGGGTCGCTGGGTGAGGAGCGCCGACTGAAGGCTCAGCCTCCCGACATCCGTCTCGGGATGGCGTTGCGGTAGGTGGTGACGAGCAGATCGAGGGAGAGCGGATCGGAGCCGGCCAGGATCAGGCTGTCCCCGCCCATCACACCCCTCCGCCTCCCCAGCTCCTCGGGCACCTCCGCCGAGCCTGGCTCGAAGACGGCCAAGAAACGATGCGGGTCCTCGGAGAACAGGAGCTCGACGTCATCGACGGTGAGAGTCGCACCGATCATCGAGGCCAAGCAGACTTCGGCGATCGCCACCGCCAACCCGCCGTCGGAGATGTCGTGGAGCACCGGAGCCCGGTGGGCCAGCCCGGTGGCCAGGTTCACGACACGCCCCGCCATGTCGGCATCGGGGGGAGTGGGGCGACCGGTGAGCTCATGGTGAAGGACCCTCTGCACAGCCGAACCGGCCAGGTTCGACGACGACTCGGGCCCGATCTCCCAGATCTCCATGCCCTCGCCCGCTCGTGAGAGCCGAGGGGGAAGAGCCGGCATGGGATCGGCCAGGCCGAGCATCCCCACCACCGGAGTGGGGTGGACGTCCTCGCCTTCGGTCTCGTTGTAGAAGGAGACGTTGCCCCCCACCACCGGGATGCCCAGCGCCTCGCACGCCTCGGAGATCCCTTCGATGCTCTCCCGGAACTGCCACATCACCTCGGGCTTCTCCGGGTTCCCGAAGTTGAGGTTGTCGACCACCGCCATGGGTCGGGCTCCGGTGACGGCGACGTTGAGGGCCGCCTCGTAGACCAGTCGGGCGCCACCGACCCTCGGATCGAGCAGGCAGAGCCGTCCGTTGCCATCGGTGGAGACGGCCAGTCCCTTCCCGGTGCCCCGGATTCGGATCAGCGACCCGTCCGAGCCTGGCCCGACCACCGTGTTCAAGAACAACATGTGGTCGTACTGCTCGTGGACCCAAGCGGTCGAGCCCAGGGCCGGGTCGTCGAGAAGACGGAGCAGGATCTCGCTCGGCGAGCCGTCGAGACCTCGGGCCGGAGCCGCCCAGAGGTCGTCGATCCAATCCGGCCTTCTCATCGGCCTGTCGTAGAGCGGGGCGTCGTCGGCCAGGGATGCCGCCGGGACCTCGGCGACGATCTCGCCTCCATGACGCACGGTGAGGGTATCGCCGGCCCGCACCACACCGACCACTGCCGAGTCGATCTCCCACTTCGCGGCTACTGCGAGGACCTCATCGACCCGGTCCGGGGCGACGAAGGCCATCATCCGCTCCTGGGACTCGGACATGAGCAACTCGGGCGCGGTCATCCCGGTCTCCCTGACGTGGACTGCGTCGAGATCGACCTCCATGCCCACCCTGGCCCGTCCCGCCGGCTCGGAGGTGGCGCAGGAGAGACCGGCCGCTCCCAGGTCCTGGACCCCCTCCACCAACCCCCGGTCGTAGAGCTCGAGACAGGCCTCGATCAGCTTCTTCTCCTCGAAGGGATCGCCCACCTGGACGCTGGGCCGCTTCTCCTGGGACTCGTCGTCGAAAGAGGCCGAGGCGAGGACCGAGGCCCCGCCGATCCCGTCCCGCCCGGTTGCACCACCGAGCAGTATCGCCACCGTGCCCGGCTTGCCGGCCGTCCCCAGCACCAGCTGCTCCCGGCGCAGCACACCGAGGCACATCACGTTGACCAGGGGATTCCCCGAGTAGCACGGGTCGAACTCCAGCTCTCCCCCGACGGTGGGGACTCCGACCGCATTCCCGTAGCCGGCGATGCCCGAGACCACCCCGTTGAACAGATAACGGTTCCTCGGGTCTTCGAGAGGGCCGAATCGGATCTGGTCCCAGAGGGCGATCGGCCGCGCCCCCATGGTGAACACGTCTCTGAGGATGCCCCCCACCCCGGTGGCAGCGCCCTGGTAGGGCTCGACGAACGAGGGGTGGTTGTGGCTCTCGATGCGAAGTGCGGCCAGCCACCCGTCCCCGAGGTCGACCACACCTGCGTTCTCCCCGGGTCCGACCACGACCCAGGGCGCTTCGGTGGGGAACCGGCGGAGATGGGCCCGCGATGACTTGTAGGAGCAGTGCTCGGACCACATCACCGAGTACATGGCCAGCTCGGCAGGGCGAGGGTCACGCCCGAGCAGGCCGAGGACGGACTCGTGCTCCTCGTCGGTCATGCCCAGCCGGCGATGGAGGGGCCGGGTGGCGGTTGTCATGCCGAGACCAGGGAGTGGAGGAACCCTTCGAGGAGGACCTGCCCGTCACTGGACCCGAGGAGCTCATCGACTCCGCGCTCGGGGTGCGGCATCACCCCTACAACGTTCCCCGTCTCGTTGGCGACGGCTGCCGCCGTCCCCTGGGAGCCGTTGGGATCGTCGAGATACTTGAGGGCGATCCGCCCCCGACCTGCGGGCTCGACCCAATTCCCCTCATACGAGTTGAGCGGGATTCTGATCCGCTGTCCGATCTCGGCGGTAGCGGTGAGGATGGTGCCGGTGTCGGTGACCTCGAGGTCGACGAAGCGGCAGATGAAGGCCAGGTCCCGGTTGGCGATCAGGGCGCCGGGAAGCAGGCCCGCCTCGCAAAGGATCTGGAACCCGTTACAGATCCCGAGCACCGGCCGCCCCTCGCCGGCCATGCGCTCGATCCCGGCCATCACCGGGGAGAAGCGGGCGATGGCGCCGGTGCGGAGGTAGTCACCGTGGGCGAACCCGCCGGGGAGCACCACGCCGTCGAAGTCGGACAGATCGGTCTCCCGGTGCCACACCAGCTCGGCATCGCCGCCGAGGGCGGTGAGGGCGTGCACCACGTCGTGCTCACAGTTGGTGCCGGGGAAGACCACCACTGCGGTCCTCATTCGGCCACCTCCACCATGAAGTCCTCGAGCACCGGATTGGCCAGCACCTGACGGCACATCTCCTCTACCCTGTTCAGCACGATGCCCGGGTCTTCGCCGTCCACCTCGAGGTGGACCACCCGATCGACCCGAACCGACATCACCTCATTGTGACCCAGGTCGTGCAAGGCGCGTCGGATCGTCGTCCCCTGCGGGTCGGCGATCTCGGGGCGCCTGGTGATCTCTACTGTGACCTTCATCCGCTTCGGGCCAGGTAGTCGTCGAAACTCTCTCCGGTGATCCGCTCGTAGGCCTCGATGTATCGGGACTTGGTCCCTTCGACGATGTGGTCGGGCAGGTCGGGGGCGGGCGGGGTCCGGTCCCAATCGGTGCTGTCGAGCCATTGGCGCACGTACTGCTTGTCGAAGGAGGGAACGTCCCGGCCCGGCACCCACTCGTCGGCCGGCCAGTAGCGGGAGGAGTCGGGGGTGAGCGCCTCGTCGATGAGCAGCAACTCGCCACCGGCGAACCCGAACTCGAACTTGGTGTCGGCGAGGATGATGCCTCTGGCCGTGGCGTACTCCGAAGCCCGCAGGTAGATCTCGACCGACCGCTTGCGCAGCTCCTCGTAGAGGTCGTCGCCGAGCAGGGCTCTGGTCTCGGACTCGGTGATGTTCTCGTCGTGGCCCGTGGCTGCCTTGGTGGCCGGGGTGAATATCGGCTCTGGGAGCCGGTCGGCCAGCATGAGCCCCGTTGGGAGGTGTTCGGTGGTCGGCCCGCCGCCGTCGCGGTACTCCCGCCACGACGAGCCGTAGAGATAGCCCCTCACCACGCACTCGACCGGGATCACCTCGGCCTGCCGCACGATCATCGCCCGGCCCCCGAGATCGGCGAGGTCACCTGTGGTGAAGCCGGTGACATCGGACAGATCCGTCGTCACCAGATGGTTCGGTGTGTCCAGGAACTCGAAGAAATGGAGGCTGAGCCCGGTCAGCACCCGGCCCTTGTCCGGGATCGCCTGGTCGAGGACGACGTCGTAGGCCGAGATCCGGTCGGTGGCGACGAAGAGGAGGTGATCGCTGTCAACCTCGTAGATCTCCCTGACCTTGCCAGATGCGATATGAGGTAGAGCCGGCACGTGGCGGCAGGGTAGTGGGAACACCCGAGCCCGATCTACAGCCTCAGCTCCTTGAGCCGGTCGAAGACGACGCGAGCCGAGTCGTGTACCCGTTCCAGGGAGAAGCAGGAGGCGAGCGCGGTCTCGTCGAGGTCGACCTCCGTATCTGCGGTGAGCAGATCCTCGAGCTCTTGCCCCTCATCCCAGGCAGTCATGGCATGACCCTGGACTATGCGATATGCCTGATCACGGCTCATGCCCTTCTCCACAAGCGCCAGCAGCACCGCCTGGCTGAACACCAGGCCTCTGGTCGTCTCCAGGTTCGCCCTCATCCGGTCGGCGTCGACCACCAGACCCTCGACCAGGCTCGTGAACTCGACGAGCATGTAATGGAGGGCGATCGAGGCGTCGGGGAGCACCACACGCTCGGCAGACGAGTGCGAGATGTCACGTTCGTGCCACAGGGCGACGTTCTCCAAGCCGACCTGGGCATAGCCCCGGAGCAGGCGCGCCATCCCCGTCAGTCGCTCGGAGAGGACCGGGTTCCGCTTGTGTGGCATCGCCGAAGACCCCTTCTGGCCCAGGCCGAACGGCTCACTGACCTCCGCGACCTCGGATCGCTGCAGATGACGGATCTCGGTGGCCATCCGCTCGATCGAGGCGCCGATCAAGGCGATCGTCTGGAGGTAGTCGGCATGACGGTCACGCCCCGTGACCTGGGTCGACGCCGGCTCGACCTCCAGCCCCAGGGCCGCGCACACATGCTGCTCGACCTCCGGCGGGACGTGGGCATAGGTCCCGACCGCGCCCGAGATCTTGCCCACCGCCACCATCCGGCGGGCTTCCCGGAGCCTGTTGTGGTCCCTCGCCAGCTCGAAGGCCCATCCGGCCAGCTTGAGACCAAACGTGGTCGGCTCGGCCCAGATCCCATGTGTCCTCCCCACCATGTAGGTCTGTTCATGCTCCAAGGCCCGGTCCTTGACGACGATGAACAGGTCCTCGAGGGCCGAGAGGAGCAGATCGGCCGACCCGGCCAGGATGACGCCGCCGGCGGTGTCGAGGACATCGGAGGAGGTCAGGCCATAGTGGACCCAGGCCGCGGCCTCCCGCCCGGCCCTCTCCCCGAGCAGATCCACGAATGCGGCCAGATCGTGAGCGGTCACCTCCTCCCTGGCTGCCACGTCCTCGGGGGTCGGGCAGGGGGCGGCGCGGGTTGCCTCTGCCACCCCGTCGGGCACCCGGCCAAGGATGTTCCAGGCCTCCAGGGCCAGGGTCTCCACTTCCTGCCACACCTCGAGCTTGCGTTGCTCGGACCAGAGCCGCCCCATCTCGGGAAGGGTGTAACGCTCGATCACGTGGGGCATGTTGGCACGGACCAGGACCGGGGTTATCCACGTCTCGCGTTATGTTGCCCGCCCATGCGTCGGATCACCATCGACCAGGCACGTCGCTATGCCCTGGCCGCGCAGGGTTTTGCCGATCCCCGCACGGGAGGGCGTGTCGATGTCCGGCACTTCCGCAGGGTCGTCGACCAGGTCGGGCTGATCCAGCTCGACTCGGTCAACGTGTTCAGCCGGGCCCATTACATGCCCTTCTTCTCCCGGCTCGGGCCCTATGACCGCAGCGCCCTCGATCGATGGCTCTGGGGATCGGGAGAGATGTTCGAGTACTGGGGGCACGAGGCCTCGCTCATCCCGACCCGGGATCATCGTCTGTGGAGATGGCGAATGAACGGGGACTGGTCGTGGAAACGCTTGACGGAGCTCAAACGTGACCATCCCGGCTATCTCGAGGCGGTCCTGGAGCAGGTGAGGGACCGGGGCCCGCTCCAGACCTCGGATCTTCACGATCCGGGCCAGCGGGACGGCACCACCATGTGGGGCTGGGCCAAGGGCAAGGTGGCTCTGGAGGCCCTGTTCATGGAGGGTCTGGTCACTGCTTCACATCGCCCCAACTTCGTGCGCATGTACGACCTGAGCGAGCGGGTCATCCCGGGGGAGCACTTGGAGGTCGCCGGGGTGGAGCGCGAGGAGGCACAATCCATGCTCCTCTCGAAGGCTGCACGCTCGCTGGGTGTGGGCACCATTTCCGACCTGGCCGATTACTACCGGATCCGTGTGCCTGAGGCCCGGCCCTTGATCGAGAGTCTGGCGGCGGAGGGCCGTCTGCTTCCGGTGGAGGTCGAAGGTTGGGGCCAGCTGGCTTTCATGGACCCGGAGGCCAGACTGCCCCGCCGGATCGAGGGTCGTGCCCTGCTCGCCCCCTTCGACAGCCTCGTCTGGTACCGGGACCGGGTGGAACGGCTGTGGGACTTCTTCTACCGGATCGAGATCTATGTGCCGGAGCCGAAGCGGGTCTACGGGTACTACGTCCTTCCCTTCCTGCTGGACGGCGACCTGGTGGGCCGGGTCGACCTGAAGACCGATCGCAAGACCGAGTCGCTGCTGGTCAAGGGTGCCTTCGCTGAACCCGACGTGGACCAGGTGCGGGTGGGCCGGGAGCTGAAGTCCGAGCTGGACACCGTCGCCACCTGGCTCGGGGTCAACAACATCGTGGTTACCCCCAACGGCGACCTGGCGGACCGGCTTATCAGGTGAAGGCGTCGATGCCGGTGATCGCCTGACCCATGACCAAGGAGTGGATCTCGTTGGTGCCTTCGTAGGTGAAGACGGTCTCCAGGTTGGCCATGTGACGGAACACCGGGTACTCGAGGGTGATCCCGTTGGCACCGAGGATGGATCGTGCGGTCCGGGCCACGTCGAGGGCGTTGCGCACGTTGTCGAACTTGCCGAAGCTGACCTGTTCCGGGGTCAGCTTCCCCTCGTCCTTGCGTCGACCCAAATGGAGGGCGACGAGGGTCCCTCTCTGCACCGCCACCATCATCTCCACCAACTTCTTCTGGGTGAGCTGGAAGGAGGCGATCGGCTGGTCGAACTGATGCCGCTCGATGGAGTAGTCGAGCGCCGCCTCGTAACAGGCCCGGGCCGACCCCATCGCCCCGAAGGCGATGCCGAACCGGGCCTCGTTGAGACAGGAGAGCGGCCCCCGCATCGAGGAGACGCCAGGGAGGACGAATTCGTCGGGGACCCTCACGCCCTCGAGGATCAGCTCCGAGGTGACCGAGGCCCGCAGCGACGCCTTCTTCTTGATCTCGGGGGCGGAGAAGCCCGGGGAGTCGGTGGGTACCAGGAACCCGCGCACACCTTCGTCGGTCCGGGCCCAAACCACCGCAAGGTCGGCGATCGAGCCGTTGGTGATCCACATCTTGGTCCCGTTCAAGACCCAGTCGCTCCCGTCCCTGCGGGCGCTGGTCCGCATCGAGGCCGGGTCCGACCCCGAATCGGCTTCGGTCAACCCGAAACAGCCGATGACCTCACCGCTCGCCATTCGGGGGAGCCAGGTCTGCTTCTGCTCCTCGGATCCGAACTTCCAGATCGGGAACATCACCAGTGACCCCTGGACCGAGACGAAAGACCTGATGCCCGAATCCCCCGCCTCGAGCTCGAGGCAGGCGAGACCGTAGGCGGTGGCCGAGGTGCCGGCGCAGCCGTAGCCCTCGAGATGCATCCCGAGGAGGCCGATGTCGCCGAAGGCCTTGGCCAGCGCCTCATGGGGGATGAGGCCCTCGTCCCACCAGTCCCCGACATTGGGCACGATCTCCTTCTGCACGTAGTCACGGACCGTGTTGCGCAAGAGGACCTCCTCCTCGGAGAGGAGGGAGTCGATGTCGAGGAAGTCTCTCGGGTCGGGCTTCTCGAACGAGATATCGCTCATGAGAGCCGGATGGTATCCGAGTCGGTGATCCGGCAGGCCGGCGTCAGCCGGTCAGGGTCTTCTCGGCCAGCTCCGCCCGGTAACGGGCGAGCCTCGAGGTCAGCTCCTCATCGTTGATGGCCAGGATGGCCACGGCGAGCAGCGCGGCATTGGTCGCCCCGTCGACGGCGACGGTGGCAACCGGGATCCCGGTCGGCATCTGGACCGTTGCCAGCAAGGCATCCATCCCGTCCAGGGCGGCGTTGATCGGCACGCCGATCACGGGTAGCAACGATTTGGCGGCCATCACCCCGGCCAGATGGGCGGCCTTCCCGGCCCCGGCGATGATCACCGAGAACCCCTGGTCGGCGGCCGAGGCCGCGAACTCGAGTGCCTGGTCGGGGGTCTTGTGGGCGGAGAGGACCCTGACCTCGCTCGCTATGCCGAAGGTCTCGAGGGTTCTTTCCGCCTTCTCCATCACTGGGCGGTCACTCCCCGAGCCCATGACGATCGCGACTCTGTGGCTCATGCGAACCGAACGGTAACCGACTCCTGGCCGCCTCCCGCATTGGCATCGGACGGGCTAATATCGAACACATGTTCGCCGTAGACCCATTGCAGCCCTCGCTCTTCGGCGAGAGTGAGCCGATCCCCGATGCCGGCTTCGGCAGTCTGGAGCGCCTGGATCTCGACCCCGATTCATGGCTCGACCATGCCCCCGGCTGGTTGGTTGGCGATGCCAGGTTGTACGACGCCCTCGTCGAGACCGTGAGCTGGCAGCAGCCCGAGGTGAGAATGTACGACCGGATGGTCATGACTCCCCGTCTCGTCGGAGACGTGGAGACCGGCTACCACCCCGTCCTCGGGGAGATGGTCGGGCTGCTCTCGAACCGTTACCAGATAGCTATGGACCGGCTGAGCGCCGGCTGGTACCGGACCGGTGTCGACTCGGTGGCATGGCACGGCGACCGCATCGCCCGCGAGCTTCACCATTCCATCGTGGCCACGGTGTCTCTGGGTGGCCCGAGACGGTTTCTCATCCGCCCCAAGGGCGGCGGGGCATCCACCGGGTTCGATCTGGGGAGGGGGGACCTGGTGGTGATGGGCGGCGCCTGTCAGCGGTTGTGGGAGCACACGGTCCCCAAGGTGGCCTCGGCGCCTCCCCGCATCGCCCTCATGTTCCGCCACGCCTACTGAGTCGCGATGTCGGCCCGGTACTGCATCCCGGGCCATCCGACCGAAGCCGCCGCCACGTAGGCCCGTTCCCGAGCCTCTTCCAGTGTCGGGCCGGTGCCGACCAGGTTGAGCACCCGTCCTCCTCCCACCAGCAACCGCTTCCCCTCCTGTCTGGTCCCGGCGTGGAAGACGAGCACGTCGTCGGGGACACGGTCGACCCCTTCGATCGCCGCTCCGGTGACCGGGGACTCGGGGTAGCCCTCGGCGGCGAGCACGACGTTCACCGCGGCCGTCTCCGACCATTCGGGTGTCGCTCCCTCCAGCACGTCGATCAGGTCGGTGGTCATCCGGGGCAGCACCGCTTGGGTCTCGGGGTCGCCGAGACGGACGTTGAACTCGAGCACCTTCGGCCCGTCGGCCGTGAGGACCAAACCTGCATAGAGAAAGCCCCGGAACGGGTTGTTGTCCTCGGCCATCTGGGCCAGGGTCGGCTCGATCACGGTCCTCATGACGTCCTCGACCAGACCGTCGGGCAGGTCATCGACCGGGGAGTAGGACCCCATGCCCCCGGTGTTGGGGCCCTGGTCGCCATCACCCAGCCGCTTGTAGTCACGGGCCGGCTCCAGCGGGACGGCCCCGTTGTCGGTGCAAACGGCGAAGATGCTCACCTCCGGGCCTTCGATGAAGTCCTCGATCAATACCAACGCCCCCGCCGGGCCGAAGCCACCTTCCAGACAGTGGTCGACCCAACGGGAGGCCTCTTCACGGGACGCGGTCACCAGGACGCCCTTCCCCGCGGCCAGACCGTCGGCCTTGACCACGTAGGGACCGTCTCCTCGTGCCAGGTGCTGCTTGGCCGGCCCCGGCTCGGTGAACGACTCGGATGCGGCCGTGGCCACACCGGCCCGGGTCATCACCTCCTTGGCGTAGGACTTGGAGGACTCCAGCCGGGCCGCGGCCCGGGTCGGGCCGAAGACCGGGATGCCCAGTGCGGACACGGCGTCGGCCACGCCGGCGGCCAGTGGCGCCTCGGGCCCGACCACGACGAGATCGACCCCTTGAACCCTGGCCATCGCCGCGATGGCCCCCACGTCGTCCGCAGAGATCCCCTCGACCACCGCACCGAGCCCCGCCAAACCCGGGTTGCCGGGAAGCGAGATCAGCTCCTCGACCTGTCGCGACCGGGTCAGCTTCCAACCCAGGGCATGCTCCCGCCCCCCACTGCCGACCAGCAGCACCCTCATGAGATCTCGACGAGCTGGCTGCGCTCGGGACCGACCGACACCCATCCGATGGGGACCCCGACGGCTTCCTGGACGTACTCGACGTAGGCCCTGGCCTCGGAGGGGAGGTCCCCGTAGGAGCGGGCACCTGTGATGTCCTCCTCCCACCCTGCCAGCTCCTCGTACTCCGGCTCGCAGTGGTAGAGCACGGACTGCTGGGCCGGGAAGTGGTCGTGTCGCTCCCCGCCGCTGGTGTAGGCGGTGGCAACCTTGATGGTGCCGAAGGCGGAGAGGATGTCCAGCTTGGTCAGGAAGAGGCTGGTGAAGGTGTTCACACGGCAGGCGTACTCCAGGGCGACGAGGTCGAGCCAACCGCATCTCCTCCTCCGCCCGGTCACCGTCCCGTACTCGCCTCCGAGCTCGATCATCTTGTCGCCGATCTCGTCATGGAGCTCGGTGGGGAAGGGACCGGTCCCCACACGTGAGATGTAGGCCTTGGCCACCCCGATGATCTCGTTGATCGCCTTGGGCCCGATGCCGGAGCCGACCGCCGCCCCACCCGCGGTCGGGTTCGACGAGGTGACGAATGGATAGGTTCCATGGTCGATGTCGAGGAGCGTGCCCTGAGCCCCTTCGAACAGGACCTGCTTCCCCGCTCGGAGCCCCTCCCAGAGCAGGAGAGAGGTGTCGGCGACATGGGGACGGAGACGTTTGGCGTACCCGGTGTACTCCTCGATGATCTCGTTGGGGTCCATCGGCAGCGTGTTGTAGACCCGAGGCAGGACCTTGTTCTTCTCCACCAACGCCGCCCCGACCTTCTCCCTGAAGATCTTGGGGTCGAACAGGTCCTGGACGCGGATCCCGAACCGGGCGTATTTGTCGGTGTAGGCCGGGCCGATGCCCTTCTTGGTGGTCCCGATCTGGTTCTTGCCCAGATAGCGCTCGATGGCGGCGTCGAGCTTGCGGTGGTAGGGCATGATCAGATGGGCGTTCGACGACACCTTCACCCGGGAAGGGTCGAGGTTCATCTCGGCTGCCATGTCCAGCTCGGCGATCAGGACCCTGGGATCGATCACCGTCCCTGAAGCGATGACGGGCGTGCAGTGTGGGTAGAGGATCCCGGATGGGATCAACGAGAGGACGAGCCGCTGCTCGCCGACGACGATGGTGTGCCCGGCGTTGTTCCCACCCTGGTAGCGGACGACGAAGTCGGCGGACTCGGCGAAGAAATCGACGACCCTGCCCTTGCCCTCGTCACCCCACTGGGCGCCCAACACGACGGTCGCTGGCATGACGTGGAGCGACGGTAGTCAGGCTTGGGGGGCCTACGGCTCGCCCTGTTCCTCTCGCCTTTGATTCTCGCCGTCGACCGCATCGTAGACGATTCGCCCCATCTGCCTCACCCCGGTCGACACGACCTTGATCGGGAGCACACCGATCTGAAGCAGGCCCAGACCCACCGACTTGGGCAGCTCGCGCAGCTTGGGCCCGCCGATGAACCTTCGTCGGCCGAAGTAGAGCCAGAGTCCGATCCCGAGCAGGAGCATGAAGCCGACCAACGCCGCGAACCCCCATCTCCAGTCGGCAAGGGGGATCTCGACGAAGTTCATCCCCCACATGCCTGAGATGACAGACATGGGGAGGAGGACTGCGGAGAAGACAGTGAGGATCCGCACGATCTCGTTGGTCTGATCGGCCACTGCCCCCCGATGGGTCTCCAGGACGGAGGCGAGAAGGCCGCGGGCTGCATCGAGGGAGTCGACGATCTTGAGATGGTGGTCGAAGACCCGATCGAAGGCACGAGCGGCCTGGGCGTCGATCACCGGGTGCAAGCTCTCGGCCAGCTCGTTGAACACATCCCGCTGGGGGGCGATGCTTCTGCGCAGCAGCCCCACGTCCCGACGAAGGGCGTGGACCTCGGTGAGGGTGCGCGGGTCGGAGGCCATCGCCATGTCCTCGAGGACATCGATTCTCTCCTCGAGGGCCTCGATCAGGGGCAGGTAGCGGCGGGTCCCGAGCTGGGCGATGAAGGCGGTGATACGAGCCGGTGAGTCGAGGTTGGCCGTGCTGGCCGCGTTGGTCGGCGCCTGGAGCCACTCCACGGCGGGGAAGGGATCGCGATGGATCGTGATCAGGAACTTCTCCCCGATGAAGATGTCGATCTCGCTGGTGGTGAGCCGCTCTCCCGAGCCCACGACGAGACCCTCGAGCACCACGAAGACATAGTGGTCGTGCTCATCGATCCGGGGCAGGAGCGAGATGTCGATCGCATCCTCGAGCGAGACCCGGTCCAACTCGAACGGCTCGGCGAGGGCACGGATCTCAGGGGCGGGCTCGCCGAGGAGATCGAGCCATATGTAGCCGGGTGCAGAGCGCAGCGCATCGATCTCCCCCGGTGCGTGCTCGACCAGTGGGGAGTCGGGGTCCTTCTTGTGGAAGAGTCTCTGCACCCCCCGATTATGCGACGGAGGTGCCGACGCCAGACGGCAATCTGCCGCTGCGGCAGCCCCGGCGATCAGGGAGGAAACACAGCGTTCACATTTCGGCAACCGGTGCGAAATGGGTCACCGATACAAAGCCCCGTTCACGTTTGGCAACCGAACCGAAAGGAGCACCCGTGAGCAAGACGGCTGCCGACGTCTTGTCCCTCGTCACCGACGAGGGCTACGAGTTCGTCGACCTTCGCTTCTGTGACCTGCCCGGCCAGGTCCAGCATTTCACCGTCCCGGTCAAGCAATTGACCGAGGACACCTTCGAGGCCGGGTTCGGTTTCGACGGCTCGTCGATCAGGGGCTTTCAGGAGATCCAGGAATCGGACATGATCCTGATCCCGGACCCGAGCACGGCCATCGACGACCCCTTCCGGGCCCGGAAGACGCTGATTCTCTATTGCTTCGTCAACGACCCGGTCACGAACAGCCCCTATGACCGCGACCCGAGGTACATAGCGAAGAAGGCGGAGGAGTACCTGCTCAGCACCGGGATCGCCGATACCTCTTACTGGGGCCCGGAGTGCGAGTTCTACATCTTCGATGACGTGCGCTTCGGTCAGAACCAGTTCTCCGGGTACTACTTCCTGGACTCGGTCGAAGGCGCCTGGAACTCCGGCGAGTTCGAGGAGGGAGGGAACCTCGGTTACAAGCCCAGGTACAAGGAGGGCTACTTCCCGGTCCCACCGACCGACCATTTCCAGGACCTTCGCTCGGAGATGACCGCCAAACTCGAGGCGGCCGGTGTCGAGATCGAGGTGCAGCACCATGAGGTGGGCACCGCCGGGCAGGCCGAGATCGACATGCGTTACGACACGCTGCTGCGGACTGCGGACAACGTGACCCTCTACAAGTACATAGTGAAGAACACCGCCTGGGAATACGGCAAGTCGGTCACCTTCATGCCCAAGCCGATCTTCGAGGACAACGGCTCGGGGATGCACACCCACCAGTCGCTGTGGAAGGACGGCGAGGCGCTGTTCTACGACGAGGCGGGTTATGCCGGCCTGTCGGACATGGCCCGGTGGTACATCGGGGGCCTGCTCAAGCACGCTGCGCCAATCCTGGCCTTTGCCGCCCCGACGACCAACTCATATCACCGGCTCGTTCCCGGCTATGAGGCGCCGGTGAACCTGGTCTACTCGAGCCGGAACCGCTCGGCGGCGATCCGGATCCCGCAGTACTCACAGGCCCCTGGGGCCAAACGGCTCGAGTTCCGGTGCCCGGACCCATCCTGCAACCCGTACCTCGCCTTCTCCGCCATGTTGATGGCGGGTCTGGACGGGGTGCAGAACCGAATCGAGCCCCACGACCCGGTGGACAAGGACATCTACGACCTGCCGCCCGCAGAGTTGGCCGGTCTGCCTTCGGTGCCGGGCAGTCTCACCGAGGCGCTGGACGCGCTGCGTGACGACCACGAGTTCCTGCTCCAGGGCGGCGTGTTCTCCGAGGAGCTGATCGAGGCCTGGATCGATTACAAGATCGAGCACGAGGTGGACCCGATCCGTCTCCGCCCCCATCCCCACGAGTTCCACCTCTACTACGACATCTAGAGATGCCGGCCGACTTTGCCTGGGTGTCTCCGTCGTGTGTGCAACCTGGTGAAGAAAGGCTCAGCGGGGGGCAGCCGGCAGGCTGCTCCCCGCTGACTTCAGAAGATCTCGGGGCACCATGGCGGGGGGTCCCAGCGGAAGGCGGCGTCCATGGCGGACAGGTATCGGGGATCACCGGAGAGACGACCGGACCGGGCCAGCTCGCCGAAACGAGGCCAACCCATGTACCCCGAGCTCAGGTCCTCCAAGTCGAGGCGCACCGACGGCGGGTCGGTGGTCGTGGTGCACGCGGCCCCATCCTCGTCGGCACGGAGACGGTAGGACCCCGACACGTCACCCAGCGGATCGCTGACCTCGAGCACGACGTCGACAGGGGCGGAATAGGCTCGTGCGGTCAGCGCGGCGGGCACGTCCATGAGCCGCACCCAGAGACCGTCGCTTCGGATGGCACGGGCCCTGCGTGTGCCGGCCAGGAGATCGAACAGGGGATCCCAGGTCGGTCGGAGGTCGGCCTCTGCTCGCGTCATCAGATCCTGGCTGAGCACGTAGGACCAGAGACTGGCCCAAGAACCGGGATCGGTTCCGAACAGGTCCTTGACCACCACCTTGCCCGCCCCGTGACCCTGGTTCCAGTCGGCCTTCGAACGGTAGGTGACCAACCCCGAGATCCCGTCATCGCCGTCGACCACCGCGTATCGGAGGGAGGTGCTGCCTTCCCGCGCTGATTCGGTGTCCCGGAACGAGCGGTTCTCCCACCACAGAGGAACTCGTTCGAAGAAACCGGGTACCTCCTTCCGCAGACGGTCGTGCAGGGGCGGGCCGAGGCGGATGGCCTCATCGCGGCCGACGATGCGCACCCGTCCCGCCTCCGGGGCGAGCCGATTCCACCCGGTGTGGTCGAGATCTACCCCGATCTCATAAGAGAGGGAGGCACACCCGTACCCGAACCGGCCATAGATCGCACTATCCGAGGCCCAGAGACCGGCGATCGGCTCCTCGTGCTCCTTCACGTCATCGAGGTGGGCGCGCATCATCTCCCGAAGCACACCCTGCCGGCGATGGGTGGGAGCCACCGCCACGGCGGTGGTGCCGCCGCAGGCCACCTCCCCACCCGGAACGGTCATGACCAGGTCGAAGGCGCCCGAGGTGCTGATCATCTTCCCGTCGTCAAACCCGCACCGGGTGCGCTCCAATGACAGGAGTTGACGGAACCGCTCGTCACCCTCCGTCGGGTCGAAACCGAAGACCAGGCCCATGGTCTGTCTCAAGGTCTCGAACTCGTCGGGCACCACTGCCCGGAATTCGAGGGTCATCAGGCGTCGGGAGTCGCCCCGGCTGCCGTCCGGGCGTTCTCCACTTCCACGCCGAAATCGACAATGGCGCCGCTGAACGCCGCCACCGCCGCACGGCGCAGGTCTCCTGGGTCGGTTGACTGAAGCCCGGTCAGTGCCTCCCGGGCGGCCTCGGCCGCCACGCCAATCGCTCCTGCCAGAGCTTCCTGGTTTGGCTCCAGACCGGCCGGCGGCACCAGAGCCGCTACCTGGTCGGATAGAGCTTGGGCTTGTGTGGCGACTGCCTCCATCCGGCTCTCGGCGTCCCCGTACTCGATCGCCCTGGGCTCGGCATCGAAGCCCGTGTTCACCGCGACCAGCTCGGTGTCGAGGGCCTGGAGCTCACCGTTGATCCGATCGAGCTCTCCCAGATACGTCGTCGCCGCATCGTTCACGGTGCTATCGGTCCCCCCGGGCACGGTGGTGGTGGCGCCACCCTCGCCTGTGTTGCTGGGCCCGGCCGCCAGGGTGGTGTCGGGGGAGGCTTCGGGGAGGGAGCGGACGAAGAAATAGGTGAACGCGATCATTCCCAAGATGACCAGGGGGAGGATCCAGCGGCCCGGTTTCGGGTCGGGGTTGACTGCCATGACGGGCGAAACGATAGCTGCGAGCCTGTGGTTCCCCGCGACTAGTGCCGGCCCAAGTCACAGACCCCTTGAACTCGTCTGCGCCGACCCATAGGTTCGGACCATGGAGCCGGAGAGGAACGAGGTCTACGAGCGCATCCCCTGGGAGACGCTCCAAGAGAAGGACAAAGGCGACCGTCAGTGGCTCATGTTCGCGGTGGCGGGAGCCATCGTCCTCGGTGCCCTCGCCTATTCGTTCATGAGCAACCGACCCGCACCCGCCCCCGCGGCCACGACCGCGCCGGCGGCGACCCCGACAGTGGCTCCAGTCGCCGGCGCAGCTCCCGCACCGGTCCTGCCGCCCACCGCCTCCACCTCTCCGGTCGTGACCGCCGAAGCCGATCTCTACGCGGTCCATCCGGAGCGGGTCATCGATCGTGTCGCCGCACACGCCGAGTGGTTCGTGGCCGAGTACCTCACGGTCGACGGCTCGGAGGAGAGTCGTGCCACCCTGGCGTCACTGATGCCGGCCGGGTTGCCTCTCCCGACGGCGGCCGAAGACACCCGGGTCTTCGTCGAATGGGTGCGGGCGGTGACGGTCGAGGAAATCGGTCCGCTCACCTATCGGGTCACGGTGCTGGCCCGGTCTCTGGCGGCGGAGGGAGAGGAGGCGTACCGTCGGCAGCCGCCTCTGGAGCTCGCAGTCGACGTATCGCTCGCCGCCGAGAGCCCGCAGGTGACAACGGCTCCCCAGATCCGCCCCGCCCCGACCGGTCCCCAGCATCAGCTCACGCTGCTCCCCGTCCCCGAGGAGGTGGCTGCCGCCGCCCTACAGCAATCCGGCGGGTCCGATGTCATCGGGGGCACGCAGACGACCGACGGTGATTGGCAGGTGGTGGTGCTGACCACCACCCCCGATGGAGTCAGTCGCCCCGTCTCCTTGTCGATCTCTGCGCCCTGAAACCGGCAAACGCCGGCCTGGATCAGGCCCCGAACTCCGTCTCTAGGATCGCGGTCGCCTCCGGGACGATCGATTCCCAGGAGACATCGGGGGTCTTGGAGATGGTCACGAAGTCGGCGGTCATGAACACGCTGGTCACACCGGTCAGGGCGAGGAGGTCGCGGGCAAACGCCTCGGCCGGCTCGCTTCCCTTGACGAGGGTCGTGGGGCCACCGACGGGCACCCCGACCGAGAACCTCATCGCGTTGGGATTGGGTGAAGGGGTGACGGTCACCGGCATGTCGGGGCGAGGGTAATCGGGTGTCGTCGACCGTCGGGGTGGACGTCGGAGGCACCTTCACCGACGTCGTCGTGTTGGACGGGGGATCGATCATCGGGCGCAAACTCCCCACCACGGTGGATCAGGCACTCGGGGTGTCAAGGGCGATGAGGGAGGCCGGCGTCGGCAATGAGACGGTGTTCCTCCACGGGACGACCGCCGGGACCAACGCCCTCCTAGAAGGAAATGGGGCCCGGACCGCCCTGGTCACCAGTCCCGGATTCGAGGACCTGATCGAGATCGGGCGTCAGGCCCGGCCCTCTCTCTACGACCCCTTCGTGGACCGGGCCCCCGCCCTGGCTCCGCGTCCGCTGCGGCTGGGCTATACCGACTTCGACCAGGTCCGCGCTCGATTGGCCGAAATCGATCCTGAAGCAGTCGCCGTTGCCCTGGTTCGCTCCTACTCGGATCCGTCCAACGAGCTGGAGCTGGCCGACCGGCTCCGCTCCGAGCTCGACATCCCCGTCTCGGCGGGTGCAGTGGTGTCACCCGCCTTCCGTGAGTACGAGCGGATCGCCACCACCGTCCTCAACGCCTATCTGACCCCGGAGGTGGCCGGATACCTGGCGCGGCTCGATGAGATGTTGCCGTCCGCCCAGCATCTGGTCATGACCTCGTCGGGCGGGTTGCTCCCCTTTGCCTCCGCCGCCGCCTACTCCGGCCGGCTCGTCCTCTCCGGCCCCGCAGCGGGAGTAGTGGCGGCGACCGCCATCGGCCGGGCCAAGGGCCACGTCTCTGTCATCAGCTTCGACATGGGCGGGACCTCGACCGACGTGTCCCGGATAGAAGGGCAGGCACGGGGAGCAAGCGGCAATCTGGTTGCCGGCTGGGTCAATCGGGTCCCTTCACTCCCGGTGAGGACCATCGGGGCCGGCGGAGGCAGTCTGGCCTGGGTCGACGCGGGTGGGGCGCTGCGGGTCGGCCCCCGGTCGGCGGGCGCCCGTCCCGGTCCGGCCGCCTACGGTCTGGGCGGCGAGGCGGCCACCGTCACGGACGCCAACGTGGTGTTGGGCCGGATCCCAGTGGGGACCCTGCTCGGCGGGGCGGTCACCCTGGACACCGGGAAGGCCACGGCGGCGGTGGGCAGGATCGGCTCGGCGTTGCACCTCGACGTGGAGAGGATGGCGGCGGGCATCATCGAAGTCGTCGACACCCATATGGAGCGGGCGCTGCGGGCGGTGTCGGTGGAGGAGGGGGTCGATCCAAGAGACTCGGCCCTGGTTGCATTCGGAGGGGCGGGAGGTCTCCACGCCGGCCGTCTCGCCCGGCGGCTGGGCATCAGGACCATCCTGATCCCGCCTCTGTCCGGTGTGTTCTCCGCCCTCGGCCTCCTCCTCGCCCGACCCAGCAGCGACGTCGGGCGGACGGTGATGCTCGAAGAGGGGTCGAGCAAGCTCGGCGCCGTGCACGTCGAGATCGGCGACGATGCACATGAGAGGTTCGCCACCGATCACGGCGTCGATGGGCAAGATCTGACCTCGTGGGCCGAGGTTCGCTACCTCGGACAGTCTCATGAGCTGGCAGTCACTCTGAGCGGGAGCTGGGAGGAGCTGCGACGTGAGTTCGAGGCAGCTCATCTGGCCCGCTTCGGGTTCGTGCGGACCGGCGAGCCGATCGAGCTGGTGAACGTTCGGGCCGAGGTGTCGGGCCCTGCCCCCATCACGTGGGCAGATATCCCGATGGTGCAGGCAAGGGGGAAACCCGTGGCGGATCGAGTCGGGGCGATGGTGGCTGATCGTCTGATCGAGGTGTCGGTCTGGGCCCGGGAAGGGCTGCCACCGGGCTTCGAGACCGGGGGGCCGGCTATCGTCATGGAACGGGACTCGGCGGTCTGGCTCGAGCCCGATGACCGGCTCTCCGTCCACGAGGACGGGACACTTGCGATCGAATGGTGAGCGGGTGCCCGGCTCCTACCCGTCCGATGCCAGGCGATTCCTCAGGAAGTCGACGGTTCGCGTGAACGCCAGGTCTGCGGCCTGGGGACGGTAGGCCTCCCGCGATGGCTCGGCGAACCAGTGGCCCGTATCGGGGTAGCGATGGATGGTCACGTCTCGACCCGCGGACCGAAGCGCTTCCTCGAATGCGGCCACGCCCTCGTCCGTCTCATAGGGATCGCTTGCCGCGAAGTGCCCCAGCACCGGCACCGATGCGCGGGCGAGACTGCCCCCGAGCATGGTGCCGTAGTACACGATTGACGCCGCGATCCGGTCCCGCTCGGCCGCGCACCAGATCGACCACGCCGCTCCGAACGAGAACCCGATCGCGGCGAGTCGAGCGTCCGGGCCCAGGCGGGCCGCCAGCCCATCGACGGCAGCCAGCGCGACCGCGTCGGCCAGCGCGTCGTCGGCTCCCTCGGTCAGCTGCTCGGCCTGCTCGACGGTGGTCGCCACCTTGCCGGCGACCAGGTCCGGCGCGGCCACCGCGAACCCGGCTGCCGCCAGGCGATCGGCGTAGGCCGTCACGTCTCCATCCAGTCCCCACCAGGCGTGGAACAGCACTACGCCCGGCCTTCCCGGGGTCTCGGCGCCGGTCACGTACTGGCGTGCGGACGTGCCTGCCGCGTCGATCGTGTCCCACGTGCCCAATGGTCGTGCTCCGTGCGTATCTCTCGGCGCACCCTAGCCCGCGGCGCGGACAGGGGCTGCAGGTAGCCGCGCCTGGCTCCTCGGTCTGGCGGCCCCGGCTGGGCAGTCACAGCGGCGGCGACGTTCGCCCGCTTCGGTGTGAGCGTTACGCTCAGCGCCCAGCGGCAACCCGAGGCGGCCAGATGTCTCCAGCGAGATCAGCCCCGGTCGAGTTCGTGCAGGCGGCGCTCAGGGCACAGACGAACCCGGCGAAGGCGGTCGGCATGCAGGCCTATATGAAGACGGACATGCCCTTCTACGGGGTGCAGAAACCGGGGAGGGACGGCATCCTGCGCCAGCTCGTGGCCAGGTTCCCACCCGACGATCGGAAGATGTACGAAGAGCTGGTCCTGGAGCTATGGGACCTTCCCCACCGTGAGGAGAAGTACCTGGCGCTGGGGGTGGCCCGCCATTTCGTCGACTACGTGACGCCGGCCTCGCTCCCGCTCTACCGACGACTCGTCGTCGAGGGCGCTTGGTGGGACTTCGTGGACGAGATCGCCACCAAGCTGATACGGAGACTGGTGGTGGATTACCCCACCGAGACCTGGCCCGTCGTCGATCCATGGATCGACGACGAGGACATGTGGCTGCGGAGGACGGCGATCTTGTGCCAGATCGGGGCCAGGGAGCGAACCGACGCCGATCGTCTGTTTCGGTTCTGCGCCCGACGTGTTTTCGAGAAGGAGTTCTTCATCCGTAAGGCGATCGGATGGGCATTGCGGGAGCACGCCAAGACGGATCCCGAATCGGTGGCGCGTTTCGTGTCCGATCATCGCGATGTGCTGTCAGCCCTGTCCTACCGGGAGGCCACCAAGCACATCGGCGCTCTCGCCTAGCTTCATTCCCCTGCGCTGTCGGCCCGGGTTTCGAGCAGTTCTTTCAACACGCCGAGATCCCGCCTGACCCACTCCATGTCCCGGGCCAGGATCTCGTCGGTCATGCCCGTGGTGCGAAACAGGGTGAAGATCACCTCGCTACCGGCCTCGTTGGCCACTACCCGCATCGGGACGTATACCTCGGTCCCGGTGGGCAGGGTGGCGTGGTGATCGAGGACCCCGTAATCGTTGGGCGGCGTGAACCGGACCCGAATCTCGCCCTCCGGCGTGGTGGCCACCCAGTGATCGCCCTCGGCCTGGATCGACTCGGCCAATCCGGTTGCCCAGCGGGGGAAGTTCTCGGGTCGGCTGGCGAAGTCGTAGACCTCCCCGACGTCACTCTCGATCGAGATGCTTATGTTGTGGGCTTGATGGGTGACAGCCATTCTCTCTCCTTGGATGAGTGACCAATGATGCCCCGAATCGCGCTTTGACCACCGCCCCGATCACACTCGAGGTCGCCCGTCATAGCCTCTCCTCTGTTGCCGACGAGATGGGCACCGTCCTCAGGCACTCGTCACTGTCACCGAACATCAAGGAGCGGGCCGACTGCTCGGCCGCCCTGTTCACACCGGAGGGGGCGATGCTCGCCCAGGCGGAGCACATCCCGGTCCATCTGGGGTCGATGCCGGAGTCGGTGGCGGCCTGTCTGGCCCGGTTCGAGCCGGTTCCCGGCATCCAGTACGCGGTCAACGACCCGTACGCCGGTGGCACCCATCTCAACGACCTGACCCTGGTCGCCCCGGTCTTCGTCGGCTCCCGGCATGTGGCGTGGGTCGCCAACCGCGCCCATCACGCCGACGTGGGTGGGGAGGCACCGGGATCGATGCCGGCCCACGCCCTTACCCTCGATCAGGAGGGACACCGGGTCCCACCCACCGTCGCCTTTGCCGACGGTGCCTGGGTCGAGGAGTTCTCCGAGCCGTTCATCACTGCCTCCCGCACCCCGTGGGAGCGACGCGGCGATCTCGAGGCTCAGATCGGAGCCAACGCGGTCGGTGCGGCCCGGGTCAACGAGCTGGTGTCCCGGGAGGGGGTCGAGGCATTCGAGCCCTTGACCGGCGCGCTGCTCGACTACGGGGAGCGGCGGATGACGGCCGCCCTGCGCAAGCTGCCCGAAGGGGAATTCTCCTTCGTCGACTTCATGGAGATGGGTGACGAGGACATCACAATCCGGGTGACGGTCACCATTGCCGACGGCCGGCTGGTCGCCGACTTCTCGGGCAGCGACGGCCAGGTCCCGGCCAATCTCAACGCCGTGGGGGCGGTCACCCGGTCGTGTCTCTATTACGCGGTGCGGGTGGCAACCGACCCAACCATCCCGGCCAACGGAGGTTGCTACCGGCCGTTGACATTGATCACGCCTCAGGGCTCGGTGGTCGATGCCGCCCCGCCTGCGGCGGTGGCGGCCGGGAACGTCGAGACCAGCCAGCGGATCGCCGACGTCCTCCTCGGAGCACTGGCTCAGGCCGCCCCGGACCGAGTCCCTGCCGCATCCCAGGGCACGATGAACAACGTCCTGATCGGGAACGACGAGTTCGCCTATTACGAAACCATCGGCGGGGGCCAGGGGGGGCGTCCCGGCCGGGCCGGCCAGTCGGGGATCCACACCGGTATGACCAACACGGAGAACACGCCGATCGAGTCCCTCGACACCCACTATCCGTTCCGGGTCGAGCGTTACACCCTGCGCCGCGGGAGCGGGGGGACGGGGCGGTTCGCGGGCGGGGAGGGAATCGAGCGGGAGATCCGCTTCCTCGCCAACGCCATCCTCTCCCTGATGGGCGAGCGTCGAAGGCACCGGCCCTGGGGTCTGGTGGGCGGAGGGCCGGGGGCGACCGGTGAGGACTGGCTGATCAGAAGCAACGGGCGACGAGAGCGCCTCCCCGCCAAGTCCACAATCCCCGTCCACGTCGGGGACCGCCTCCTCGTCCTCACCCCCGGCGGCGGCGGGTGGGGTGCATAGGACGAACCTCAGCTTCTGCGGCCCATATACGGGCCAAGCTGTCTCAGGTTCGTGCCGCCTGATCGACCCCCGGTGAACTCGAGACAGTACGTGCCATATACGGCTCGCAGAACCTCAGCTTCGCCGTAGCAGCGCGTCGCTACGCTCCCGGTGTGAGCCTGATTGGAGATCTGCGTGCGGTGGTCGGTGAGGACCGGGTGCTCGAAGAGCCCGTCGAGCTCTACCTCTACTCGAGGGACGCCTCGCTGATGCAGGGGGAGGCGACCTGCGTGGTGTTCCCCCACACCACCGATGAGGTGGCTTCGATAGTTCGGGTCGCCGAGACCCATGGCGTGCCCATCGTGGCTCGGGGGGCGGGCACCGGTCTCACCGCCGGCGCCATCCCGATCGACGGTGGCATCGTCCTCTCCACCACGTCGATGAATCAGATCGACATCGATGTGGACAACCGCACCGCCTGGGTCGGGGCCGGGGTGATCAATCTGGACCTGACCAACGAGGCGGAGCCGTTCGGCCTCTGCTTCGCTCCCGATCCCTCGTCCCAGTCAGCATGCACCATCGGGGGCAACGTCGCCAACAACTCGGGCGGCGCCCACTGCCTGGCCGAGGGGGCGACCACCAGCCATGTCCTCGGTCTCGAGGTGGTCCTGGCCGGGAGCGAGATCCTCGTACTCGGTGGGCAAGCACCGGACATGCCCGGACTCGACCTTAAGGGCTTGATCGTCGGCTCCGAGGGAACCCTCGGGGTGGTGACCCGGGCCCTGGTCCGGCTCCTCCCCATCGACACGGACGTGCGAACCCTGCTCCTCGACTTCGATCACGTCGCCGGCGCCACCAAGACTGTCTCCGACGTGATCGCCTCGGGGCTGGTCCCCGCGGCCCTGGAGATCATGGACCAGAAGATGACGAACGCAGTCGAGAACTGGCTCAAGGCCGGTCTCCCCACCGCCGCCGCCGCCATCCTCCTCGCCGAGGTGGTCGGTGACCCCGAGGCGGTGGAGGCCGAGGCCGCCCTCATCTCACGAATCGGGCGCGACAACGGCGCCCGCCAGGTCCAGGTGGCGGTGGACGAGGCCCAGCGCGCCATCCTCTGGAAGGGGCGCAAGTCCGCCTTTGGCGCCGTAGCCCAGATCTCCCCCAACTACTACCTGCACGACACGGTCGTGCCCCGCTCCCGGCTGGTTGAGACGATGGAGGAGGTCCAGCAGATCGCCGAGAAGTACGAGCTCGACGTCTACAACGTGTTTCACGCCGGTGACGGCAACCTCCACCCACTGATGGCATTCGACGCTGCCGAGCCGGGGATGATGGACAAGGTGCGCAAGGCGGGTGAGGAGATGGTCGCCGCCTGTCTGCGCCGGGGCGGGGCCCTGTCCGGTGAGCACGGGATCGGGCTCGAGAAGAGGGACATGATGCGGGCGGATTTCACCGAGGTCGACCTCGACGCCCAGGCGCGGCTCAAGGAGGCGTTCGACCCGGCAGGGATCTTCAACCCGGCCAAGGTGCTGCCCGAAGGGTCGCGCTGTTTCGACTTCGGCGGGGTCAAACGGGAGATCCCGGACGGGGCCTGGGTATGACCGGAGCCGCCGGGGGCGGTGGGCGGCATCACCAGCGAGCGACCCCGGCCAGCGTCGAGGCCCTGGCCGAGATCCTGCGTCATGCAACGGAGACCCGGTCCATCGTGCAGGTCGTCGGGGGCGGGACCAGACAAGGCTATGGCTCACCTCCCGATCCGGACGTCGTCCTCGACATGAGCGGGCTCAGTGGCATCGAGGTGTGGGACCCCGACGACCTGACCGTCACCGTCGGGGCCGGAACCCCGGTGGCCGAGCTGGAGACTGCCCTTGCGCAGAGGTCGCAAACCGCAGTGCTCCCTGAGGTGCCGGGGCGGTCCACGGTGGGCGGTGTGATCTCGTCCGGTGTCTCCTCGCTGAGACGCGGTCGTCTGCTCGGGACCAGGGAGCGCATGCTCGAGGTGCGTCTGGTGACGGGTGACGGCCGGGTGGTCCGTGGCGGGGGCCGGGTCGTCAAGAACGTCTCCGGGTACGACCTGCCCCGGCTGGTGGTCGGAGCATTCGGGGCCCTGGGTGTCATCGCCTCGGTCTGTCTCAAGCTCTGGCCCAAGCCACGCGCCGAGGCGACTGTCGTCATCGACGACCTCGAGGCCGCCCGCCGGGTGACCCGGCCCCTTGCCGTCCTCGACGACAACGGTGCCTTCCGGGTGTTCCTCTGGGGCACACCGGAGGAGGTGGCGGCGACCGGTGCCAGACTCGGCGGCGTGATGAGCAAAGGACATCGGTGGCCGGCGGACCCGCATGGGGCGTTTCGCTGGTCGCTGCGGGTCCCACCGGCGCTGACGGCGAAGGCGGTGGAGCGACTGCCCGAGGGATGGGACCATCTGGCGGTCCACGGCGCCGGAGACGTCCGGGCCGCTTCCACGAGTGCTCAGGGGGCCGCAGAGCTCCGTGACTGGGCCGAGCGGGAAGGTGGGGCGCTGGTCGTGGTCGAGGCACCCGAGGATGGTCTGGACGGCCTCGATCCTTGGGGTGCGCCCCCTCCCGGGCTCGCCATCCAGCGCCGCCTGATCGCCGAGTTCGACCCGGGCCGGGTCATAAACCCGGGGCGGCTTCCCGGGGGCCTGTGATGGGTTGGGTCACCACCGAGCATCCGACGACCGAAGAGCTGAACGCCTGTGTCCAATGCGGGCTATGTCTCCCGGTGTGCCCCACCTTTCGATTGACCGGGCGGGAGACGGCGTCGCCCCGGGGGCGCATCCAGGCGATGAAGGCCGTTCACCATGGCGTCCTCGAAGTCGACGGCCCGTTCCAGGGGATCATCGACTTCTGCCTCGGCTGTCGGGCCTGCGAGCCGGTCTGCCCCGGAATGGTCCCCTACGGGCGGGCCCTGGAGGGGACCCGGGCCGAGATCGTGGCCCAGCGCCCCACCTTCAGCCATCGTCTCCGCTCTTTTCTCCTCGGACCGATGCTCGGCTCCAGGTCGTCACTCCGGGTCGGGAGTGCCGCCCTGCGACTGGCCCAGGGCACCGGGGCCACGGCTCTGGCCCCCGCGCGCTACAGGAATCTCACGGCGGGGCTGCGGCGGCTGGGTGGCCGGCCCAAGCCGACCCTGGGCCATATCGGGGGCACCGGCACATCCGGGACCGTCGGGCTTCTCGCCGGATGCATACAGGACGAATGGTTCCGTCCGGTCAACCACGCCGCCATCGCCCTCCTGGAGATGGCCGGGTACCGGGTGGAAGTCCCTTCCGGACAGACCTGCTGCGGCGCCCTGGCCGCCCACGACGGCAAGTCGGGGGAGGCCCGGTCGCTCGCCGCCCGCAACATGCCCGTGCTCTCCGAGTATGACCAGGTGGTCGTGACCTCGGCCGGCTGCTCTGCCCATGTGAGGGAATACGGTCACTGGGCGCCGGGCGGCGAAGAAGTGGGCGCCCGGGCCATGGACGTCACCGTGGCCGTGGCGCGGGCAATCGAGTCTGGATTGCTGCCCAGGGTGGCCGGAAAGTCGGGGCGGGTGGCGATCCAGGACCCATGTCACCTTCGTCACGCCCAGAGGGTGACCGCCGAGCCACGTCTCATCCTGGAGGCAGGGGGATACGAAGTGGTCGAGATCGATCCCACCGGGATGTGCTGCGGGGCTGCCGGTCTGTACACCGTGCTCCAGCCCGAGGCTTCCCAGGAGCTGGGAAACCGGAAGGCGGGTCAGATTCGTTCAACCGGCGTGAGCAGAGTGGCGTCGGCCAACCCCGGTTGTGAGATGCAGCTCAGATCGGCGTTGGGCGCCGGATATGACGTGGCCCATCCCATCGAGTGGTACCTGCATGCCGTCAGGGCAGGGGGATCCGGTATCGTCGCCGCCGAGGAGGCTTCGGTATGACTGAAGAGACGGTGCGGGCCGACACACGCGGGCTGCTGAAGCGCTATGCCATCCTGGCCTACGGCTCTATTGGCACCTTGTTCGACGTCGGGTTGATGGTGGTCGGGAGTCTTCTGGTCGGGCTGGCGGTTTCCGTCCTCCTCGCCGGGTTCGATCTGGTCAGAGTGATCCAGGACCTCTCCACCGGCGCAATGCTCGCCTCCACGTTGGTCCTTGCGGTAATCGGGCTGTTCTGTCTCGGTGTCGCCTCCGAGGGACCGTTGGGACGGGGACGGAGCCTGGTTGGGTTCAAGCTCTGGGAGGTCGGGGTCGGGCGCATCGTCGCCGTGCTCGTGGTCGGGCTTCTCCTCCTCATCGTCCATGGGCTGATCGATTCCGCGATCGAAGGGCTCCCGGTGCCGATCACCACAGGTGCGGAGGGCATCAGGGCGGCAGGGGTCGCCGGCACGACCGTCATGCCCCTGATCGGGGTCCCTCTGGGGCTGGTCGCCCGCTGGTACCCCGAAGGCCCGGAGTGGCTGCCCTCCACCGACGTGCCCATCATGTTCGTCGTCTGGGTGGTGGCCACGATGGGAATTTTGAGCTAGGAGCTCATCACAGCCCTTTGGAGAAGATCTGAACCGGCTGCACCTCGAAGCCCTCTCTTTGCAGCGCCTCCACGCTCCACCCCGTGACGGGGGCCATCGCCTCGACCCGCCCCTTCTCCTTCTCGCGCAACAAGTCGCGTAACCCCTGGAGCAGAAGCGGGGCTTCCGAGGGCGATGTCGCCAGCCACCGAACCGATATCCCCTCGTCGTCGGTCTCTGCGATCAGCCAGCCCCCCGGGCTCTGATAGAAGGTGCGGGCGTTGACCGCCTGCTCCAGGTCCTCTCGGGATGCCTTGCGCCAGCGCCAGCCGAGCGAGATGAGGTCACGTGCGGCCTGGGCCAGGTCACTCTGCGACCAGAATGTCCAGGCAGCATCGGCATCGACCGTCCCGCCCGGGCGGAGACGGTCCTCCGACTGCAGACGCCGGGCTGACGACATGGGGGCGGTGGCGTACGCCCAGCTCCCCGTCATCCGGTAGCCCGATTTCAAGACCTGGGACCGGGCTGCCTCGTTGCCCTCCTCGGTGGCGAGACGGGCGACGAGTGCCCTTTTGGCCCTGGCCCACTCCACGGCATAGTCGTTCATCGCCATGCCCATTCCCGATCTCCGATGATCGGGGTGCACCCGGGCGGCGCTGAGCCAGGCCTCGGTGGGGGAAAGGAGCTGCACCCGGGACAGCGCCACCGGGATGTCGTACTCGTGAACGCAAACCACGACGAGCGAATCGGGCTCGTCCAGCCAGGGGCCCATCATCTCGGGCACATAGTCACCCCAGGAGAAGGTGTCCCGGGTCCAGGGCTCGATCAGGGGGACGTCCTCGGCCCGGGCGGGGCGGATGACGTAGGACATGGCTACATCCTGTCGGGAACTTCGATGCCGAGGAGGTCGAGGAGGAGCTCGAGTGCGGCGAGACTCCAGGTGGCGAGGGAGAGCCAGGAGCCCTGCCGTCTGTCGTCGGGCTCGGACAGGATGTGACAGGTGTCGTAGAACCGGTTGAAGCGTCCCGCCACCTCGTAGGCGAACTCGGCCACGTGGTTGGGAGCACGCAGGGTTATTGCCCGGTCGACGACTTCGGGGAGACGGAGCAGCTCGAGCATGAGCTCGCGCTCGACGTCGACCGTCGGGGCGATCAGGGCACTCGCGGTGACTCCCTGTCGGGCGGCACGGCGCAGGATCGACTTGATCCTCACTGCGGCATACTGGAGATAGGGCCCGGTCTTCCCCTCGAAGGAACTGAACCGCTCCAGGTCGAAGACGTAGTCAGAGGTGCGGTTGTTGATCAGGTCGCCGAATTTGAGAGCGGCGACGCCGACCATCGCGGCGATGCCGGCCCTCTCCTCCTCCGGGTAGTCCTCGGCGAGATGTGCCTCGTCCAGACGTCGGCGGGCGGCATCGGTGAGCATCTCGATCACATCGGAGAGCTGGACGACGCCCCCCGCCCGTGTCTTGAAGGGCTTGCCGTCGGGGCCGTTCATGGTCCCGAACCAGATGTGCTCGAGTCTGGTCTCGGGAGGCACGATTCCTGCTTTGCGGCTCGCCCGGAACAGTTGGAGGAAATGGTCGGCCTGGCGCCGGTCCACCACGTAGAGGACGAGGTCGACCCGCAGCTCGTCGACTCGCATCTGGATGGTGGCCAGGTCGGTGGTGCTGTACAGGAAGCCCCCGGACGACGACTCGAGGATCAGTGGTGGGATGTCCCGTTTGTCGCCTTCCTCCTCGACCCGGATCACAAGCGCACCCCGAGATTCCTCGGCCACACCGGAGTCGCGCAGCGAGGCGACGAGGGGTGCGATGCGGTCGTGGACGTCGGACTCGCCGTGCCACAGGTCGAAGTTGACTCCGAGGGCGGCGAAGTCCTGGCGTTGGGAGACTTCGGAGATCTCCTTCATGTGACGCCACAAAGCCAGGTATCCCGGATCCCCCTGCTGCAGACGAACCGTGGCCTGACGGGCGGTGTCGGCGAAGTCGGCGTCGCTCCCGGCCCGCTCCCCCGCCTCGGGGTAGATCCGTTGCAGGTCGTCGAGCGTCACCGGTGATCGGGACGGGTAGCTCCCGGCGGCCGGGTCGAAGTAGGGAAGATCGGGCTGCTCGGTGGCGATGGCGGCGATGAGGAGACCCATCTGGAACCCCCAGTCACCGAAATGGGGGTCACGAGTGACCTTGTGCCCGGCGAAGGCGAAGAGCCGGGCCAGGGAGTCACCGATGATGGTGGCACGCAGGTGCCCTACGTGCATCGCCTTGGCCACGTTGGGGCCGGCGTAGTCGACCACGACGTTCTCGGGACGGTCGGTGACCGGGAAGCCGAGGTAGGGGTCGGCCGCCTCGATGGCGGCGATGCGGGCGATGGCCTCGTCGGTCATCGTGATGTTGACGAATCCCGGTCCTGCCACCTCCACCCGGGCGATATCGGGGTGGGGGGCGACGCGTGCCGCCACTTCGGCGGCGATCTCTCTCGGGGCCCGGCCCGAGCTCTTGCCTGCGGCCATTGCCCCGTTGACCTGGAACTGGGCCAGCTCCGGTCGTTGCGAGGGCACGGTCTCCCCCAACTCGGCAGGCAACCCGAGCTCGGCGAAGGCGTCACCGGCGATTCGAGACAGGTGGGCGAGGAGGGACATCTGCTCCGACATTAGGGGGACTCCGTCGGTCGGTTCACAACTCAGACCGCAGAGCTCACGACGGCGCCCGAAGGGCGCCTCAATACTTGGCCAGCTCCTGGGCTTTCCTCACGATCCCCTCCGTCGTGGGGTACAGCTCGTTCTCCAGGGAGCCTGCGTAGGGCATGATCGGCACGTCGGGCAGGGCATAGCGACGCACCGGGGCGTCCAGCCACTCGAATGTCTTGTCGGCGATCTGAGCCGCCAGCTCGGCCCCGTACCCGACGAACTCGTTGTCCTCATAGACGATCAGGGCCCGGGAGGTCTTCTTGACCGACTCCTCGATGGTGGGCCAGTCGAGAGGCTTGAGACTGCGCAAGTCGATGACCTCGGGGCTGATGCCCAGCTCCTCGAGGACCGGGGCGGCCCCCATCGCGTAATGGGCCATCGCCCCGTAGGCGAGGATGGTCAGGTCCGTGCCCGGATGACGGATCGCCGCCCGGCCCAGGGGGACCCGATGCTCCCCGGCGGGGTAGGGCCCCTTGGCGAGACGGTAGAGCTTCTTCGGCTCGAGGAACATCACCGGGTCCGGGTCCTCGACGGCGGTGAAGAGCAGCCCCTTCACATCGGCGGGGGTGGAGGGGACCACCACCTTGAGACCCGGGACGTGGGCATAGAAGGATTCGATCGACTGCGAGTGGTAGAGCGCCCCGTGGATGCCGGCGCCATACGGGGCCCGCACCACGATGGGCACGCTCCAATGCCCATCGGAGCGGAAGCTGATCCGGGCCGCCTCGGACACGAGCTGGTCGAAGGCGGGGTGGATGTAGTCGGCGAATTGGATCTCGGGGATCACCTTGAACCCGGCTGCCGCCATCCCGATGGCGGCTCCGATGATCGAGGACTCGGCGATCGGGGTGTTGAAGCAGCGCTGGGGGCCGAAACGCTCCGTCAGGTCCTGGGTGGCCTTGAAGACTCCGCCCTTGCGTCGCGCCACGTCCTGCCCGAAAAGGACCACGTCGTCATGGGTCTCCATCACCTCGTGAAGCGCCTTGTTGATGGCGGTGATCAGGTTGACCGTCTCCCCGTCGAGAACCGGCTCGGGCTCGGTCGCCCCCGGCCCGAGCTCGATGACCCTGGCGTAGACACGTGTCGTAGGCTCGTCGGGGTTGGGAGCGGATTCGGCCCGCTCCACCGCCTGGGCCAGTGTCTCGATCACCTCGTTGTCGATTCGCTCCTCCTCGGCCTCGGTGAGCAGCCGGTTTTCGATGAGGTACTGGCGCACCCTGGCCACCGGGTCACGCTTGCGCCAGGTCTCGACCTCCTCCCGGCTCCGGTACAGGGCGTCGTTGTCGTCCGAGGTGTGGGCGTAGTACCGATAGGTCTCGGCCTCGATCAGGGTGGGCCCCTCGCCGGCGCGCGCCCTGTCCACCGCCTCCTTCATGACCTTGAACACCCGGAGAGTCCGGTTGCCGTCGACCTCGACGCCGGGGAAGCCGTAGCTTTCGGCCCGGGCGGCGAGACTCCCCGCCACCTGTTCCGCCTGAGGCACCGAGATGGCGTACCGGTTGTTCTCGATCACGAAGATCACGGGGAGCTTGTGGATCCCGGCCCAGTTCATCGCCTCGTGCCAGTCCCCCTCCGAGGTCGAGCCCTCGCCCCCATAGACGGCCACCACCGCATCCTCCCCCCGGTTTACGATCGCCTGGGCGATCCCCACCGCGTGCGGGTACTGGGTACCGATCACAGAGGACTGGGTGAGCACCCTGAGCTCGGGGCTCGACCAGTGCCCGGGCAGCTGGCGCCCACCCGACATGGGGTCTGTCTTCTTGGCGAAGGCCCCGAGAAAGATATCCTCGGGCTCGAAGCCCCAGGCCAGGGCGACCCCCATGTCCCGGTAATAGGGGAGGACCCAGTCTCGATCCCGATCGAGGGCGAACGCCGATGCCACCTGGACCGCCTCGTGCCCGGAGGAGCCGACGACGAACGGCGCCCTCCCTTGACGCTGGAGGGCGAACAAGCGGTCGTCGACCCTTCTCGCCGTCAGCATCAGCCGGTGCATCTCGACGACCTGCTCGTCGGTGAGCCCGAGCTCCCCGTGATGGAGGTTCCGGTCGAAATCCATCCCGTAGCTGCGCTCGTTCAATTCCGATCGTCTCCGCTCCGGCGGAACCGGCGCAGATCACCGATATCCCTGATCCGATTCTCCGCCACCATCACCGCCGCCTGGTTCGGCTCGATCATCTTCTGCTTCGACATCTCGAGGATGGTCTTGGTTGCCTCGAAGATCAGGTCGACCCTATGCATCGCCCGCATCTTCGAATACCCGTGCAACTCGTCGTACACGTTGATCAGGCCCCCGGCGTTCACCACGAAGTCGGGGGCGTAGACGATGCCCCGCTCGGCGATCCGCCGGGCATCCTCATCGGTGGCGAGTTGGTTGTTGGCGCTGCCGACGATCGCCTGGCAGTTGAGCTTGGGGATCGTCTCCTCGTTGAGCCCCGCCCCCAGTGCGCATGGTGAGTAGAAGTCGGCGTCGACGGTGTGGATCTCCTCGACGTCGACGCTCTTGACGCCGTAGGTGTCCACCGCTTTTTTGATGGCGCGCTCGAAGGCGTCGGACACGATGACTTCGGCCCTCGCCTCGACCAGGAGCTGGACGAAGGCGGACCCCACCTTGCCCACACCCTGGACCGCGAACCTGCGCCCGGCGAGGTCGTCGTTGCCCCAGAGGAATTCGGACACGGCTCTGGCCGCGGCGAAGAGGCCGCGGGCGGTCACCGGTGAGGGGTCACCCGCCCCACCTTCGGCCACCGAGCTCCCCAGCGCCCACCGGGTCTCTCGCCGGATGACATCGATGTCGCTGGAGATGGTCCCCACATCCTCGGCAGTGATGTAGCGGCCCCTGAGGGAGTCGACTATCCGTCCGTAGGCTCGGAGCAGACGCTCGCTCTTGTCGGTTCGGGGGTCGCCGATGATCACGGCCTTTCCCCCGCCCAGGTCGAGGCCGGCGGCGGCCGCCTTGTAGGTCATCCCCTTGGACAGCCGCAGGACGTCCTCGAGGGCCTCATCCTCGGTTTGGTATGGAAAAAAACGAGTCCCGCCGAGGGCGGGACCGAGAGCCGTGGAGTGGATGGCGATTATGGCCTTGAGACCGGATACCTTGTCGTAGCCGTAGAGGATCTGCTCGTGACCTGCGCGGGCTACCTCGTCGAACACGACCAAGTCCGGTCCTCCTCTCTCAAAGGGCGGGGTCTCACTCTCCCGTCGATATTACATCCGAGCCCAACCGAAATCCTCGGGTGACCTTGATGTCAACCTCTGCCAGGATGAGGGGATGACGAAGACGGCATACCTCCGGGTCTACACCCCCGACGTGTCCGACATGGGCGAGCCGGTGCCGGGCTTCGTCCGCGGCTATGGGCTGCTCTCCGAGTCGGAGGGAGACGCAGACTGGGTTGCGGAGTGGAACGGGGCGCGGATGGTGTGCCCCCGCAATCTGCGTCTTCGTGTCCTGGAGTCGACGATCGCTTTCGCCAACGCCTTTCGGGGTCTCGGCTCGGGGTTGATACCGGAGGAGGCGGCTCGCGCCGCCGACCGCGAGCTTCGTCAGTACCAGCGTGAGCACCCGGGTCATCGCTCGCACGTCCTCACCTCACCCTGGCACGTGCCAGTCCGCTGGTTCACCGCATTTCAGCCCGAGGACAGGGAGGTCTACGAGGTCGGGAGCGCACCCCGGGTCAGGCTCAGAGTCGATCTGTCCGTGGGTCAGAAACGTGTCGACCATGCGCTGGGGGTGCTCCGTGGGCTCCAGGTGTTCCAGGGCCCTGCCGAGGAGTTGGCCCAGCTCTCGGACTGGATCGCCAGCTTTGACCCCGACTCGATGCTCGAGTTGGACTACTCGACGGTCTCCGATCTCTTCGACCCACAGGAGCTGGTCTTCGACGACTCGGTGGAGCTGGTGCGCCGATCCATCGACGCCCTGGCCGAAGGCGACATGATGGCCGCCGGCGAGAGCTATGGCCGGGTCGTCTCCCGTTGGGCACCCGCCTTCTCGGTCACCTTCAGCAGCTGAACCGGCTGCTGGCGACGAGAAACCCGAGGACTGTTGTTTTTCTGTGAGGGTTCACCGTGGTCTAGCCGGGTGCGTCTGGCCGCGCCAATCCAGCCAGAACGGTGTTGCCCGGGAAACCGGAATAAACCCAGCGCCGTCCCGCTTCTATCTTGTGAACAGAATCACAAGCTGTTCCGAGACTTGCGAGGGCCAGTGGAGTTCTTCCGCTTCTCCAGCGGATTCCTTCTCCTCCTCTCCCGCTCCACTGGCCTCGCAATCCCAGATGACATCGGTCTTGACCATCGCCGCAGACCGCCTACCATCGCCCTGACATGACATGCCATCCCAACAGCTCGGTGTGCTGCTGCACTTGTCGTTGCGCGGCCGTGCCGTGTGGGTAGACATGTCCTGAGCGATCTCCAGACAGAGACACAGAGCCCGCACCGGCACCGGATGCGGGTTTTTCATTGTTCATGGGGCCCGATCCGGACGAGACAAGGAGAAGGACCATGACCAGCCAATTCGCCAAGGTGACCCACGAGCAAGCCGACGTCGAGCTCGATTGCACGGGTCTGCTCTGCCCCTTGCCCGTATATCGAGCCTCGCTCGCCCTGGGGCAGCTCTCCCCGGGCCAGGTCCTGCGGCTGGTCACCACCGATCCCGGTGCCCTGGAGGACATCCCGGCCCTGACCCGGCAGACCGGCAACATCCTCCTCGGTGTGGAGCGTCATGAGGATCACCAGTTGTTCTGGATCGCCAAGGGGGTGAGGTCATGACCGACGACACCATCACCCGCTCCCCGGTCGACGAGGAGTCGGTCGAACCCCGGCGTCGCATCGCCCTTGTCGCCTCGAAGGGGACGCTCGATCAGGCCTATCCACCCTTGATCCTGGCCACCACGGCGGCCAGCCTCGGCTGGGAGGCGGGCGTCTACTTCACCTTCTACGGGCTCGACATCATCCACAATGACCGGCTGGAGAAGCTCAAGGTGGCCTCGCTGGCCAACCCGGCGGGCCCGATCCAGCTCCCCAACCTGCTCGGGGCGCTCCCCGGGGCGACCGCCGCCGCCACCAAGATCATGAAGAAATGGATGAGCGACGCGCGTATGCCGACCGTGCCCGAGTTCATCGAGATGGCCCAGGGTCTCGGCGTCCGCTTCTTCGCCTGCTCGACGACCATGGGCGTCATGGGCGTGGAGGAGGACGACCTGATCAAGGGATGCGATATAGCGGGTGCCGCCGCCTTCCTCGACTACGCCGCCACCGCCGACGTCCAGCTGTTCGTGTGAGGTGTCAGCCGACCAGTGACGCCACGGGCCGGGGGGCGGTGGGAAGGGTCAGCTCGAAGCAGGTCCATCCGTCGCGACGTTTGTAGACGAGGTCACCGCCCATCATCCTGGCGAGCTGCCTGGCGACGGCGAGACCGAGGCCCACCGAGTCCGGTTTGGAGTCCGCCGACGACTGCGAGCGGTAGTAGGGATCGAAGATGTGCTCGGCGTCGATCCCCTTGACCCCGGCGCCGTCGTCGCTGACCACCAGCATCGCCATGGCCGCCTTGCCGGAGACCTCGACCCGCACCCGGCTCCCACCGTAGCGATGGGCGTTGGTGAGCAGGTTCCTCACGATCTGGCGGGTGCGAAGGGTGTCGGCCCAGGCCACCAACGAGGGATCGCCATCGAGGGTCACCTCGAGGCCGATACCCAAGGAATCGACGATGGACCTGCACTCATCGAGGAGGTCGAAGGAGCTTGGCCTGAACGTGAGATTGCCCGAGGCGGCCCTCTCGGCGGTCAGCAGGTCATCGACGAGCTGGGCGACCTCCTGGCTCTGGCTGGAAATGAGATTGACCATCTCGGCGATCTCCTGACGTGAGTACCGGTCGAGCTCCTGAGCCAGCTCTCCGGAGAACCCGACCACGGCGGCAAGCGGGGTCCGCAGCTCGTGACTCACGGTGGCGATGAAGCGGTCCTTGGCCGCAGCCAGCTCCTCGAGGCCCTCCCTCGCCGACTCCCGCTCCCAATAGGCGCCGACCATGTCGGCCGCCCGCATCAGCCCTTCCACCTCCACGTCTGTCCAGGCGTCGTCCCTCCAGAAGTCGGTGTAGCCGAGTGTGCCCATCCACTGGTCGCGTATCATGATGGGCGCCATCAGCTCCGACCGGATTCCCTCGGCCTCGTAGCGCGCCCTGACCGGCATGGGCAGGTCGCAGACCCGGATCCGGGCCGGGTTGCCGGCCGAGAGGATCTCGATGACCTGGGGGAACTGGGTGTAGTCGCCGTCGACGAAGGTGTCGGGACCGGGTGGTACCCGGCTGCTGGCGGCATCGGCCACGATCTCCCAGGTCACATGGCCCTCGCTGTCGACCCGGTTCACGTCGATGTAGGCATAGTCGGCCTCAGTGGCGTCGAGGAGGGCGCGAAGCGCGGCGTTGAACGGCTCCTGGTCCCGGCCGGTGAGAAGGGCCTGGGAGCAGGTTGCCAGTGCCTTCTGGATCCGCGCGGTGACGGCCTGGTGCTCGGAGGCATCGGCCAGCGACTGGATCAACTGCCAGGTGATCCACATCACCAGGGCCTGGCCCGGGATCCCGAGCATGAGCTTGGCGAAGGCCTCGGGTGCAGGAGGCTGCTCCAGCATGATCGAGGCCACCGTGTATGTGGCGGTCAGACCGGATCCCAGGACGAGCGGGACCACCGATTGGCTCTCCCGGGTCGCCACGTAGACAACGGAGATCAGGATCAGGCAGGCCAGGGTGTTGCCGCTGTCGAACCCGGTCCTGTGCCCCGCCTCGGTGAGGCTGAGGCTGCAGAAGGCGAGGGCGGCCATCGCGGCCACCGCCTCGATGCGTCGATGACGGAGGAATTGATAGGCGGAGGTGAGCCCGATCGCGCCGTAGGCAATCAGTCGGTATCCGGCTCCGGGGGCATTGGTGGCCCAGGTGGCGTATTCGGCTACTACGCCCAGGAGGGTGCCGATGACAGCTGTCAGCAGTACGGCCGCCCTATAGCGCGGCGTGATGACCAGCCTCGTGGTCGGTTCCATGCGTAGGTATCGACCGGCGGCGCTCCCAGGTTGAAGGGGCCGACGGCCCTATGTCGGGTCAGCGGCCGTTCATGCTCGTGGGCGGGCCTGTGCGTCTGCGTCGTGAGCGGGGGCCATGTCGAGCGGTCGCACTTCGCCAGGGTGGTGTCCGGGAACGACGGATAGCTGCCATCGGTACGCTGGCGTCAGATGCCCCGGCGACCTATCATCCTCGCTGTGTGCCTCCTGGTGGCGGCTACGGCCTGCACCACCGAGCACAGCTCGACCTCGACCGTCGTCGCCGGGACCGTCGCCACCACCGCGCCCCCACTCCCCACCGACGTGGCTGAGCTCCCCGGGCGTCTCGTCGTCCTGGACGACGGCGGGAACATCGTGATTGTCGATCCCGATGGCTCCAACCCGGCGCCCGTGACCGACGATTCCGGCGACTCGGCCCGGTACCGGCAGCCGAGCTTCTCACCGGTCACAGACATGCTCGTCTGGTCGGAGATCACCACGGCGGGAACTGGTCTCGGGTCCAGTGGCGGGCCGGGTGGAGGACGCGTCACGATCCCGATGACGGCACCTCCCTTCTACATGTCCTGGTCTCCCGACGGCACCGGGATCGGGGTGCTGCACAACGGGCCGCAGGGCTCGATCGAGTTCGAGTTGGTCGATGTCGAAGCTGCCTCGGCCCAGGTCGTGGCGTCGGGTGCCCCTTTCTACTTCTCGTGGAGCCCGGACAGCAGCCAGGTTGCGGTCCATGTTCAGTTCGAGGTTTTTGCCACCATCGACGTCGATGGCAACAGTACCGATCTCGGCGCCACGGCCGACGGGTACCAGGCTCCGCATTGGACCCCGGCCGGCATCTTCCATCTCGGTGACAACGGCCTCGAAGTGGTTCAGCTCGCCGGGCAAACCCGGTTGTTGGCCACCGCCTCCGGGCCGGTGGCCTTCGTGGCCAACCGCCAGGGGAGTCGTGTTGCCGTCCAATCCTTCGTGGCCAACGAGACGCCGGGGATCAATGCCGCCCTCTCCGAGACCCCGGCTCTGCCCCCGAACAGGGTGGTCGTGGTCGACGTGGCGACAGGAGAGCTCTCGGAGGTCATCCCGTCGTCTTCGATCGGGCTCTTCTGGAGCCCGGACGGAGAGTCCCTGCTCGTCCTACAACCGGTTGGGGAAGGCAGCGGAGAGATCAATGCCCTGGTGTGGAAGGACGACGACACCACCGAAGCATCCACGATCGCGCCCCATCCTTCCTTTGTCGGGGAGGTCCTGCAGTTCTTCGACCAATACGGTCAATCGCTCCAGCTCTGGGCGCCCGACTCATCGGCATTCGCCCTGGTCGGGGCGATAGACGGCGACCCGGGGGTCTGGGTTCACCCCATCGGCGGCGGTGACGCGGTCAAGGTCCACGATGGGACCTGGGTCTCCTGGTCCAACACCTGACTCCAGTGACCTCGCCATTGATTCCCCCCACCTCCCTATGAGTCCGCCGCGCCGGGCCGCTGGTTCATACGGCCGGGATCACGAGGTCGAAGGCTTCCCGAGGCATGACCACCTCGAAGTACCACTGCTCGGCCTGATCCCACCGGGCGTTCCACTCCTCCCGAAAGTCCTCGCCTTCCCGTTGGACCAGATGATCTCGTCGTAGCTCGGCCGGAACATCGAGAAGGACGCGCAGATCGAAGAGATCGGCCAACTCGGGACGGGCGCTGTAGACACCCTCGAGGATGATCACCGGAGCCGGCTCACAGACGGTGGCCACCTCGAGGAGCCGTCCGTCGTCGGTCTCCCAGTCGTAGGGGTGCCAGGAGGCGGTATCTCCCCGTGAGAGCGCCTCCAACACCGGCCGCTGCCGTCTCCAGTCGATGCAATGGTCTGCCTTCTCGGCGGCGGTCATCGCATCCCATTCCGCCGCCGTCCCACCGGCATAGAAGTC
>JBOGET010000075.1:0-13200 GCA_050741975.1 Acidimicrobiia bacterium
TACGACGAGGACGCCGAGATCCTGGCCTATCTGGAGAAGTGGACAGCGCCGACCAAGGTCCACATCCCGGACACCCCGGGCAATTACGCCCCACTCCCCGCCGCTTATCTGCAGGGGCTGGGCGAGATGCAGACCCAGCACACCTGCATCCTCCTCGAGGACATCAATGAGAGCTGCAACCTCAACTGCCCTACCTGTTACGCCGCTTCCAGTCCCCAGTTGACCGGCGTCGCCACCGTGGAGCAGGTGACCGCCAACATCGACCAGCGCCTCGCCCGGGAGGGCGGGCGCATCGACGTGCTGATGCTGAGCGGTGGCGAGCCCACCATCCACCCCGAGTTCGCCACCATCCTCGAGGCTGCACTGGAGCGGAACGTGGTCCGGGTCCTGGTCAACAGCAACGGTGTCACCCTGTCCCGTGACGACGACCTGCTCGGCCTGCTCCGGGATCACCGGGACCGGGTCGAGGTGTATCTCCAGTTCGACGGGTTCAGAAAGGAGACCTATCTCTATCACCGGGCCGTCGACCTGCGGTCCATCAAGGAGAGGGCCCTGGGGCGTCTCAGCGAGGCAGGGGTGTTCACCACCCTCACCATGACCGCCGCCCTCGGGGTCAACGACGACGAGATCGGAGACGTCGTGCTCCACGCCCTCGACACCCCATATGTAGGTGGGGTCTGCATCCAGCCCCAGTTCGGGTCGGGTCGTTCCGGTCCGATAAACCCCCTGGAGCGTCTCACCCACACCGGGGTGCTGAAGCGTCTCGGCCCTCAGACCGGAGGGGTGGTGGAGTGGGACGATCTGACCGCACTCCCCTGCTCCCACCCCCATTGCGCCAGCGTGGGCTACATGCTGCGCACCGACGAAGGGGAGTGGAAGTCACTGGCCAAGGTGATCGGCCACGACCGGCTGCTCGGGCATCTCGGGCTGGTCAGCAACCGGATCATCGACCCCGAGCTCACCGTCGAGCTCCAGGAGTTGGTCAAGACCTCACTGCTCGGTCTGTTGAGCGAGCAGACCTCGCTGAGCCATCCCACGGTCCTCCAGCTGTTCCGTGACGTGTGCGAGGCGTGTGACCTTGGGTTGAGCACCCTGCTCAAGATGGCGGCCGGGCCCAAGAAGAGACAGGCGATGCTTCGGGAGATGGTGGGGACTCGGATCAAGCGGATAACGGTGAAGCCGTTCATGGACATCAACACCATGCTCGAGGAGCGGCTCACCCAGTGCTGTGTCCATGTCGGGACCCGTTCTGCAGACCAGGACCAGTGTGCCCCGTTCTGCGCGGTGCAGGCCTGGCGCCCTCTCGGCGAGATGAAGATCGCCGAGGTGGCCCGGGACGGGGGGCGGCGCAGCATCCCGGTGAGGGTGATGTCATGAGCGGCCGGGCCACCCCACCGTCGGCATTCGACCCGGTGACCGCCCCCGAGCCGGAGCTGTTCGACCCGTTCCGTCTCTGCGTCTACACCACGGTCGCCGTCCTCGCCTGGCTGCTCACCCCGGCCGCGGTGGTGATGCTGCTCAGCGGGATCGCCCTCTACGCCTACTACCGGGCGAGACGGGCCGGGCTGGTCAAGAGCCGGTGCAAGCTGGGTGACACCCGTCTGGTCATGGCCTACCTCGGGCTCGCCTTCGTCGTGGGTCTCGGTTTCACGGTGTACCGGATCTCCACACTGCTCTGAGGGCCTCGCCAAAACCAGTGTCGTCCCCCGTCCGGTCAGTCGATCACACCCCAGCGGGCGGCGAGGAGGAGAGCCTCGGTGCGACCGGAGACACCCATCCGGGCATAAAGCCGCCGCAGGCGTCGATACATCTCCCGCTCCGAATAGCCGGACCGGCTCGCCAGGTCGGCCACCTTCTCTCCCCGTGCCAGAGAGTGGAGACAGCCGATGTCGGCCTCGGACAGCATGCGGAGGTCGACGCCACTCAACACGGTCTTCATCATCGAGCGCGCTATCCCCGCCGGCATGACCACATTCGCGCTCCTGGCGGCGTCGATGGCGAGGACCACCTCCTCGGCCGACGAGTAGAGACCCACCGAGCCGGTGGCTCCGGCCCGCAGCGAGGCGGCCACCGCGTCGACCGTGACCGAGTCGAGAACGGTGATCACCGCCGTCTCCGGAGCGCCCGAGCGCAGATCGACCACCAGGTCCAGGTCACCCGGCTCGTGGACCATTATCAGGATGATCGTCTCGGGGTTGTGTTCGATCCAGGCCGCCACGTCGGTCACCGTGGCCACGGCATACGGAGAGCCTTGCAACGCGTCGGCCAAACCGACGGCGTAGACAGGAGGAGCGTTGAAGACACCCACTTGCTGCTTCACCGTGCCCCCCTCTTTGGGGATCAGGCTCCCAGCAAAACCCGCCGGGACAGACAATACACCCTCGGCAGCGACCTGATCGTACGGTCAGGAACCTGACCAAACAGTCAGTCACCTGACGAGCTAGGTCATTGTGTCGGCAACCGGGAGCAGGTACCAGTCGCGATCACACAGATCGTCGAGTTGAGGGGGTGGCACGATGGCAGATGTCTCCGAGATCCGGCCGACAGCCAAAGGGGCCAAGCTCGGGTCGTCCGGAGTCAACGTGGAGAGGCTGCAGAACTATCTGAGCCAATTCGGTTACTTCGACAGCGGGGTCCATGCCGACTTCGGGATGAGACCGGTCGGAGCCGAGCCGATGCCTGATCAGCCAGGCGAGTTCGACGAGAACACCGAACGTGCCCTGAGCAAGTTCCAGCAACGCTTCGGCTTGGAGGTGACGGGGGAGGTCGACGGCCCCACCCTGGCGCTGCTGCAGATGGATCGCTGTGGGATGCCCGACCTTGGCACCTACGTGCTCCAGGGCAACAAGTGGACAACCACCAATCTGAGGTATGGGTTCGTCGAGTTCACCGGCGATCTGACCCAAGCCGAGAGCCGGGGGGCGATAGCCGCCGCCATCAATTACTGGGCGGCGGTGACCCCGCTCGCCTTCACCGAGGTCTCCAATGCCTCCAACCCCGAGATCCGGATCCGCTATGTGACCGGCAACCACGGGGACGGGAGCCCCTTCGACGGAGCTTCGGGGGTCCTGGCCCACGCCTTCTACCCGCCGCCGAACGGCGGTGACATCGCCGGAGACACCCACTTCGACGACGCCGAGACGTGGACCGTCAACCTGCCCCCGTCGGGCATCGACCTGTACACGGTGGCCGCCCACGAGTTCGGTCATGCCCTTGGCTTGGCCCACTCCACCGTCAGTGACGCCCTGATGTACCCCTTCTACGGCGGACCGCACCGCTATCTCCACGACGACGACATCGCCGGGATACAAGCGCTGTACGGGGTGGAGCAGTGGCACTCCAACAAGCAAGTCCTGCGAGTCTTCGCCACCTACCACTCAAAGAACGCCTGGGGATACATCGAGGGCGTGGGATGGCGGAAGGTCAAGCCCTCGGTTCCCGACGGTGTGACCAACGTCCTCGACGCCCTGTGCGAGGGCCGGGCCAATGCCAAGCCTGTCACGGTGCTGGTGACCGCAACCGAGATCGAGCAGCTGTACCTCTAGAAAAGGAGGGTCAATGGCCACCCACAACAACAAGACCGTGTCCCGGATCTTCACCACCTACCACTCCCAGAACAACTGGGCCTATCTGTCCGGCCTGGGTTGGAAGAAGGTGCAGACCGGGAACGCCGATGGGTCCACCAACGTGCATGTGGTCCTGACTTCGGCACGGGGCAACGGGAAGCTGGTAACCGTGGTCACCGATTCTGGCGACACCCGCATCGAGCATGTATACATGTAGTCGGAGGTAGAAGATGACTTCGAACACGGGTTTTGAGGGGTTCTCCGACGCTCCCGCACCGATGGCACTAGGTGACCTCGAATCGGCGGGATCGGTGGCCGAGGCCGCTCCGGCACCCATGGGCATCGATGGTCTCGGGGCGGTGACCGGCGACGCACCGGCTCCGGCTCCCCTGGACCCCGGAGAACAGACAGGTGCGGTTGGTGAGATGGCACCGGTGCCGGTAGACATTGGGGAGACCGCCGCCGGAGCCGAGGTCGAGGTCGAGGGAGAAGCGCCCACACCACATGGAGGGCCCGGCGACGTGGACGCCACCACCATCCAGGCGGAAGCCGTCGCCGAGACCGCCCCCACACCCATGGAGCTCTCGGAGCTCGAGGCCATGGAGGCGGGCTGAGTCGGATCGCAGGCGGCACTCGAGAGGCCACGATTTGGACAACGAGACTCTGGCCAATCTTCAGGACCTCATACTCGAGCACGTCCTGACCTCGACTCCCCTACCCGGGCAGGACTCGTCGATCTCTTTTCCCGACCTCGCCTATGTCACCCAATCCGAAGAGAAGCTGATACTCGACGAGGGCTATCTCGGGGAGACGTCTCACGCCACGGTCGTCGACCAGAACGACCTGGACCGACGTCTCGCCGAGGCACAGACCGGCTACCTCCACTTCGAGCCACCACTGGAGGAGTCGGGAAAGGTGACACTGCGGTTGCGGGTCCTCCTCGGTTTCCCCGACGTCGACCCGCTGCCGCTCGGCGAGCTGGTGGTCACATTCACCCGGCGTGACGAGGAGTGGACGACCGTCCCCCCCACCCACGCCGTCGCATTCTGAACCCGGGACCGCCGACGAGGGTCTCTAATCGCATCCTGTCCCTCCAACTCCGGGCAGGTGCCAGGGCACGGCTTTCCCCGTGCGGTGTGGTGGAGGAGGCGGGCGTGGATGTATCGCCGCCGCCTCGCCACCCCGGGATGGGGTGGGGGACGGCTTAGTCCCGAATCCGGGTAAACCCCGATTCCCTGTTCGGGAGGGAGCAGGAAGCATTTCCACCAGTAATGGCCCGGCACGCCCGATAAGGCCCGAGAAGGAGCAGTGCGGTGGAATTCGGGAAAGTATTGCTGACCCTCATCCTGGTCGATGCAGCTCTCACCTATGTCTGCTTCCAGAAGGGGAAGCATTGGCAGGGATGGATAGGCGTCGCCGGTCTCTTCGGCCTCGCTCCTCTCCTGCTCTGGTTTCCCCTGGCAGGAGCGCTGGAACAGCCCGAACCCGACTCGGCCTGGGCCGGAAAGACGGAGACCGGTGGTCCGGTCGGCCCCTCACCAAGGACCCCGCCCATTTTCCCCGGTGTCACCCCAACCCAGACCCCGGTGACGCCTAGGAGCGCCTACGGAGACCTGGCTCATCAGGTGAGCATCGGTCGATTCCTCGACGATGCCCGGGCACAGGACCTGATCGACGGGTCAACTTACCGTCGTCTCCTCGACGCATTAGACCATGAGATGGCGGAGGCGCCCCCGGACATCCTGGCCCCAGCATTGACACCGGTCGTCGAGCGCCCGCCCGCCCCGCTGTCGCCGGAACCAGTCCCGGTTTTCGTCCCCGGCCCCCGGCCGCTGTCTCCGACTCCCCCTGAGCCAAAACCGATGGTTGGCGTCATGTCCAACATGTGGGAGGCCGTCTCCTCGGACATTGCCCTCCATGGTTTCTCCTACCTCGGCGTGCTCCTGACATTCGTCGCCGTGCTCGGGTTCCTCCTCTTCTCCTTCGCCGACGTCCCCGACGCGGCCCAGCCCTTCGTCGAGTTGGTGATCGCCTTCATCTTCTTTGGCTGGGCGTGGCTGCTGCGGAGACAGGAGGCGGCGCAGGTGGGCGCCGGGATGGAGCTGATCGGCGGGATGGTGCTCCCGCTCAGCCTGTTCGCCGGCCTGGTCGACAACGCCCCGTTCCCTCCCGACTTCACCGGTGGCGGCTTGATAGCAGCACTCACCCTCACCGCCGTCCTGATCGCGGTGGTCTACGCATGGATCAGCGCCCGTCGCCCCGGCTCCATGCTCCGCTACCTGGTGGCCCCCCTCATCTGGCTGGCTGCGTTGACTTTGGGATTCGTCTTCAAGACCGACGAGCCGCTCGCCGGCGTGGCCATCACCAGACTGGTCTCACCACAGCCGGCACTGGCCACGGTGGCGATCGCCCTGACCCTGCTCTTCGGCCTCCGCCGGCCCCAACATCGACTGTCCTTGCCCTCGGTGCGTTCGGCCATGGTCGGGCTGCCGGTGGCGTACCTGCTCACGGTGTCGCTGGCATTCGGTGACGATTGGGCCCGGATATGGCCGATCACGGTGCTGGGTGCGGCCACGATGGCATCGGCGGAGACCCTGGTCCGCTGGTACCAAAAGCCGGGGTGGGTGCCGCTGATCCGTCCGCTGTTGCTGATGGGCGTGCTGGCGCCGCAGATCCCCTCATTGCAGCCCGGCTGGGCCGGTCTGGTGATCGCCATCGCCTATGTCGCCCTGTTCGAGCTCTCGGTGCGGAGCAGCCCCGACTGGTTGAGGGGGATACCGCTCACCGGTGTCGGTATCGCCATCGGCGCCGCCCTCTCGCTGTCCGCACCCTGGCCGACACTGGTCACCTTCACCCTGCTCACGATCTGGGCCCACACCTCCCGGCTCAGGGACTGGCAGCGGGAGGAGGTGACGCAGCTCTTCCGCCTGGGCGCCGCCCTCCTCCCGATCGGGATCGGCGGCGGGCTGCTCCAGATCCTCCGCCCGCCCATTGCCTGGCTGGTCATGGCCTCGATACTGGGCGTGGTCGCGGTGGTGGTCAGGGCCCGGACCCATGACGATCGGCTCTGGCCGTTCTGGCTGCTGGGCGCAACCGGGGCGGTGTCGGTTGGAGTCATCGACGTCTGGAACCGTGCTCCCGACCTGCTCGGCCCGGCGACGATCCTGGTCGCCGCGGCCACAGTCGCCCTGCTCACCCTCCGGCCGCTCCTCCGCATCTGGGTGACTGCCGGACTGCTCTGTGCTGCGATGGCGATGGCGATGGAGACCGCCGATCTCCCCTCCGGGACCAAACTCCTGGTCTGGGCCGGGCTCGGATTGCTGTTGGTGGCGACGTCCAGTGTGATGAGGCGGTGGCCCGCCGCCCATCTCGGAGCCATCGGTCATCTCATCGGCGCCGGTGCTTTGCTCGCCCCGTCCACCGGGCCGACCCGGACGGTGGTGGTCGGATGCTGGGCGCTGGGCTGGGTGGCGGCGACGATCACAGACCAAGTCGGTGGCGACACCTTGACCGCTCTGTTGCGAAGTCGTGTTCCGCCGGACCGAACACGATGGATCTCTGGCATCGGGTGGATCGTCCCGGTGCTCGCCGTCATATCCGTCCCACCGGCGGTGATCACTGCTGCCAGTCTCTGGCCTGCGTTCGCCTCTCACCCTTCCTGGACCGGGCTCACGCTCGCCGCCCTCGCCGTCATCTACGCCGGATTCGCCCGCGTGCTCATCGACCGCATGCCGATGGCCCGGATCCTGGCCATCGGGGCCGTGGTCGGCTCCATTCTGGGGGTGGCGGCGGCGGGGCCGGATCCCTGGCCGATGATCGTCTCCTCCCTGATGTTGATCTCCGTCTCGGTGGCTCTCGGGCCCGAGCTGCGTTGGCCGTGGTTCGTCTGGGTCGCCTGGCTGACATCGGTGCTGATCGTGGTGCTGGTTGGGAAGGAGGCCGGAGTGCCTCCCGGCTCGTTGCATCTGGTCAGTCTCACCTGGGGTGCAATCTTGCTGTTGGGTGGCCTGGTGGCCGACGACCTGATCTCGGGGCGGCGCGAGCCGAGCCAAGGGCTGCGGGTCCAGTGGCTCCGATACCCGGTGCTGATCGGCGCCGTGGTGCTCCCGATGAGTCTGACCCAGGTGTTCGTGGGCTCGCCTCGCATCTACGGGTGGTGGCTGCTGGGGGCCGGGGTGGTGAATCTCCTGGCCGCCTACCTGCTACGCCTGGGGGCCGTGACCTTCCCCGGATACGGGCTGATCGCGATCGGGGTCACCGTCCTGTCTCCCGTCTCCCTTATGGATCGGCCGTGGCTCTTCGTCCTGATCGCAGCGCCTTTGGTCGGCCTCTCCTGGTGGTCCGAGCACGTCCAGCCCGACACGTCGAACCCATGGGTGCGATGGGATCTGGCGCCCCTGGTCGTGGCCCACCTGGTGGCGGTCTTCGGCCTATTGGTGGCCCTCGACATCGGTGCCGACGCCTATGCCACTCCGCTCGGATTCGGGGCGGTATCGGTGGTGGTCGGGATCTGGAAGCGACACCGGGCCTGGATCGAGGCGGGGAATCTCCTGATCCTCGTCGGAGCGGGTCTCGCCGGCCCGGGCTGGCCGGCCCTGACCCTGGCCGGGACATCGGCCCGGGGAATGATCGGCGCACGGTTCAGCGAAGGCCGGCAACGACTGTCCTATCAGGTCCTCGGGTCGGTGACGGCCGGTCTTGCCTGGCTGGCCCTTCTCGACTGGCAGCGACCGCCAGTGCTCGAGGCGATCGGCTTCTCGGCCCTGGTGTTCGGTGGTGTCGCCCTCGCTCTCGGCGTGACCGACCGATTGAGGAGGCTCGAGGACGACACCCTGTCGGTGTGGGGCGGGCTTGCCTTGATCGGTGTCGTCGTTGCGACCGGGGCCTCGGTCACTCCCGACATCCCGGCCATCACCGACGTCCGCCTGGCAGCAGGGCTGGTCATGCTGGCAACGGCCTTCGAGCTGCTCTGGCGACGATTCGACCCGATGTTCCGCGTGTTCGCCGTCCTCGTCACCGGTGCGGCCTGGTTGGCCCTGATCCCTGGTCTTGGTTGGGATCGAGCCACCGCGCTGAGCGTCACCGCCGTCGTCTTCGGTGGGTTGATGGTGGTCGTCTCCGAGATCATGCGCTCCCGCCCGGTCAGGCAGACCGAGGACGGCGCGGCCAACCTGTTGGCGGCGATGGCGTGGTCCTGGTTGGCGGTGATCGGCGTCGCAGTCGCCGTCTTCGCCTACCGGGGAGATCGAAGTGACGGTTACGTGTTGGCCATCGGTCTCGCCTTGCTCGCCTTAGGTCTGGCCCGGGGTGCCATTGCCCTCGGCGTCGAGCCGTTGCGCATCGCCTCCCTGCTAGCGGGGCTGATCGCCCTCAACCTCGTGGCACACGCCGCGGCCTGGCCCGATGGACCCTTCGCCACGGGCCTGGTGCTCTTGGCCACCGGCGCCGGCTCGATCATGTTGTGGCTGTGGCGGAGGCGACCTGGCTCTCCATGGTCGATACCGCTGGCGGTCCTGGCCGCGGCCGTCAATCTGGAGACCATCTACTTTGCCGTCGAGGCCTCGCCGACTCGCCCTTTGGGGGTGGCGGTACTGCTCTCGATCGCGGTCAATGCTCTGTCGGTCGGTCTCGTCCGGAGCTTGCCCGGCGCGCTCGCCCTGGCTCCTCCGGCAGTGGGTCTGGCCTTCATCGTTGGGGTCGGGGAGAGCGTTGGCGGCAGCGCCCAGTGGATCACCGTCCCGGTGGCGGTGGTGCTGCTCATCGAGGTGGAGATCCTGCGTTGGATGCGTCTAGGAGCCGGTGTCGATCCGAATCGCACCGACACCCTCGTGATGGAGGCGGCGGGAATCGGGCTCCTCGCCGCTCCCGGACTGGTGGAGATGTTCACCAGGACCGCTGTCTACGGGCTGGTCGTCTTCGGAGTGGCCGTCGCGGTCATGCTCTGGGCCATCGTCTCCAAGGTGCGGCGCCGTCTCATCGCCGCCGCCTCCATTGCGACCGCCACGGCCGTGTTGTTGATCTTCGCCGTCGCCGCCGCGGCCGCACCCGGCTCGGCCCTGGTCTGGATCGTGGCCGCAGGGATCGGCTTCGCCCTGCTGCTGGTCACCGGGCTGGTGGAGTCCTACCGGTCGCGCCGGGGCAGGGTCATGCTCCGGCTGTACGGGGCCATGGAGGGATGGGAATGACCTGCAGCCGTGCGCCCGCCGACGAGCGTCACCACCAAGTCCTCCCGGTTTGCTAAGTTTAGGGGTAGAGGTTTCAGGGGGGGACGGGAGGCAAAGATGCCTGAATGGATCGGGAGCATCCTGTTCCTGTCGGCGGTGGGCTTGACCGGGGCCAAGCTCTCTGATGACTTCGGCAACAGGGGTCTGCGGGGCTACGCCATGCTGATGCTCACCCTCACCATCTACGCCCTGGCCGTGGTCGTCGCCTTCGTCCAACCCGGGTTCTAGGAGAACCAACCCGCCCGACCTGCGGTGGGACGGTCCCCCGCTTGGCAGGGAGACCTAGGGGCACCCGCATGACCGGATCAGGGTGTTTCCCGATGGTGGGCTGATCCCCGGCAGCCGATGCTGTCGGGCATGGACACATCGACAATCACCATCGGCTTCATCTGTTCCGCCGGTTGCCCCGAGATCGTGATCGGCTTCTGGGTCCTGGTTGGGGGCGGAGTGGCCCTCCTGCTCTCCCTTATCGGCACGGTCATCTATCACGTCGGAAGAGCCCGGTCGAACCCACATCTGTCCGAGAAGGGCCGCGCCGTTGAAAACTTCGGAGAAAAGGGACTGGTCGTGGCTGGGGTCATGCTGTTTCTGGTCATCGCAATCACTGTCGTGGCGACGTGGTGAGCGAGCCGGCCACGGGCACCCTGACCCCCGAATCGGGGTCCTCCCCGATGGTGGGCCCAACGCCATCACCCGATGCTGTCGGGATGGACGCATACATCACCAGTGTCGGGGCCTATCTCCCCGGCGAGCCCATCGGCAACGACGAGTTGGAGAGCTATCTGGGACGGATCCCCGGCGGGTCGGACCGGCTACGGCGACGGATGCTCGAGGCGAACGGGATCGAGAAACGTCACTACGCCATCGACCGCGACGGGCAGACCCTGATGCTCAACGAGGAGCTGGCGGAGCGTGCCGTTCTCGCCGCCCTCCAGGGGCGGGGGATCAGCCCACATGACATCGGGATGCTGGCCACCGGCACCACCCAGGGCGACCTCCCCGTGCCCGGCTTCGCCTCCATGGTCCACGGCCGGCTCGGCGGTGGCCCGATGGAGATCCTTTCCGCTGGTGGGGTGTGCTGCTCCGGGGCGGCCGCCCTCCGCGCCGCCGAGGCGGCGGTCCGTCTCGATCGGCATCAGGTGGCGGTGGCCGTGGGCTCGGAGTTGGTGAGCCGGACCCTTCGCTCCGACCGCTTCTCCATGACCCGCGGATTCGACGCCGAGTTCCTCCGCTGGATGCTCTCCGACGGGGCCGGTGCTGTAGTGGTCGAGCCCCGACCCCGGCCCGACGGGATCTCGCTTCGCATCGACTGGTCCCATCTCGTCTCCCACGCCCACCGCTTCCCGGTCTGCATGTATGCCGGGGCCGCCACCCCCGAGGACATCGGGCCCGGCGCCACCTGGCAGGATCAGACCACCCCGGCTCAGGCCCATGCCGAGGGGATGCTCAACCTGCGTCAGGACACCTCGATCCTGAATAACATCGTCGCTCTCGGGGTCGAGGAGTACGTGGGGCTGGTCCGGGAGGGACGGATCGAGCCTGCCCGGATCGACCATCTCCTGATCCACTATTCCTCGGAGTACTTCCGCTCCGACATCGTCCGTCTCATGAGCGAGGCCGGGCTGATGATCCCCGAGGAGCGCTGGTTCACCAATCTCGCCACCAAGGGGAACACCGGGGCGGTCAGCATCTTCATCATGCTCGAGGAGGCGTTCAACGCCGGGCGCTTCTCCCCCGGCGACCGCATCCTGCTCATGGTCCCCGAGTCGGGACGGTTCTCTGTCTCCTTCGTCCATCTCACCTGTGTCGAAGGCCCCAAGACCGTGGCGGCCACCTCTACGGCCGAGGTCAGGGCCCCGGTGGAGACGGACAACGCCTCGGACTGGCTGTTGAAGGAGCTGGCCCTGGTCTGGGCCGGGTTCGAGACCCAGCTCTCGCAGGTGCCGATCGTGAAGCGGATCGAGACCGGTCAGGCCACGATCGAGGACTACCGGGCCCTTCTCTTCAACCTCCGTCAGCAGGTGATGGAGGGGGCCCGCTGGATCACCCGGGCCGCCTCCAACCTCACCGTGGAGCACACCGAGCTGCGGGCCGAGTTCATCGAGCACGCCGCCGAGGAGCAGCGTGACTTCCGCATGCTGGAGGACGACTACGTGGCGGTCGGGGGACGGCGGGAGGACATCCAGTCGGGGCGGAAGAATCTCGGCTCGGAGGCGCTCTCCGCCTACATGTTCAACCAGGCCAACCAAGAGAACCCCCTCGACCTACTCGGGGCGATGTACATCATCGAGGGTCTCGGCGCCAACAAGGCCACCCGATGGGTGGAGCTGATCGGGGACCAGCTCGACCTCGCCGACGGACAGGTTCGGTTCATCACCTATCACGGTGGGGCCGACGAGGAGCACACCGAGAAGATGTTCCAGATCCTGCGCTCCGATCTGATCACCCGTGACATCGCCGAGCGCATCGCCCACACCGCCCGGGTGGTGGGCCGGCTCTACGCCCTGCAGCTGGAGGAGATCGACCATGTCTGACCTCCGGCCGAGCCAGATGATCGACGGTCCGGGGCCGGGCATCTGGGATGCGTTGGGTGGGGACCCCACCTTCCATTTCGACCGGCGGGCCCTGGCGCTACTCCGGGCCGATCAGAGCCGCTGGTCACACCGGTTCATTCGGCCCCCGGCCCGGGTGCTGAGCCGGGTGGCGGTGGCCCTGATCGTGCTGGTCAAGCGGGTCCTTCCCTTCCAGTTCTCCTCTCATCGGCTGCTCGACCGGCTCGGGATCTGGTTCATGTCCCGGTTCGTCTCGGTCGAGGGTGGCGAGCTCCTGCTCCGTCACTTCGTGATCGAGACCAACGTGCTGGCCTTCATCGCCCGCAACGGGGGGCTCGACGAGCCCACCTTGCGGCCGGGAAACCTCGACGAGCTGGACGACAACGCGGTGATCGTCCACGACCTCAACCTGTACCAGGTGCTGGCCGACCTGGGCAATCGGCCCCTCCCCCGGCCCGAGCAGCGGATCACACCGCTCGACTTCTCCATGCTGGAGGTGGGGCCCATCGACGTGTCGGCCCGACGACGCCTGCTGCGGCTCGACCTGGAGACCGGGCTCTGCTTCATGAACATCGCCTTCTCCCTGCTCACGACCTCGGACGAGTACCGGAGGGCGGTGCACTCGCTCCAGCTCGACGAGTCGGTGCTGTCGATCCTCTCCGAGCTCACCGGAGACGACCTGTTCCGGACCTGGAAGCCGGCCGGGTACATCCCCATCGTCCGCACCAACCGCGACGTCCCGCGTGACCTCTTCGCCCATGCCGTGATCCACGAGTACGCCCACGCCCGTCTCCTCCACCACGCCGAGCAGGCCGGGGTGTGACAACCCCTTTTGGCGCGGAGATCTCGACCTATATG
>JBOGET010000076.1:0-3635 GCA_050741975.1 Acidimicrobiia bacterium
GCTCAGAGCCGGCCCCACGTCTCCCTTCCGATCACCAGACCGGTGTTCCGGTCTCATCACCGTTGTGTCCGGCCGGGTGGATCACCTGACAGGAATCTCGACGAGAATCCGGTCAAGACGCAAGGCAAGGCGGACATAGAGAGATGATGGAGGAGGTCTCATCCCCACAGCGGCGTTTCGAGAAGCGGATCGTGATCTGGAGACGGTTCCACTCGATGATCGCCTGTAACTCCGACCGGAACGTCACCTGGGTCCACTCTTACGTGTCCCTGGATCGGAGGAAGACTCACGTCAGCTGAGTCGGGGGTCGGCTCTCTCAAAATAGGTACTTCACCCGATGTGCCCTGGAGTAGCGCTCCATACCTTCGAACACGGCCCGAAGAGGGCGAAGCGATGACGAGGAGGAATGAATGCCACTCTTCATGGACGTTCACACCATCGAGGGAGGGGTTGCGGCTGCCGATGTGGCCAGTGCCCATCTCAAGGACCTGGAGACCCAGGGCCAGTACGGGGTGAGCTATCTCCGTTACTGGGTCGATGAGAAGGCCGGGAAGATCTTTTGCCTGGTCGAGGCGGACGATGCCGTGGACGCAAACACCGTCCACAGGGAGGCTCATGGTCTCGTCGCCGATGAGATCTACTCGGTCGGCGAATTCAGCTAGGGGGAGGAAACGAAATGCGCACTACCACATGGCGGCCGGGGAGCCTGCTCGCCGTCGGCATGATCGCGATGATGATCACGGCCTGCACCGGGGCAGGTGAGGGCGGTGAGCCGACGGCCACCAACGTACCGACCACGACGGTCGCCGACACCACCACCACAACCACCGCCGAGACCACCACGACGACCTCGGCACCGGAGGAAGCGGAGCACTCTCAAGGTGAGGCCCCCGATCCAACCCAGATCGCATCGGCCGTCCTGGCCACGGCGGCGTTCCAGGACGTGGCCATGGCCGAAGCGGCGGGGTATGCCAGCACGATGGACTCCCTGGGATGCTTCGAGGACGCAGAGGCGGGGGGGATGGGCCTCCACTACCTCAACGAGTCGCTGATGGACGATGCGGTTGACATCACCACACCCGAGGCCCTGGTCTACGAGCTCGACGCCAATGGTGAGATCGCGGGTCTGGTGGCGCACGAGTACATCGTGCCCGTGGAGGCCTGGACCGCAGCCGAGGCGCCCAACCTGTTCGAGATGGACTTCCATCAGCATTCCGTGCTCCCGCTCTGGGTCCTGCACGCCTGGATCTGGAAGGACAACCCGTCGGGAGTGTTCGAGGACTGGAACCCGGCAGTGCGGCTCTGCCCGGAAAGCGTCCCGGTCTTCGGCGTCGACCTCCCGTGATGCTCAGCTAACGGCTCGCATCACACAGGGAGACCGAGGGCCCCGCCGTCGCAGTGCGGGGCCCTCGGCTTCACGAGGCGGCTGTACCGATCAGGAAGAAGCTGAAGATGTGCTCGGCGGTGGACCGGATCAGGCGCTGACCGTGTAGACGCCCCTCGGCCCTGATATCCCCTTGAACTCGCGCTCTCCCTGATATTGGAAGTCGAACCCGGCGGCCGAGGCCAACTGATGGGTGGTGGAGGAGACCAAGATCTCCCCGGCCGGCGCATCGGCAGCAATACGGGCCGCCTCGTGAACCGCCGCTCCCCGGACGTCGTCACCCACGATCTCCACCTCACCGGTATGAACCCCGATGCGTACCTCCAACCCCAACGCCCGTGCCCGTTCGCGGATGCCGATCCCTGCGCGAATGGCCCGGCCGGCGCCGTCGAACACCGCCAGGAACCCGTCGCCGGTTGTGTTGACCTCACGACCCCGGAAGCGGTCCAACTGATCCCGGACCTCCCGATTGTGCCGCCCTAGCAACTCGCGCCAGGCCATGTCGCCCAGACGAGTGGCGACCTCCGTCGAGCCAACGATGTCGGTGATGAGGAGCGTTACGACGACCCGTTCGCCGGCATCAGGCGACGGCAACCAGGTCCGCACACCCGACCAGTTGATGGCCCGCATCGGGTACTCGCTCACGACCCAGCCATCGTGACCAGGAGGGATGTCGAACACGTCGTTGGGTCCCAGGTCGAGAAGCGACCCGTCGTCCATCTCCACACGCAACAGACCCTCCAGGACAACACCGCTGTGGTGCGCCTGGCAGCTCTGTTCGGCTCGGTGGTTGCCCATCATCCTGCGCCCGCCGAGAGCGCAGTGGGCCCCTCGGTTCGAAAACGTTGAGGGAGATTGAGGCGTCGCCGACCTGAACGATGTTGGCGCTCAGGCCCTCCCCCCGGAAGCGCTCATCGGGAGCATCGAGGCTCTTCTTCTGGGGTCCACTTATGGCATCACCTCCTGCGGCTCGGCCGATTCTAGAAGCGGCATGGTTTCGGCCGGCTGGCTGGATCCCTGATGCCTCAGCCTTGTGCGTCGGGGCGTTGGTAGCGGAGGAGGACGACCCCGTTGCCGAAGGTCTGGGTCTCGGCGAGCCGCAGACTCATCCTGGTGTCAGATGGCTGGAACAAGGGCTTTCCTTCTCCGATGACGATCGGGTGGACATAGAGCCGGTGCTCGTCGATCAGGTCGTGTCGTCTGAATGCGGCGGCGAGGTCGGCTCCGCCGAGCGCCAGGTCCCCACCGGGCTGTGCCTTGAGCTCCTCGACCTCCTCGACGACGAGGTCTCGGACCACTGTGGTGTTCCAGTCGGCGTGCTCCAGGGTCCTGGAGTACACGATCTTGGGCATGTCCCGCCAGATCCGGGCGAACTCGACCATGGGCCCGGTGCTCGAGGGGTCAGTATCGGCAGTCGGCCAGAATCCGGCCATCAGCTCATAGGTGACACGTCCGTTGAGGAAGGCGCCCATCGCCCTGAGCTGTTTATTGAAGTGGTCGTGGAGCTCGTCGTCGACCATGTGCCAATCGATCTCGCCGCCCGGTCCCTCGATGAACCCATCTATGGACACCGACATCATCAGGATGATCTTCCTCATCGCGTCCCCTCGGAACTCGTCCAGGCTCGGGGGCTCCTCCAGCAAGGCGCCCGGCCGGAAGCCTAGGAAGGACCGGCTAATGACACGTGGGCCCATTGCCGATCATCTCCCGGGATGACGATGCAGCGTATCTCGGTAGCGATGCTGGTCCTGCTGCTCGCCGTCCCCCCGGCGGCCGCCGAGGACACCGTCGGTCTGGTCGACCCCGGCGTCGGGCTCTGGTACCTCCGCGACGGGGCGGGCGTGGTCACCAGCTTCTTCTATGGGAATCCGGGTGATGTCCCCTTCGTGGGGGACTGGAACTGTGACGGGATCGACACTCCCGGTCTGTACCGTCAGTCCGACGGGTTCGTCTACCTGCGCAACTCCAACAGCCAGGGTGTGGCCGACATCAGGTTCTTCTTCGGCAACCCCGGCGACTTTCCCCTGGCCGGAGACTTCAACAACGACGGATGCGACACCGTCTCCATCTACCGGCCGTCGGAGAGTCGGATCCATGTGATCAACGCCCTCGGCGCCAACGACGGTGGGCTGGGAGCCGCCGACTTCTCCTACATCTTCGGCAACCCCGGGGACAAGCCGTTCGTCGGCGACTTCAACGGGGACGGGGTCGACACCGTCGGACTGCACCGGGAGTCGACCGGGTTCGTCTA
>JBOGET010000077.1:0-70243 GCA_050741975.1 Acidimicrobiia bacterium
ACGGCCTCCGGGTCGGGCTCCCCCACCGTGGCCCGGTCCCGGAAGCGCTGCAAGCGGTCCAGTGCGTCCTCCGACTCGGCGAGGAGCTCCTCGGAGTACTCGATCGGCGACCGATAGTGGGCCCGGAGCAGGAGAAGACGCAGGGCCCGCCCTCCGTGCTTCCCGGTGATCGAGGCCAGATCGACCAGGACACCGGTCGACTTGGCCATCTTCTCCCCTCCCAAGTTGACCATCCCGTTGTGAAGCCAGTATCGGGCAAACGTCGTGCCCGAGGCCCCTTCGCTCTGGGCGATCTCGTTCTCGTGGTGGGGGAAGATCAGGTCTGAGCCTCCACCATGGATGTCGAAGCCGTCTCCGAGATACCTGGTGGCCATCGCCGAGCACTCGATGTGCCACCCGGGTCGCCCCGGCCCCCAAGGTGAGTCCCACCATGGCTCCCCAGGTTTCGCCCCCTTCCACAGGGCGAAGTCAAGAGGATCGTGCTTCGACTCCTCCACCTCGATTCGATGACCCGAGCGCAGCTCATCCGGGATGCGGCCGGACAGCTTCCCGTAACCCTCATCGGCTCGAATTGAGAAGTAGACGTCGCCCTCCGAGGGATAGGCCAGACCGCGATCGATGAGGGCCTGGATCAGGTCGATGATCTCGGGGATGTGCTCGGTCGCCTTCGGCTCCAGGTCGGGGGCCAGGACACCGAGAGCGTCGTAGCCCGCGGTGAACCGAGCGGTCATCCGCTCCGCCAGTGTCTCCACGCTCTCCCCCATCTCGGCCGCAGCGGCAATGATCTTGTCCTCGATGTCGGTGATGTTGCGGACATAGGTCACCTCGTATCCCCTCCACGCCAGATAGCGGCGGATCACGTCGAAGGAGACGGCGGAACGCCCGTGCCCGATGTGTGGAGCGCTCTGGACCGTCGGCCCGCACACGTATATCGATACCTTGCCCTCTTCCCGCGGTTCGAAAGGGACAACGGCGCGGTGCAGCGTGCTGTTGAGACGGAGCATCGTCGAATATTACGGCAGGGCGGTGACCGTGACCACAGCGACGGCGGCTACTCCTTCCCCCCGGCCGATGAACCCGAGCCCGTCTGTGGTCGTCGCCTTGACCGACACCGAGTCGACGGGGATTCCGAGCACCGGGCTCAGATTTGCCCGGATCGCTTCCCGGTGCGGAGCGATGCGGACCTCCTCGACCACGACCGTGGCGTCGACATGAGCGATCTGCCAGCCGGCGGCGGCGGCCTTGGCCACGATCCGGCCCAAGAGGTGAATGGAGTCGGCACCTTGAGAGGACGGGTCATCGGAGGGGAACTGCTCGCCGATGTCGGAGAGGGTGCATGCCCCCAAGACGGCATCGGTGACGGCATGGGCCAGGACGTCGCCATCGGAGGTGGCGATCACCCCGACCGAGTCGGAGACGACGACTCCGCCCAGGATCATCGGCGGATTGCCGTCGAGGGGATGAGCATCGAACCCCCAGCCGACACGGGTGCCGGTGGGCGGCACCTCGGGGCTCATTCCTCGTCCGGTTCGACCTTGGGCAGGGCTCGGTCCAGCCTCTTGACCGCCTCCTCCTCGTCGATCTCGAGACTGAAGGCCAGCTCGGAGCTGAGGGTGAGACGAGCCTTGGACAACATTCGCTTCAGGGCCGGGCTGATCCCCTTCGTCTGTTGGGCGAAGGACAGGTCGCGGACCACTTCGGCAACCTGGAAGATGTCACCCGAGGTCATCTTCTCGTTGAGAACCTTGTACCAGCGGCTCCAGTTGGAGCCCGCCTCCTCGGGCTCGCCCTTCAGCGACTTGAGGACGTCGCGCGACTTGGTCTTCGAGATGACGGGCCGGATGAGGTCGTCCACCTTGTCGAGGGGGACCATCACCGTCAGCTGCTCGGTGGCGATGTCGAGGACGAAGTAGTCCTGCTTCTTCCCGCCGAATTCCTGTCTGACCTTTCTCTCGATGGTTGCCGCCCCGTGTTGGGGATGCACGACCTTGTCGCCTACCGAATACTTGGACGCTGCAGCCATATGCGGAGCCGGAGTGTACCGGTGCCCGTCTTCAATCCAGCACCGGCTCCCATTCGTCCGCCGAGTCCAAGAGTCGGTCGAAGTAGGCACGCAGCTGCCCTGCTCTGGTCTCGCCCACCCCTTCCACCCTGAGCAGATCGTCGACGTCGGCCCTGAGGAGGTTCGATGCCGACCCGAAGTGCCGGATGATATCGTCGCGCACCGAGTCGGGCAGACGTCCCACCTGGGAGAGGATGCGGTAGCCCCTGGGATCGGCCGGATCGTCCAGATCGGGGAAGCCCAACTCCTTGCCCACCCGGCTCGGGTCCTCGAGATCGGTGCCGGACATGGCGCTGAGGTCTTCCATCGCTTGACGGACCGTGCTCGATCGAAGCGGCTTCAGGTAGTCACGCAGCACTGATCTCTTGGTGAAATCGACTCCGGCGAGGAGGTCGTTCAGCTGGAGGTAGACGATGCGCCCTTCCTCACCGAGGGTCAGGGTGCGGGCCTCGACCACCCTGCCCAGACGCTCGACCAGCTCCGCCCGTTGCAGGACGGTCACGGCCGATCGATAGGTGGCCAAACCGGCCACTTCGAGACGGGTCAGCTTGATCTCCGCATCGTCGAGACGGGCGCGCAACCGGTCGAGGCTTTGCAGCTCCTGGTTGACACGTGCTGCAACCTCGGTCGGCGAGGCAAGCTCGATCTTCTGGCCACCGTAGAAGAGGGTGGCCACCTTGCGCCCCTCGCTCACCGCCACCACCGGCTTGCCGGTCTGAACCGCCATCCTCTCCGCGGTCCGATGGCGGGCACCTGTCTCGTCGGTAGGGATCGAACCGTCGGGGACGAAGTGGACGGCGGCCTCGAGGATGGTCGACCAGGAGTCGTCGAGGACGATCCCCCCGTCCATCTTCGATAGCTCGGCGAGTCGAGCCGGACTGAAGGGTGATGTCTTCAAGGCGAAACCCCCCGAGCTGGCCTCGGTCACCGCGGCGCCATCACCCAGGACCACCAGCCCACCCTTGCCTTGCTGGATGATGCGCTCCAGTGCCCGGCGCATTGGAGTGCCCGGCGCCAGCCGCTCCAGTGTCTCGTTTATCGACGGACCACCCACGAGCTCAGGCTACCTGATTTCTCGCCAGCCGACTTTGGCCCGGGCCCTGGCTAATTGGAACGCAAAGGTCCGCATTTGGCACCTGACCGTCCCGATTACGTCGCTTTGCCCAATTACTAGATGAGGCCGGCTCGCACCAGGGCATTCCGCAAACGCAAGGGCTGGCCACCGAGGGGGGCGATTCGTCGCTCCAGACCCATGCGGTCCAATTCCTCGATGCGGCGGGTCTCCATCGGAACCGAGCGCACCTCGCCGACGAGCCCGATCTCGCCCCATGCCGCCAGGCGCCCCAGAGAGTGGTCTGAATACGACGAGGCGATGGCGAGTGCGACCGCCAGGTCACACCCAGGTTCGTCGAGACGCCATCCGCCCACGACGTTCACATAGACCTCCTTGTCGTGGAGGGTCAGCGTGCTGTGCCGATCGAGCACCGCCAGCACCTGGTTGACCCTGGTCGGGTCCAGACCGCGGATCGACCGTCTCGGTTGTGCCTGGTTGGTGGGCGAGACCAGGGCCTGGATCTCGACCAGGATCGATCGTCTCCCCTCGACCGCCGGATAGATGACGGTCCCAGGAACGTCGGACTCCCATCCGTCGAGGAAGACTTTGGACGGATCGTCGACCTCGGTGAGGCCCTCGCTCCTCATGTCGAACATACCCGAGACATGGGTGGGCCCGAATCGGTTCTTGATGCTGCGCAGCACGCGGAAACCACGATCTGGATCGCCCTCGAGATAGAGCACGACGTCGACCATGTGCTCCAGCATCTTGGGCCCGGCCAACCCTCCCTCCTTGGTCACGTGACCCACCAGAACCACCGCCACACCGGTGGTCTTGGCCAGTCTCACCAGACGGGCCGCACTCTCCCGCACCTGGGCGACACCGCCGGGGGCGGCGCCGATCTCGGGCACGCCCACGGTCTGGATCGAATCGACGATGAGCAGCCCAGGACGATCCCGTTCGGCCAGGGCGACGATGGCGTCGACATCGTCGTCCGAGACCAGGCTGATCGTGTCTTCGGAAATCCCCAGTCGGTCCGCGCGCATCGCCACCTGGTCGGCCGACTCCTCGGCGCTGGCCACCACCACGGAGACTCCAAGTCCGGCCAGGGCGCCCGCCATCTGGAGCAGCAGCGTCGATTTGCCGACACCGGGCTCGCCACCCAGCAGCAACACCGACCCGGTCACGATCCCCCCTCCCAGGACCCGGTCGATTTCTCCCCAAGACGTCGGTCTCCGGTCATGAGTGCTCTCCGTGACCGACCTGAGCCCGACGCTCTTGGCCGCCCTGACCGGGGATCGTGCCGAGCCCGCCTCCTCGACCAGAGGCTCCATCGTCCCGCATTGGGGACAGAACCCCATCCACTTGGCCGACCGATGGCCGCAGCTGTCACATCTGAACGCCATGCACATTTCCCATCACGGTTAACGATTGCGCCGTTGAACGACAAGTATCAAGGCAGCCACAAGTGCCAGGAAAACGATCGTCGAGGTCAGGATTGAGGCGATCGTCCAGGGCTCATGACTTCTAATCGCCCACAGAAACATCGCATGGCACAATAACTACGAAGGAGGGATGTGGCCTCTCGCAGATGTGATCAATGCGGCGCGAGTGTCGCGGCCGACGAACAATTCTGCCCTAATTGCGGAACGTTCCTCGATCCTCTGGATCCGGGGTCCCGCCGGGGCAGGGACAACGTGATATCGGTGAGCTCCGACGGCAACTACGAGGAGTTCGAGCTGGGCACACCGCCACCGGCCTCGGAGCCGACGAGCTCGAGCCAGGGAGGTGGGGGCCGTGGCGAGATCACCTGTCCGTCGTGTGGTGCCGTGAACCCGGCCAACAACCGTCACTGCCAGGAGTGTGGTGCCCGGCTCAGCCAGGGTCCCCTGCCCACGGCCCCGCGGCCGGCCGTCCAGGCCACGGCCGGTGTCCGCGCCGCCCTGGCCATCAGCGCCCTGCTCTTCGGCGTCGTGGTCATCGCCCTGCTCTTCAACGTCTTCAATGGCGACCCGGCAGTCTCCGGCACGACCGGCGTCCCCGAGAGCACCACCAGCACCCCCATCGCCGAGCTGGCGCCTATCGACATCCTCGACGTCGAATGCAGCCAGGAGGGCATCGGTGCCTTCATCTGTGACAATCTGATCTCGGGAACCGACACCGAGTACCAGTTCACCTATGAGGACGTCCCGGAGGGAGAGGCCATAACGATTCGCCTCATCTTCGACCGGCCTATGGTGGTGCAGCGCATCGACTGGGTGAACCTGGAAGACGCCACCCGGCTCAAGCGGAACTACCGGGCCCACGGCATCGTGATCGAGGCCGACAACTCGCTCCAGCCCTTCCTCCACCAGTTGGACGACCTGGCCGGGAGCCAACCCATCAACTATGCCGCACTCGACAGCAACTTCATCACCATCACGATCGAGAGTGATTATCCGGCCGAGGTGGTCGACGGCAATGTCTTCCGGGAGATGGCGATCCAGGAGATCAGGATGATCGGGCGGCCCGGCACGGCCACCAACGGGACAGCCCCCTCGACCACAACCACGACTCCGGACTCCACCACCACCGTCGCACCGTAGGACCTGCCCGCGGCGGGGTGCGAACCTCAGCTTCTGCGGCCCACATATGACCTCAACTGTCTCAGGTACACGACATCCTGACGCAGTAGCGCGAAGCTGAGACAGTTCAACCCAAATACGGGCCAGGGAAGCTGAGGTTGCCGGGGGGGGTCGCCGGGTTCCGGTCGGTGCTCCGTCCGGTAGATGTGGGGTCAGGGGGCCTCGATGTCGAGAGTCAGGTGCTCCACACCGCGGAACACCAGGGAGCGGATCCGTCCCGAGCACTCACGCACCTCGAGGTCGGCCACCCGGGCGGCGAAGCGACCGAGTGCCGCTTCCAGCTCCACGCGGGCCAGAGGCGCCCCGACGCAAAAATGGAGACCGGCGCTAAAGGAAACATGCGGGTTCGGGTCGCGGGACAGGTCGAGTCGATCCGGGTCACCGTCGAAGACAGCCGGGTCGTGATTGGCAGAGCCGAAGAGCAGACCGACCTTTGATCCTTTCACCAGCGGGGTACCGGCAATCTCGGTGTCGGTCAGAACCCAACGCTCGAACATCTGAAGTGGGGAGTCGAAACGGAGCAACTCGTCCACGGCCAGCTCCATCGGCACCTCACCCTCACGCAGCCTTCGATACTGATCGCGATTCCCGGCGAGGGCGAGCAGACCGTTGCCGATCGCATGCACCGTCGCCTCATGTCCGGCGTTGAGAGTCAGTATCGAGGTCCCGACGATCTCCTCGTCGGTGAGGGTGTCGCCGGAGTCCTCGACCTCGACCATCGATGAGATCAGGTCATCACCCCGTCGGGACCTGCGTTCGCCCACCACAGTCTCGAGATAGGCGACAAAGTCCCTGGCCGCCGTCTCCGCGGCCTCACCTTCCGCCCCGGTCACGTCCTGATCGAAGACCTTGACGATCGAGTGACTCCACTCCAGGAGCTGCTGGTGGTCCTCGGCTGGGATCCCCATCAGCTCGGCGATCATCGCCACCGGAATCGGGGTGGCGAACTCGGTGATGACCTCGAGAGAGCCGGTCTCCAAGGCCAGGTCGAGGATTCGGTCCGCGGCGGCTTCGAGACGGGGCCGAAACGCCTCCGACGACCTCCGGGTGAAGGCCTTGGAGACGAGCCGGCGAAGCCGGGTGTGACGGGGAGGCTCGAGGTCGATGAACGACTCGCGGATGTAACGGGTCCATATCGGCCACTGTGGCGGGTAGATGCGGCGGTACAGATCAGGGTCGACGTCGTCGACTCCGAGTTTGTGACGGAAATCACGGCCGAAACCGTCCCGGTCCTTGAGGATGGCTGACACCTCGGAGTGCCGGGTGAAGAAGGTGAGTCCCCATGTCTCGTCATGGAACACCGGCGAGCTCTCACGGAGACGGGCGTAGGTGGGGTAGGGATCGGCGAGGAACTCGGGGGAGTAGGGGTCGAACATCGTCCTCCGGGCGGGGCCCTATCGGGCCTCGCCCTTGGCGTATCGGGCGCCGTCGGCTGCCGGCATTCGGAGGTGCTGTGATGCCGCGGCCAGGACCAGCAATGTGATGACATAAGGCAGGGCGGCGAGCAGCTGGTTGGACACCTCTTCGACTTGAAGGTAATAGGCGAGAAACGCAGCGCCGATGACCGTCTGCACCAGGGCGGACCGCATCTGGGCGCGGGTGACCGAGAAGATGCCGAAGGCGATGAGCCCGAAGGCGACGGCGAGGATGAAGGAGCGAACCACCTCGGAGCCGCGGAAATGAAGCGAGTCGCCGAACCCGAACACCAGTGATCCCCCGAGCACACCGGCTGGCATCCAGTTGCCGAAGATCAGGGCGCCCAGACCGATGAAACCACGCCCGCCGGTCATGCCCTCCCGGTAGATCCCCGCCTGGACCAGGACGAGAAAGGCTCCGGCCAGCCCGGAGAGCATCCCGGAGATGACCACCCCGTAGTACTTCATCCTGAGCACAGGGACACCCAGCGACTCTGCGGCCCAGGGATCCTCGCCACAGGAGCGGAGACGGAGCCCCCACGGGGTCCGCCACAGGAGCCAGGCGGTCAGAGGCACGATGGCCACCCCGATCAGGGTCAGCCAATTGACCCGGCCGGAAAAGCCACGAATGATCCCGGCGATGTCGGAGATGAAGAACACCTCCCGGGTCTCCAGCCACCCGAGGATGTCAGGGGTGTCCCAGCCGAAGAGGCGCCCGCCGGCGAGAAAAGGAATGTCGACGTCGGAGATGCCCTGTACGGGAGGAGACTGGATGACCGACCCACCGGTCTCCGCGGTGTAGACGATCGAGGAGAGAAAGCGCATGGCACCGAGACCCAGGATGTTGATGGCAACGCCCGAGACGATGTGGTCGACGTTGAACGTCACCGTGGCCAGGGCGTGGAGCAAGCCGAACACCGCCCCACCGGCCACACCGAGCAGGACCCCTTCCCAAGGGCCGAACAACCAGCTCCCCCAGGCGGCGAACCAGGTGCCTCCGATCATCATCCCCTCGAGACCGATGTTCACCACACCGGATCGCTCCGAGTAGAGCCCGCCGATGCCGGCGAGGAGGACCGGTATGGCGAGCCGGAGAGCGGCGCTCGCCGTGTTGCGAGAGGTGAGGTCCGACGTGCCGGTGAACAGCTCGGCGATCGTCATCACCAGGATGGCGACCAATGCGATGACCAGGATCCGGGTGCGCCGGCCTGCGCTCTTGTATCGCTCGAAGACGGCGGTCATGCCGCCACCTCCGGTCTGAGACTCCCGGTCTCGGTGGCGAGCGCTGCGGCGGCGACGATACGTCGTTGGACGTACTTGGAGATGACCTCGTAGACGATGACCACGGCAAGGACGACGATTCCCTGGATGATGGTGACGATCTCCTTGGGGACATCCCTGAGATCGAGGATGAGAGAGGACCTTTCCATGAACCCGAACAAGAGGGCGCCAAAGGCCATCCCCACCGGGTGGTTGCGCCCAAGAAGAGCGACCGCGATCCCGTTGAACCCGAAGTTGCGGGGAAAGTCCTGCGGGTACTGGTTGTAGAACCCGAGCAGCGGGGCCAGGCCCACCATGCCGGCCAGGGCCCCGGAGATCAGCATGGTCTTGACCACCATCTTGCTCGGGTCCACCCCACTGGCGTTGGCGGCCGCCGGGTTCACCCCGCTCGATCTCAGATCAAAGCCGAACCGGCTCTTGGTGACCAGATAGTGATAGAAGACACCGAGAACCACTGCGATGAGGAGGAACCCATGGAGGTCGGCGCCGGCGCGGGGCTCGATCCCGAACCAGCCCAGGACCGGGTTCAAGGACGGGATCCGCCCGGTCTCCGGTATGAGATCGGTGGCCACGGTCAGACCCGCGGTCTCTGCGGCGAAGACATTGAGGAACAGATAGGCACTGACGGCGAAGGCGATGTAGTTGAGCATGATCGTCGAGATCACCTCGGATACTCCCCGCTTCACTTTGAGGATGGCCGGAAGCCAGGCCCAGAAGGCTCCGACCGCCATCGCCACCAGAAGGATCACTCCCACATGGAGCAGAGGGGTGATGGAGAAACGCGCCCCCACATAGGCGGCGAACAATGCGGCGATGAGATAGGTGCCCTCGACGCCGATGTTGAACAGGTTCATCTTGAATCCGATCGCAACGGCCAGGGCGGAGACGAACAGGGGCACGGCGTTGTTGACCGTGATGATCAGCGACTCGGTGGTGGTGCCGAAGTCCAGCATCTCCTTGTAGGCGGTCAACGGGTCGATATCGACCAGGAGCAGCGCCAGAGCGGCCAACCCGAAGGCGATCACCAGGGCGATGAGCGGAGCTACCACCGAGGTGAGCAGTCTCCCCTCCTTCACGAGGCCTTCTTCTCCCCGGCACCGGTCATGTAGGAGCCGAGAATCTCAGGCGTGATCTCACTCGGGTCGAGCTTGGCGACGAACCGGCCTTCGAACAGGACATGGATCGTGTCGGAGAGCCCGATCAGCTCGTCGAGGTCGGCCGAGATGAGGAGGATCCCCATGCCGGCCGCCCGCGCCGACTTCAATTCCTCCCAGACCGCGGCCTGGGCCCCAATGTCGATCCCCCGGGTCGGTTGAGCCGCGATGAGAACCCTCGGGTTGGCCATGATCTCGCGCCCCACCACCAGCTTCTGCTGGTTCCCACCGGAGAGCGCCGTGGCCGGCACATCGACCCCGGGGGTCATCACGTCGAACCGGCGAACGATCTCCTCGGTCTGGGCCCGAGCGCCCTTCTTGTCGATCCAGATGCCCTTGGCATATGGCTCTTTGTACTGATGGCCGAGGGCGGCGTTCTCCCAGAGCGGTGAGGTGAGAAGCAACCCCTGGCGCTGTCTGTCCTCGGGGATGAGCCCGATCCCCGAACCGCGACGTTCCCGGGTCGGGAGATGGGTGATCGATCGACCGGCCAGTTTGATCTCCCCAACTGCATCGGGAGCTAGACCGATGATTGCATCGACGAGCTGGCTTTGACCGTTTCCCTCGACACCGGCCACACCGACGATCTCCCCCTTGTGGACCTTGAACTCGATCCCCTGGAGGACGGCACGTCCCGACCCCGACTGCAGGCCGAGTCCGGCGACATCGAGGAGGACCTCATCTTGCACCGTCGACTCGCGTGTCTCCGGAGAGGGCAGCTCCGAGCCGATCATCATCTCGGCCAGTTCTCGGGCATCCACCTCGGCCGGGGTGGTGGTGCCCACCGTCTGCCCGTCACGCATCACAGTGATTCGATCGGCGATTGAGAGCACTTCGTCGAGCTTGTGGGAGATGAAGATGATGGTGTGACCCTGTCCCTTGAGGTCGCGGATCGACTCGAAGAGCTCGGTGACCTCCTGAGGGACGAGAACTGCGGTCGGCTCGTCGAGGATCAGGATCTTCGCCCCGCGATAGAGCACCTTGATGATCTCGACCCTCTGTCTCTCCCCGACGGAGAGGGTCTCGACCTTCTCCTGGGGGTCCAGTCTCAACCCGTAGGTCTCGCCCAGCTGGCGAATCCTCTCGGCCGCATTCGGGAAGTCGATCGTCATCCCCGATCTTGGCTCCGATCCGAGAATCACGTTCTCGAGGACGGTGAGGTTGTCCGCCAACATGAAGTGCTGGTGGACCATGCCGATCCCGGCATCGATGGCTTCCTTGGGAGTACGGAAGTTACCCGGCTCGCCGTTGATGGTGATGGACCCCTCGTCGGGGCGGACCATCCCATAGATGATCTTCATCAACGTCGACTTGCCCGCGCCGTTCTCCCCCACGACGGCATGGACCACACCCGCCTCGACGGTCAGCTCGACGTCCTTGTTGGCTACGACACCGGGGTAACGCTTGGTCACGCCCTTGAGCTGAATTGCTGGTGCCTGAGCCATCTCCCAGTCCAAATAGAACGCCGGGCCCAGGGATCTGGGCCCGGCGCAAGTTAGCAGGACGGCCTTGGATCAGGCTTCTGGCTCGGTGGGGACAACGATGTCCCCGGCAATGATCTGAGCCGCGTAGTCGTCCAACTGGCCGGCAATGTCGTCGACGAACCCACCGGTCGTCGAGTAGCCGATACCTTCCTCGGCCAACCCGAGACGAACCGCCCCTGGGGTGAACTCGTCGTTGAGGAAGTCGGTGATCGCCTTGTCGACCGCGACGTCGACCCGCTTCAACATCGAGGTCAAGATGTGCTCCTGGAGAGCCGCATCGCCGACCGTCTCGTACTGGTCGGCATCGACACCGATCGCCCACAGATGGCTGTCGTCGGTCGAGAGCTCGTCAGCCGCCTGGAAGAGACCCAGACCGGAGCCCCCTGCGGCGTGGTAGACCACGTCTGCTCCCTGTCCGTACAGGGCCAGGGCGGCTTCCTTGCCCTTGACCGGGTCGTTGAACCCGGTGAAGTCCGGCACCTGGGTCAGGTAGATGGCCGGCAGGATGTTGATGTCAGGGTTGGCGGCCAATGCGCCCGCCTCGAAACCTGCCTGGAACTTGTGGATGAGCGGGACCTCGACTCCCCCGATGAACCCGATGGTCCCCGAGGTGCTCTTCAGCGCAGCAGCCACACCCATCAGGAACGAGCCCTGCTCCTCGGAGAAGAGCATGCATCGAACGTTGGGCATCTCCACCACGGTGAAGGTGTCGTCCTGGGGACAGTCGTCGGTGATGGCGAAGTAGGTGTCCGGGAACTCGGTCCCGACCCGCCACACGTTCTGGGCGAAGGCGAAGCCATTGGCAATGATCAACTCCATGCCGGCCTCGGCGAGGAGACGCAGGTTCTCCTCACGGTTCTCGCCGCCGGCATCGGGAGCGAGCTCTTCGCCGGTGTAGCCGTAGGTCTCAATGCCGTTGTCCCAGGCCAGGGCGGCCAGATCGTTGAACGACAGGTCGCCACGGCCTCCGACGTCGAAGGCCATGCCGATGGTGCGACCCTCCCCGATCAGCCCAGCGGCCGTCGTGGTCGTGGCCTCGCCGGCCGTGGTCGTTACCTCTTCACCCGCTGTCGTGCTGGGCTCTTCGCCCGCCGTGGTCGTGGTGTCCCCACCCTCACCATCTCCACAGGCCGCGAGGACCAATGCGAAGACGGAGACGAGGGCGAGGTACCGCAGATAGCGTTTCACGCTTTTTCCCTCCGTGTTATCAGGAAGTGGCAGGGAACCCTGCCGAGGAGCCACATTAACGGCCAAATCGGGGCTAGGTCGCCCCCAGAGGCTCGGGATGGACCCAATAGATCCAGGGGATGGACACCACCGTTATCACCCCTTTGAACACGACGTTCACCCAGAAGATCGACCAGGCCACCTCGGGAGGAAAGACCCCGAAGACCGTGGCCAACCCCACGAAGACTGCGGAATCGAGCGGGATCGCCACCGCGTTGCTGGTCAGGACCCGGCCCCACTGGTGACGGTCGCCGAAGCGCAGGACCCACCGGTGATAGGCCTCGGTGTCGATCAGCTCGGAGACGATCTCGGCGATGATCGAGGCCACCACGATCCCCCACACCGGGGAGAGGACGTCGCCAAACTCGATCTGGGGGCCGGTGAAGAGGTCGGGTGGGAGTCGGGCGACCAACCACAAGAAGCCGGCCATGAAGACGTTGATCCCGGCGGCGAGGAAGATCAGGGTGCGCGCTGCCGACTTGCCCGCGATCTTGTGCACCAAATCGCGCAGCGTGAAGGTGAACGGGTAGATGAGAGTGCCGGCGTCCACGGCGTATCTACCAACCGTGATGATGCGGAGACTGGCGATGTCGGCCAACATCTGGGCGGCGACGTAGGCGCCACCGACAATGAGCAGCGATCGGATTGATCGTTTCACGGGCCGTCTGCCATCCCTGAGGGTGAAGTTAGAGCCAGAATGAGGGCATTGGTTACGTAGCCTCCGTTCGCCGTCTCGCCGACGCCACGCCGGCCGACCGTAATCGAGTGGTCGATCTGCTCCGTGCGGCGTCGATCCTCGTCGTCGTGTTCGGGCATTGGCTTATGGCGGCCGTGACGATCGAAAACGGCGAGCTGGTGGCGGGTCATCTCCTGATCCTCGCCGACTGGACCCATCCCCTCACCTGGGTCTTCCAGGTCATGCCCGTCTTCTTCCTGGTTGGTGGGTACGCCAACGGGCTCTCTTGGAGATCGGCCCGGCGGCGCGGGGAGAACTACGGGAGCTGGCTCCGTTCCCGTCTCCGCCGGCTCGCCCTCCCGGTGGTCCCGCTGCTCCTGTTCTGGACGGCGGGTGGCTGGATCGGGCTCCGGCTCGGACTCGAATGGGAGATGCTCCAGCTCGCCTCGCAGGTGGCCCTGGTGCCGACCTGGTTCCTGGCCGCCTATGTGGTGATCGTCACCATCGCCCCGCTCGGCCTCTGGGTTTGGGAGCGGTGGGGATGGTGGTCCATCGTGGCCGGGGTCGCCCTGTCCGGGCTCTGCGACTGGCTGTCGATAGCGCAGGGAGTAGTCCCGGTCGGCTTCCTCAACTACGTCTTCGTCTGGGGCACTGTCCATCAGATCGGCTACGCCTGGCTCGACGCGACCCTCGAGGGGGCCTGGAAGCGGGCATTGATGGCCATCGTCGGTCTGAGCGGGACCCTGCTCCTAGTCGGTCTCGGCCCATACCCGGTGGCCATGGTCGGCCTCGACACCACCGAGATCACCAACTCTTATCCACCGCGGGTGACCTTGGCCTTTCTCGGGATGTCCCAATCGGGTCTCGCCCTGCTGCTGGAGCGTCCGATGCAGCGATTGATGCGACGACGTCTTGCCTGGACGTTCGTGGTCGGGGTCAGCGCCAGGATCATGACCCTTTACCTGTGGCACCTGACGGCGATGGTGATCGTCATAGGGTTGGCGTTGGTCACCGACGGATTCGGCCTAGGGATCGAGCCGTTGAGTGCCGGCTGGTGGCTGAGCCGCCCCCTCTGGTTCCTCGTCGTCGGGTTGGTGACGGTGGGGATGGTCGCGATCTTTGGCCGCTTCGAGAACCCGGTGGAGGACACACGACCGGCGCCGGTGTGGTGGCGGCCGGTGTTGGCGGTCCTGGGCATCTGCGCCGGTCTCGGTCTCCTCGCCGCCATCGGGATCGCCGACGACGATGGGTTGAACGGGCTGGTGCTCACCCTCCCCATCGCCGGAGTGATCCTGGGCGGCATCGCCCACATCCCCTCACGTCGGCCCCGACGGGCCCCCGTCTGAGGCCACAAACCTGAACCTCAGCTTCCACGGCCCGTATACGGCACAAACCGTCTCACGTTCCGCAACCCCCTAGAAGTCACATCGCCCAACTGGCAATGTTGTCCAATGGGATGGAAGACAAGACGAAAGACCTCATCGAGTACGCCCGGGCGAACGGCGGGATCATCACCTCGAAAGAGGCATTGGCGATTGGCATGAGTCGTTCCACATTGGCGAGGCGCGCCAATTCGGGGATCCTTCTCCGTGCCAAGCGCGGCGTGTTTCGCCTCGCCGGCACCGAGGAGGAGCACGACTCACAGCTCGAGGCGGCGTGTCGCAGTCTCGACGCCGTGGTGTCGCACGAATCTGCGGGCCGGTTGCACGGGTTCGACGGCCTCCCCTGGGTCAACCCCTCCGTCACCGTCCCACACCGGCACACCAAGATGTTCGAGGGAGTGGTCGTTCATCAGTCGACCGACATCTCGGACGACCACGTGGTCTCGATACGAGGACTTCCTGTGACCAACGCCGAGCGAACAATCATCGATCTGGCGTCCGTGCTCACCGACTCCCGCCTCGACTGGATCCTCGACCGCGCCCTGTCCTCGGCCAGCGTTGACCTGGACAGCCTGGCTGCCCTCTTCTCGACGTTGGGGCGAAGGGGGAAGCCGGGAACGACCAGGATCCGAAGGTTGCTGGAGAAGCGAGGAAAGGATTATCAGCCGGCAGACACCGTCCTCGAACAGCGTCTCCTGGACCTCATCGTGAACGCCGGTCTCCCACGCCCGACGCCTCAGTTCCGGCCACCGTGGCTCGTCCCCACAGCCGGCCGGGTCGACTTCGCCTACCCGAATCAGAAGCTGATCGTCGAGGGTGACAGCAGGAAATGGCACATGTTGATGGAGTCGTTCCAGACCGATCGGCATCGAGACAACCAGGCGCAGCTGGCCGGCTGGCGCATCCTCCGCTTTACCTGGCGTGATATCACCGAGGATCCGATGATGGTCGTCGCTTCGGTCCAGATGGCGCTGGAATCCTGAGTCTTCTCACGGGTGCGGATCCCAGCCAGATCCGGGCCGGGGAACCTCAGCTTCCACGGCCCACATATGGGCCGTGGAAGCTGAGGTTCACGATCAAGGCGCCCCGGTCACTCGACGAACTTGAGAACCTCGGGGTTGAGCTGGCTGTAGCCGACGAGGGTGGGGTCGGTGACGCCGGCGTATTCCCAGTGCCAGGGCTCTTGCGTGCTCTGGCCGCAGTGGGCCCACTCCGGGTTGACCCATCCGAAGCGGTAGGCGTTGCCCTGAAGCCAGCGATAGCTGGAGTCGGAGCAGTTGAGGACCCCGCGCCCGTCGGTGAAGTCCACGGCGCGGCCCCACCCGTGGTTGGAGAATCCCGGTCTGGCGGTTGGCGGTCCGCTGCACACGCGCACCCCCTTGGACCCGGTCTGGACCATGGCCCCGGTCAACGGATCGACGCCGAATATCGGGGTATCGGTCAGGGGGCAGCGCGTGTTGTACGAGGCGGCCTGGGCGTTGTAGGACCGATAACAGTCCTCCCAACCGAGCCGAACGCCATCCTCCTCCGCAGCCTCCTTGAGCAAGGCGTACATATAGGCGGCGTCACGTTCCAGCGTGCAGCCCTCCAACGTCATCAGACGCGACTTGTCCATAGCCCCGTTGACGTAGCCATCGACCTCGAGGTCGAGGGAGTATGCCTCGTCGCTCGCCGGGACGTATTCCGCAATCGGCAGTGCGGCTACCGTGGTTGAGATGGCGAGAATGAGTGCGAGCATGGGCCTACCGAGGTGTACGTCAGCCCTGACTTAATCGGCTTGGTTGAGGCCGTGCTTTAGCGCTCAGTCCTGAGCGGCCATCTCCCGTTGCGGTGTCGCCGAGGTGTCCGGCGAGGCGACTGCCTCGAAGGTGAGCTCGTCGTTCTCGGTGTCGAGACCGACCAGGATCGTGGTCCCTGCCTTGAACTCCCCGAGGAGCACACGCTCGCTGAGCGGGTCTTCGAGCAGACGCTGGATGGCACGACGCAGCGGACGTGCACCGAGCTCGGGGTCATAGCCCCGGGTCCCCAGGAACTCCTTGGCGTCATCGGTGAGAACCAGGTCGAGGTGCTGGTTGGCCAGTTGCTCCCTCACCCGCTCCAGCATCAGGTCGACGATCTGCTTCAGCTCGTCCATGGTCAGTTCGTGGAACACGATGATCTCGTCGAGCCGGTTGATGAACTCGGGTCGGAAGCTCTTCTTCAGCTCCTCGGTGACCCGCTCCTTCATGTGCTCGTAGTTCATGTCCTGGTCTGAGGCATGGAAGCCGACCGCCTTCTTGTGGAGGTCCCGAGTGCCCAGGTTGGAGGTCATGATGATGACCGTGTTCTTGAAATCCACGGTCCGGCCTTGGGCATCGGTCAGACGCCCCTCCTCGAGGATCTGAAGCAGGGTGTTGAACACGTCGGGGTGTGCCTTCTCGATCTCATCGAAGAGAACCACGGAGAATGGCTTGCGTCTCACCGCCTCGGTGAGTTGGCCACCCTCGTCGTACCCAACGTATCCCGGTGGCGAGCCGACCAGACGGCTGACCGTGTGCTTCTCCATGTACTCGGACATGTCGAGTTGGATCAGGGCTTCCTCCTTGCCGAAGAGGAACTGGGTCAGGGCCTTTGCCGTCTCGGTCTTCCCGACGCCGGAGGGGCCAAGGAAGATGAACGAGCCCGATGGCCGGCGCGGGTCCTTGAGCCCGGCACGGGTGCGGCGGATCGCCTTGGACACCGCGGTGATGGCGTCTTGCTGGCCGATGATCCGCTTGTGCAACTCGTCTTCCATGTGGACCAGCCGGGCGGTCTCCTCCTCGGTCAGACGGTGGACCGGGATCCCGGTCCATTGGGCGAGGACCTCTGCGATCTCCTCTTCGTCGATGACCCAGCCGTTGTCGCCTTCGTTGGCCTCCTTGAGCGCCCGATCGCTCAGCAACCCGCGTTCCTCGTCACGCAGGTTCGCCGCTCGCTCGAAGTTCTCCCGGGCAACGGCGTCCTGTTTGTCCTGACGGACACTGGAGAGCTTCTCGTCGATGGCCGTTATCTCGGGAACATCGCTCGTCCGATGGATACGTTGCCGGCTCCCGGCCTCGTCGATGAGGTCGATCGCCTTGTCGGGCAGGAAACGATCGGAGAGATACCGATCGGCGAGGTTGGCGGCGGAGACGATTGCCTGGTCGGTGAAGCGGACCGAGTGGTGCGCCTCGTACCGATCCTTCAGCCCCATCAGGATCTGGATCGTCTCGCTGACCGAGGGCTCGTCGACCTGGATCGGTTGGAACCGGCGCTCCAGGGCGGAGTCCTTCTCCAGGTACTTGCGGTACTCCTCGAGAGTCGTGGCGCCGACAGTCTGCAGCTCACCTCGAGCCAGCATCGGCTTGAGGATGGAGGCGGCGTCTATGGCGCCCTCGGCAGCGCCGGCGCCGACGAGGGTGTGGATCTCGTCGATGAACAGGATGATGTCGCCCCGACTCTTGATCTCCTTCAAGACCTTCTTCAGCCGCTCTTCGAAGTCGCCGCGGTAGCGGGACCCGGCGACGAGAGCACCGAGGTCGAGCGAGTAGAGGTTCTTGCCCTGGAGGTTGTCTGGGACATCCTTGGCCACGATGCGCTGGGCCAGCCCTTCCACGATTGCCGTCTTGCCCACACCCGGCTCACCTATTAGGACCGGGTTGTTCTTGGTGCGACGGGAGAGGATCTGCATGACCCGCTCGATCTCACGAATCCGGCCGATGACAGGATCCAACTTCCGCTCTCGGGCCAGCTGGGTGTAGTTGCGGCCGAATTGGTCGAGCACCGTGGAGCCACCCGCCGAGGACTCCCTGCCGCCGGTGCCTGCCGGCTCCGATGACTGCTGCTCGCTGCCCCCGGGCCCGGACAGGAGTTGGATCACCGTCTGACGCACCTTCTGCAACTCGGCCCCGAGCTGTTGGAGCACCTGGGCGGCCACACCCTCTCCTTCGCGGATCAAGCCGAGCAGGATGTGCTCGGTGCCGATGTAGTTGTGACCCAGTTGCAGCGCCTCACGGAGACTGAGCTCGAGGACCTTCTTCGCCCTGGGTGTGAACGGGATGTGCCCGGAGGGAGACTGCTGGCCCTGTCCGATGATCTTCACCACCTCTTCACGGACCGAGGCGAGATCGATGTCGAGGCTCTCCAGGGCCTGGGCGGCTATGCCCTCGCCCTCGTTCAACAGGCCGAGCAGGATGTGCTCGGTGCCGATGTAATTGTGATTCAGTAGACGCGCCTCTTCCTGGGCCAGCACTACGACCCGGCGGGCACGATCTGTGAAGCGCTCAAACACTCTTGACTCCCAAGCCTGACATACGCAACTTTAACACCGGGTGGTCATTGACCTTCGAGCTTGGCTCCCGACGAATGCACACGTAATACCATCGTCACGGATGGACGATCTCCAAAGTCTCATTCGTCTTCCCGTCGTATGGGACTCACTGGCCCGTGTCGAGGAACGGCTGCTGGAGGCGGCCGCGGCAGATGACCCCTACCTGACCAAGATCGCCCAGCATCTGCTGCTCGCCGGCGGCAAGCGCTTCCGACCGCTGTTGGCGCTCCTCGCCGCCGAGTTCGGTGAGAGTCGTGACCGTCGCCCGGTGGAGGCGGGCGTCTCGGTGGAGCTGATCCATGTCGGTTCCCTTTACCACGACGATGTCATCGATGAGGCGGATGTCAGACGTGGGGCGGCGTCCGTCAACGCCAACTGGAGCAACACCGTCGCCATTCTCGCCGGTGACTTCCTGATGGCCCGAGCCTCGGAGGTGGCCGCCACCCATCTCAGCCAGGAGTCGGTCCGGCTCCTGGCGACCACCTATGCCGAATTGGTCGAGGGCCAGACCCGCGAGCTCCAACTCGACTTCAACCTGGACCATGGCGTCGCGGAGTACGAGCAGGTGATGGCGGGGAAGACGGCCTCATTGATCCGGACCTCGGCCCGACTGGGGACCATGGCCGCCGACGCCGACGATGACGTCGTCGACGCCTTGTCCGACTGGGCCTGGGAGCTGGGAATGGTGTTCCAGATCGCCGATGACGCCCTCGACCTTGTCGCTGACGAGGAGATGATCGGCAAACCGGCGGGGTCGGACATCAGGGAGGGCAAGTTCACCATGCCGGTACTGGAAGCGCTGGCCGGTTCGGAAGGCGAACGGGTGCGATCGCTGCTCGAGAGCACCCACCCCTATCCCGATTCGGTGGTGAGCGACGTGATCGACATCGTTCGCTCGGGAGGTCACGTGGACCGGTCGCTGTCCGAGGCGGCCCGACGTCTGGAGGTGGCCTCCAAGGCATTGGCCCGAGTGCCCGAAGGCAGGCCCAAGGACATCCTGGAGTCCCTCGGGGCCTACTTGCTGGGTCGGGTGGACGCGGCGCGAACTTGATTGCCGGCCGCCTTCGCCCTCGGCCTGGCGCCAGGTAGCCCGGACCCCCAATCCCCACGTGGTCTCATAGCCTCGGGCGAACAGACGCCGGTCGGCCGGAGCTTCGCCTCCACTCGAGTCTCGTTCAGTTTTCGGGCCTGAGGGTGGGGAAGAGGATGACATCCCTGATGTGTGCCTGGTCGGTGAGGAGCATCACCAGACGGTCCACACCTATGCCCAGGCCCCCGGTGGGGGGGAGCCCGTACTCCAGCGCCAGCAGATAGTCCTCGTCGACGGGGTGTGCCCCCTCGTCACCGGCGGCACGGGCGACTTCCTGCGTCTCGAACCTCTCCCTCTGGTCGTCCGGGTCGTTTAGCTCGCTGAAGGCATTGGCGTACTCCGACCCGGCGATCACCAACTCGAACCTGTCGGCCAGACGGGGGTCTTCTTGGTTGCGTCGGGCCAGCGGCGAGATCTCCACCGGCTGATGGGTGACGAAGGTCGGCTCCCAGATCCCCGGCTCCACGACCTCCTCGTAGATCTCGGAGATGATCCGCCCCGGGCTCCACTCCGGCTCGACCTCGACCCCCGCCTCACCAGCAAGCACTGCCAGCTCGTTGGCCGGTGTGTCGAGATCGACCTCGTGTCCCAGGCTCTCCGACACCAGATCGGTCATCGTCGCCTTGCGGTAGGGGGCCGACAATTCGATTCCCCGGCCCTGGTACGTGATCGTGGTGTCCCCGGCCACCGATCTCGTCACCTGCGAGAACACCTGCTCGACCAGGGTCAGCATGTCGGTGTAGTCGGCGAGGGCCTGATAGGCCTCGAGCATGGTGAATTCGGGGTTGTGAGTGGAATCGATGCCCTCGTTGCGGAAGATGCGCCCGATCTCGAACACCTTCTCCATCCCGCCGATCACCAGACGCTTGAGATAGAGCTCGGTGGCGATGCGGAGGTACATCACCATGTCGAGAGCGTGGTGCTCGGTGGCGAAGGGGCGTGCGGTGGCCCCGGTGGCCTGTAGGAGCAACATCGGGGTCTCCATCTCGACGAAGCCTCGAGACTCGAATTGGCGACGCAGCTCGCCGACTATGGCGGCCCGGGTCCCGGCGACAAGTCTCGCCTCCTCATTGACCATCAGATCGAGGTAGCGCCGCCTGCTGCGCAGCTCGACGTCGTGCAACCCGTGCCACTTGTCCGGCAGCGGCCGGAGGCTCTTCTGCAGGATCACGAAGTCGTCGATCCTCACGCTCAGCTCGCCCTTGCGGGTGGACATGACCACCCCGGTGGCGCCGACCCAGTCCCCGAGATCGACCCGGGAGAATTCGTCTGCCCGCTCGTCGCCGAGAATGGCCCGGTCCACGAAGAGCTGGATCGTGCCCGACTGGTCCCGGAGCGTGCCGAACTGGAGCTTGCCGAAGGAGCGGTGCAGCATGAGACGCCCGGCAAGCGACACCCGGACATCCGTGTCCGAGCCCGGCTCCAGGTCGGGGAACATCCGATGGACCTCGGCCGCCAGATGGGTCCGGTCGTAGCGGTGGGGGTAGCCGCCCGACTCGAGGATCTCCTGATGATGCTCCCGCCGCCCGGCGACGAGTGGGTCGGTGCCCTGGTCGGATGTCTCGGTCATGTCACTCGGTGGGCCGGGGTCAAGGGAGAGTAGTGAGCCGGCTTGGCTCGCCGAGGAGCAGGCCGCGGTCGGGCACCGGCCTCCCGTCGCTCCAGTCGAACGTGACGTTGTCGATGAGGCGGACTCCGCCGACGTGGGCGGCCACGGCCAGCACCGCCGGGCGATCGAGCTCGGTGATGGGCTCCATCGTCTCCTGGGAGGCGAGCGTGGCGTAGTCGACCTCGAGACCCTTCAAGGACCGGCGCACGGTCGCCTCGAGGCGCTCGCCCCTACGTTCTCCGGCGTCGACCTGCTCTGCGGCCTGGAACAGCCCCCGGCTGATGGCCAGGGCACGTTCCCGGTCCTCACGGGAGAGTCTCACGTTGCGGCTGGAGAGGGCAAGGCCGTCCGGCTCACGGACCAGGGGAGCATCGATCACCCACACCGGGAAACGGAGGTCCCGCACCATCGCCTTCAGCACCGCGAGCTGCTGGGCGTCCTTCCTCCCGAACATGGCGATGTCGGGTTGGAGTCCGGCGAAGAGCTTGGCCACCACGGTGGCCACTCCTGTGAAATGACCGGCCCGGTACCGGCCCTCCATCTCCTGGGAGACCCCACCCACCTCCACGATGGTGGTCTGCCCCACCGGGTAGACCTCCTCCAGCTCGGGCACGAAGAGAAGGTCGGCGTGGTGCTGCTCGGCGAGACCGGCGTCACGCTCGGTGTCCCGCGGGTAGGCGGCGAAGTCGTCCTTGTCCTCGAACTGGGTCGGGTTCACGAAGAGGGAGACGACCAGGGTGTCGCATTGCTCCCGAAGCAGGTCCATGAGCGCAAGATGGCCCTCGTGGAGGAATCCGAGCGTGGGGAGCAGCCCGACCGTGCCCTCGTACCGCTCCCGTGTCCCGGCAAAGGTCGCCGTCATCTCCATCTGTCGATATCACCTTTCCTATCGGCACGGATGGCGGTTGCCTCGGCCATCAACCTGTACTGCTCCCCGACCCCCTCCGAGACCCGGCGCGCCGCCGCCAGCTGGCCGATCACCGTGCTGACGTCGCCCCGGGCAATCGGGCCGGTCAGGGCGGAGTCCGGATCGGTCTCGTAGAGGTTGGCCATGGCCTGCTCGACCAGGGGGCGGGTGACCACCGGGTCGACATGTGCGTTCTGCATCAGATCGCCCGCCGTGGCCAGGGCGGTGATGACGAAGTTTGCTGCCGCCGCCGCTCCGGCGTGATACCCGGGCCTGGACTCGTCGAGAAGTGAGAACGGTGTCAGCCCCAGGGAGACCGCCAGCTCGGACAGCGTCTCCACCGCCTGGGGGTTTCCACCGATCCCGACATAGGCTCCGGCCAGGGCGGCGGCGCCCCGTTCCGGGTCGGGAAGAGTCTGCAGGGGATGAAACCCGCCCGTGGCCACCCCGACCCTTGCCAGCTCGTCGAGGGCGGTAACAGGGGTGAACCCGGACACATGGGCTGCGACCGGGATCGACGCGGCGACCGTGGCGAGACGAGCCGCTACCTCCTCTATGGCGTCGTCCCGCACCGCGATGAGGAGGAGGTCGGAGTCAGGTAGCGGATCGTCCCAAGAAAGAGCGGGACCGTAGGTCGTGTCGGCGGACCGGGAGAGCACCCCGGCTATTTGATGGCCGGATCGGCCCGCAGCCAGGGCAACAGCCCCCCCGGCCCTCCCCGGGCCGACGATTGTCAATCTCACAGGTCTTCCTCTGCCGGTGTGGCGGCGGAGGGTAGCCAGTGGTCTGTCGGCTCAGACCTGGTCTTCTCCGATCTGGTTGGGGGTTATGACCGGCCAGTTCGAGTCCAATTCCGACTTCATCGTGTGGTAGTCGTCCCGGCGTTTCCAGAACTTGGTCTTCCAGACCCTGAATCTGCGTCGTTTCGAATCCTGTGCCTCGGTGAGCTGAGTCTCGTGATTGTCCCCGGTGCCCCGCACCTCCGGAACGACGACCTCGTCCGGGTCGTCGGCCATGTGCAACACCTGATGGGTGTGGTGTCGCACAGCCCGGTGCTGTTGTTTGCGCTCTTGCCGTGTCGGGCGACCGTCGTTGTATCCGGGGATCTCCTGGCGATGCTCTCGCGACCGCTTGGCCATCTAGATCGTTCCTCCTGTCCTGGACGCGTTCTCGATGTGTCCTGTCCCAAGAGGAGGGCCGCGGCCGCTTCCCATGGGTCGGAACCTAGCACGGACCCGGTCTTGCGTGCCAGGGTCCAAAGACCCGATCTGAGTCCCGACCGTTCAGAGCACGTAGGGAATCAGCCTGCGACGCACCCGTCTCCGATACGCCGAATAGCCGGGATGGGCAATGCGGAGCTGACGCTCTTCGTAGCCCGATTTGGCCCACAAGAAGAGGAGCAGCCCGATGCTCAGCAGCGCTCCGGCCAGGCTGGCCAGGAGGAGGGAAACGCCAAGCATCATGAGGAACACACCCCCGTACATCGGGTGACGAGCAAGGGTGTAGACACCCGTCACGACCAGAGAGGCTCCCGGCACCGGCTCGGGCAAGATGGTCAGGGCGTGTCCCAGCGATCTCGCCGCGGCCAGAACGGCGATACCACCGACAATGATGAGCAGGCCCCCGATCACCCTGAAGATGTCGAAGCCGTTGCCGGGGAGCGACCCGTCGTAGATGAGGCCCGCCCCGATCGCCCCCAACCACAGGATCTGAACCAGGGCCCAGTAGCGGCCGGGGAGGGGGGTGGCGGCGTCCGCCCAGTTCGCAGCCAGCAGATCCACCTCCTGATCGGTGACCGAGCCCAGCGCCGAGGAAGCCGACGACTCCGGCCCCACCTCTGCATCGGGCCATATCTCGGTCAGTGGCTCGAGCACGAATCGTCTCTCCGCCGCCCGGGGATGGGGAATCGTCAGCTCGAGGGTGTCGACCGGCCCGCCGTCGGAGGCGACGATGTCGAGATCGAGGGTGCGGGGTCCCAAACGCACCTCGCGGGCCCGACCGTGATCGGTCTCCATGCGCTGTAACTCACCGAGGAGCTTCCCCGGCGGCAGGGGGGTCTCGAGGAGGATCACCGCATTCAGATAGAGATCCTGGTCCGGGCCGCCGATGGGCTCTGTCTCGTAGAGACCGGAGACGGCACGGATGACGCCCAAATCCCCTATTTTCTTAAAAGCGGACCGCAGATGGCCCACCCGGTCTCCCTGATTGGAGCCGAGGGCCACGGCGAATCTGGTCATCGGGAACGGTCGATCGTGACCGCCACGTCCTCCAACTTCCGAGCGACAGGGGCCTCCGGTTTGTGCACGGTCACCACGACTCGTTCCACGCGTGCCTCGTCGAGGATCCTATCGGCGATCCGTTGGGCCACGGTCTCGATCAGCCGATGGCTCTCGCTCTCGACCAAATCATGCGCCTTCTCGGCCAGCCTCCCATAGTCGACCGTGTCGGAGAGATCATCGGAGGCGCCGGCACCGGCCAGGTCCAGAAACACGGTCAGGTCGATCTTGAAGATCTGGGGCTCGAGCTTCTCGTGCTCGAGGACACCATGCCGGGCCAGGACCTCGATGCCTTTGAGCTCGATCCGATCTGTCACGACACAGCGGACTCGGGGATGAGCGACCGACCCTCCGGCCCCAACGCCCTCCCCAGAATCTGCTGGATCACCGCCAGGGCCAGGATCGGATCCTTGACCAGCCCCGACACCACGAGAAAGCCTCCGAGGAGCCCGCCCACCGTGTCGTCGATGGCCTCCCGGTGCACCAGGACCCGAGCACTGCTCTGTGCCGTCGCCTTGCTCAGGGTCTTGAAGAAGGTGTCGACATCCTTGGCCGTGAGGTCTTGCCCGATAGGGATCGAGTAGGTGGCGATCCCTGCCTCTCGATAGGCGAGGAGGTTCTGATTGGAGGGGAGCATCGATACCACGGCATTGATGCCTGCCTCCTCCACCAGCCAGGTGATCTCCTCCTCGCGCCGCACCCGACGATGCTGGAATCCGGAGCCCCCGACCCGCTCCGAGACAGCGAGACGATCGGTGATGACCCAGGTGAACCCCCGGGGCTTTAGTCCTGCGACCATTCGTCCCATTGCTCTGGATTCACGATAGCGGCGGCAAGCCGGAGCGCAGCCCGAGAGGAGACGACGTCGTGGACCCGAAAAACACGGGCTCCACGCTCGAATCCCAGGGCCGTGGTGACCGCCGTGGCGCCATCACGCATCGCCGGGACCTCGATGCCGGTGATCCTCCCGAGAAAGGTCTTTCGTGACGTTCCCAGCGCCACCGGATACCCGAGTCCGGTCAGTTTCCCGAGCCCGTCGATGAGCTCGAGGTTGTGTTCGACTGTCTTCCCGAACCCGATGCCGGGATCGATCGCGATCGAGGAGGGGTCCACGCCTGCTGCGATCACCCGTCGGGCGCGCTCGGCCAGGAAGGCGCCCACCTCACCCACCACGTCGTCGTAGATCGGGTCTTGTTGCATGGTGCGGGGTCTTCCCTTCATGTGCATCAGGATCGCCCCCGCCCCCGACTCGGCCATGACCTCGGCCATCTGCTCGCTGGCAGCTGCGGTCACGTCGTTGACGACTTCGGCCCCGACTTCGAGCGCGGCGCGGGCGACCTCCGGCTTCGAGGTATCCACCGACACGACCACACCGTCGGCGACGAGCGCCTCGACCACGGGGATCACCCGGCGCAGCTCCTCGTCGAGGGGAACCGGGTTGGCGCCGGGCCGGGTCGATTCACCTCCAACATCCACCAGATCGGCTCCCTGGGAGACCATGTCCCGACCGGAGGCAATTGCATCCGCCTTCTCCAGGTGAAGCCCCCCGTCGGAGAACGAGTCAGGGGTCACATTGAGCACACCCATGATCACACCCCTCGTGAGATCGAGACTCCGACCCCGCAACTTCCAAGATGAGCTCACAGGACGTAGAACGTAGGACGGAAAAGGTGCGGCGGCGAGCGCAGCGAGCTAACGAGCGGTGCCGAACAGCAACGACATCGCCTCGGCTCGGGTGGCCGGCTCTGATTCCATGGTTCCCCGCACCGCCGAGGTCACCGTTTTCGCTCCCGGCTTTTTCACCCCTCGCATCGACATGCACAGATGCTCGGCCTCGACCACGACCATCACGCCGAGTGGGTCGAGACGCTCGGCCAGCGCGTCTGCCACCTGGGCGGTCAGCCGTTCTTGCATCTGAGGGCGTCGGGCGAAGCCCTCGACGAGACGGGCCAGCTTGGACAGGCCGGTGACCCGGCCTCGCGGTATGTAGGCGACGTGGGCCTGCCCGTGAAAGGGCACGAAATGATGCTCGCACATCGAATAGAAGGGGATCTCACGCACCATCACGATCTCCTGATAGTGCTCCTCCCCGAAGAAGGCGTCGATGACGTCGCCGGGGTCACGATGCAGACCGTCGAAGACCTCGGCATAGAAACTGGCCACCCGCTCCGGGGTCTCCACCAGTCCCTCACGCTCTGGGTCTTCGCCCAGCGCCTCGATGATCTCGCGTACCGCCTTTTCGATCCGTCCCTGGTCGATCTCGTTCATCACCGAATGAAAATAGGCCGGGGAGTGTCCTGTATTCCACAAAAAAGCAAGGGATTGACATGACGTCAGCAAGACGGTATTGTGATGTCAATTTGACATCACAATGATGTCAACCGATAGGAGGAGCATAAGATGTTCAGGATGATGTTCATCTCCACCCCGGATGGGTTGGAGACCGAGCTCGAGTCCCGGGTTCGGCGGCTGCGGAGTCTGCCCAAGAGGAAGAGATGCAGCTGACCCAGACGGCGCACGTGATGGAGGCAACCGTCGAGGCCCAGCTGAGACTGGCCGATCCCGAGTTGGCCGCCCTGGGGTCGGAGCTGCTCGAAGTGCTCCGCCCTGCCATCAGGCTCACGTTGATGGAGGTGCTGGAGATGGCGGCCCACGAGGTCAACGGCCAATTGGCCGGCCAGCGAGTCGAGATCCGTCTCGTCGATGGCGAGCCCGAGCTGACCGTCCGCTCGGACGACTCGAGCATCCCTCCCCCGCCGCCGCCATCGGCGGGCGAGACCGGCGACGCCGAGGCGAGGATCACCCTTCGCTTGCCCGGCTATCTCAAGGATCTCATCGCAGAAGCTGCGGACGTGGCGGGCGATTCGGTCAACTCCTTCGTGGTCGACGCCCTTCGCTCAAAGGCCTACGAGAGAGCGCCATCTGAAAGTGTCAGGAAGACAATCGACCTGTGATCGAACGTGAGTTCCCCGTCGACGACTCCCCGGTGGTCAAGATCGCCATCAGGTCGGGGCGGGTTGGTGTCGAGAGCGGTGAACCCGGCGTCGTGCGGTTCGTGGTTGACACCAGCGACCCCACCTTCGATATTCGTCAGCCGGCCGACGCCATCGTCGCATCGGGCGAGCGGGGTGGGCGGGCCTTTGTCACGGTCAGAGTCCCCTCGATGGCCAACGTCGAGATCGCCACAGCCAGCGGCGACATCAACGTCAGCACCCCGGTCGGCCGTCTCGATGCGTCCACCGCCAGCGGCGATATCGACTTCGACACGACCCATCGACTTCAGGCCAAGACCGCAAGTGGGGGCGTCAGGGGCAAGCTGGTCGAGGGCGAGGCCAACTGCGTCACAGCGTCCGGGGACGTCCGCATCACTCAGACCCTCGATCGCGCCGACTTCTCGACTGCTTCCGGGGACGTGACGATCGGGGTCTGCAGCGGCAGCCTCTTCTGTGCGACGCTGTCCGGGAACATTAGGGTCGATGAGTTGACCGGGCCGTCGGTGAAGATCAAGTCGGTCTCGGGCGGGGTTCGATTGGGGATCCCGCCGCGTACCCGGCTCGACCTCGATGCCAGCAGCCTGTCCGGCCGGATCAGGCTCCCCTCCACCAACCCGAGCCCGGAGCCTCCCGAACGCGAGATCAGCGCCAAGGTCCGCCTGGTCTCAGGCGACCTCAGGATCGACCGTCTCGATTGACCCCGGCGGGGTGTTCCTGAACCTCAGCTTCCTCGGCCCGCATATGGGCCAAACTGTCTCAGGTTCGCCATCGCCGGTGGGGCGCCCACCAACATGAGACGGTTCGGCCCGGATATGGGCCGAGGAAGCTGAGGTTCGCAGCAGTCTCGTTCGGACGTGAGGTCAGCCCGCGTCGGTGGCGGGGCGGGTCGAGCGGCGGAGCTTGCGGTTGAGGGAGAGGGACTCGGTGACCGGCTCCTCCTCCTTCTCCACCTCCTCGGCTGCGGCGATCTGCTCCTCGCGGGGTTGGGGAAGGACCGGGTTCTCCGGGTACTTGATCCGAAGGGCGCCCTCCGACGTGTGCTCCCACTTGGGGACGTCGGCGAACAACTCTGCCACCCCTTCCCGATCGACCGTCTCTTGCTGGAGTAGCGCCTCGACCATGCGCTGCATCGCATCCTGGTGCCGTTCCAGGATCAGCTTCGCCTCCTCATGGGCGGCATTGATCATCTTGCGGACCTCATTGTCGATATTGGCCGCCACCTCGTCGGAGTAGTCCTGCTGACGGGAGTAGTCACGTCCCAGGAACACCTCGCCACTCGGCTTGCCGTACTGCATCGGGCCGAGGATGTCGCTCATCCCATACTCCATCACCATGCGTCGGGCGATAGCGGTGGCCTTCTCGATGTCGTTGGCGGCGCCGGTGGTGGGGTCGGCGAAGATGAGCTCCTCCGCCGTCCGTCCCCCGAGCAACATCGCCAGCTGGTCGACCAGCTCGGAACGACGCACCAGGTACTTGTCATGGGTGGGAAGTGCCAGGGTGTGGCCCAACGAGCGGCCCCGGGCCACGATCGTGACCTTGTGCACCGGATCGGAGTTGGGCAGGGCGTATCCGACCAGGGCGTGACCGGTCTCGTGATAGGCGATCAGACGCTTCTCCTCGTCGGTCATGATCTTGGTCTTGCGCTCCGGGCCGGAGATGACCCGGTCGATGGCCTCCTCGAGCTCCATCATCCCGATGTCCTTGCGCCGTCGCCGAGTGGCAAGAAGGGCGGCCTCGTTGATGAGGTTGGCCAGGTCGGCACCGGTGAACCCGGGCGTCCGTCGGGCCAGGACCCGGAGATCGATCTCGTCGTTGAGCGGCTTGCCCTTGGAATGGACCTCGAGGATGTCCTTGCGCCCCTCGACGTCGGGGGCGTCGACCACGATCTGACGGTCGAATCGCCCGGGACGGAGCAACGCCGGGTCGAGGATGTCGGGGCGATTGGTGGCCGCCATGACGATCACACCGCTGTTGCCCTCGAACCCGTCGAGCTCGACCAACAGCTGGTTCAGCGTCTGCTCTCGCTCGTCATGCCCGCCACCCAGACCGGCGCCACGATGCCGGCCGACGGCGTCGATCTCGTCGATGAAGACGATGGCAGGCGCGCTCTGCTTGGCCTGATCGAAGAGGTCGCGGACACGGGAGGCACCGACACCGACGAACATCTCGACGAAGTCCGAACCGGAGATCGAGAGGAAGGGAACCCCGGCCTCACCGGCGACGGCCCTGGCGAGCAGCGTCTTGCCCGTCCCCGGAGGGCCGAAGAGGAGGACGCCGCGGGGGATCTTGGCACCCATCTGACGATATTTGTCCGGGTTCTGGAGGAAGTCCTTGATCTCTTCGAGCTCTTCCTTGGCCTCGATCAGCCCGGCGACGTCATCGAAGGTGACCTTGGGCTGCTCCTTGCCCACGAGCTTGGCCCGGGACTTCCCGAACTGCATCACCCGGTTCCCGCCGCCCTGCATCTGCATGAAGATGAACACCATGAACCCGAGCAGGAACAGCCAGGGGAGGAAGCTGATGAGGACCTCCCAGAAACCGGGGGGTTGTGGGTCCGAGCTGAAGGAGACACCCGAATCCCGGATCAGGGTGACCAGATCGCCTTCGGCGCCCTCCGGGTAGCTGGAGGCCTGATCCCAGCCCTCGGCAGGGAGCGTGGAGTTTGTCAGCCGGCCCTGGAGCTCGTTGGACCGGGACAACATCTCGACGGTGTCGTACTCGCCGGACTCGACGTTGTCGATGAACTGGGAGAGCTCGATCACCTCAGGTCCCTGGACCTGGTCGAACCACCACTGGGCGAGGATGGCCAGCATGATGATCGACAGTCCGTAGACCACGAGCGTGCGCAGGGTTCGGTTCACTGGGACCTCAAATCAGACTCCGGGGGAGACGTCGAGAACTCAATGCTACGGGAAACGCCTTCATATTCGAACCCCCTGTTCCGGAGGCTTCGGCAAAGAGGGCTAACCGTCGCCCCCCATCACCCCGACATAGGGCAGGTTGCGATATTTCCCGGCGTAGTCCAGGCCGTATCCGACCACGAACTGGGGCCCGATGGGGAATCCCACGTATCTGACCTCGATCGGGACCCGCTGGATCCCCTCCTTGAGCAGAAGGGCCGCCACCTCGAGCGAGGCAGGCTTGCGCACTCTGAGGCTCTTCATCAAATAGTTCAATGTCAGGCCGGAGTCGATGATGTCCTCGACGATCAGCACGTGGCGACCTTCGATCTCCTCGTCCAGGTCCTTGAGGATGCGGACGACACCGGAGGTCTGGGTCGACGCCCCGTAGGAGGACACCGCCATGAAATCGAACTCCACGGGAAGGTCGATGTGACGGGCGAGGTCGGCCATGACCATGAAGGCTCCCCTGAGCACACCCACCAGCAACACGTCTTTGCCCGTGTAGTCCTCGGTTATGTCCCGGCCGAGCTCGGCGAGTTTGGCCTCGATCTCCTCTGCGGTGATCAGGGGCTTGATATCCATCCGCTTTCCTCTCTGGCGAAGACGGAAAGGTAGCCGGTGGTCCCGGGCTCATACCAGGCCACCGAGAGCCGCCGCTCCCCCGGCACCCAGGCCGGCTCGGTGTCGGCCGCCACCACCAGCCGGCCCGTCTCGTCGAGCCGGCCTTCCAGGGAGGCGTCGGGCCGGAAGATGGCGGACCACGACCCGATGGGAGCTACATGGCACACCCGGTCGACCCGTTCCACGGTGATCTGGAACCGGCCCACCCTGTTGACCCCTACGTCGAGGTCGACGCGGCCCGGCGCCGGCGGGGCGATGTCCGGAGAGCGAAACACGAGAAGCGGCCCTTCGTGGGCGATCACCAGACCACCGGCCAGGGTTGCCGTCGCTCGGGCCCGCCGTGCCACGGCCCAGATCTCCTCCAGCTCGCCGGAAGTCCCCCCGTGTGGAGGGCGGATCCGGGCCAGACACCCACGGAGGACCCGGTCCGCGATGGGCCGGGGAACGGCGAACAGGGCGCCAAGGGAGACGGCCAGCGCAGGTTCCTCCCCCATCACCGGCACCCTGGCCGCCTCCTCGTGGAGAAAGGCCTCGTCCGAGCCGATCAGTGCGGCCGACCGGGCCAGGGCTTCGACCAGTCTCGGGTTGAACCGGGCCGACAGCTCGGGCAGGATCTCGAGACGGATTAGGTTGCGGCGAATCCCCAGATCCAGATTCGACGGGTCGTCGTAGAAGGGCAGGGCGGCCAACCCGGCGAGCTCCCTGGTCTCGGAGCGTCCGATCCCGAGCATGGGGCGGGCCACCGACCCCGATCGGGGCGGGATACCGGCCAGACCGACGGGCCCGGTCCCCCGCAGCAGGTTCATCAGGACCGTCTCGGCCTGATCGTCGAGGGTGTGAGCGGTGAGCAGGACCTCCCCTGGTCCAAGAGAGCCCAGAAGCGCACCATACCGGGCATCGCGCGCCTGGCCCTCCATGGAGGCACCGGGCGGGATCACGATGCCGAGGACGTCCAGATCGGCTCCGACCATGTCTGCCACCGCTCGAGCCGCCGCCTCCAGCCGAGGCGAAGCAGGCCGGCCGTGGTGGACGTGGACCGCCCGGAAGTCACGGCCGAGTGCTCTGAGCAGGTAGGCGAGGGCGGCCGAGTCGGCTCCCCCGGACAAGGCAACGACGTGGTCCCCCTCAGGAAGACGGAGCAGACGTGCCGATCTGCTCCTGAGCTCGCTCAGGCGACGCGTCTCAACCATCGCTCGGGGCTTCCCATCTCCTCGAGGGTGGGAAGACTGCCCACCCCGCGAAAGGCATGGCCGACCGTCTCCCAGCCGGCTTCCCTCTCCACGACCTCGATGAACCGCTCCCCCATGCGGTACTGGTTCATCTTCATCTCGAGCCCGGTGAGACGGAAGAAGGCGGCGGTCCGCTTGTCCTTGCGCCGGGCTTTGAGGATCTTGCTCATCCGGTCCTGGGTGCGAAGGTGTTGCCGGCCGAGACGGTCCATGACGACATGCCCGTGACCTTCGAGCAGCGACATCAGGGCCTGCACCTTGTCGATGACCACGTGCTGCTCGGAGGAGGCGAAGAGCCCGAGCAGCCCTCTCTCGTCGATGACCGGGTCTCCAGCGAAGCGGCGGCGGGTGATCTCGTCGATGACCCGGTTCATCCGCCCCGGCTCGGGCCGGGAATGCTCGACCAGCTCGCTCACCAGGCCCATGAAGTAGTCGCGGAGCCAGGGGACGCCCTGGAATTGCGCCCGGTGGGTCAGCTCGTGCAGGGCGACCCAGAACCTGAACTCCTCGGGTCGGAACTGGTGGGCCCGCTCCAGCTGCATGATGTTGGGGCCGACGAAGGCAACGACATCGGCGTCCTCACCCGTGGGCAGGACCAGCTCGTACTGACCGAGAACACGACGTGCGATCACCCCGAGGACGGCGATCAGCTCCGCCTGCATCATTCGGTTCGTGAAGGCGGCCACGCCCTTGGCCCCCGGCCCGGAGGTTTCGATCTTCTCCAGGAGCTGGCGCTGCACCGGCTCCATGAGATGGGTGAAGCTGGCCACGTTGCGCTCGATCCACTCCGCCCGGCCGATGACGATGGTAGTCGGCCGGCCGGGAAGTGTCAGCCCGGTGGCCTCGGGGACGAGCTGGGAGACACGGTCGGTGATTCGGGCCATGTCGGCCTCGAGGGCAGATCGGTGATAGGTCTCGGCCAAGGCGTAGGTCCCGGCGATCCTCCCGGCGAGACGACCCGATCCGGATCGGTTGGAAGTCACTCTTTGACGATTCGATACCGCTTGCGGACGACCCGGGTGAAGTACTGGATCGTCGTCACCACGATGACCAAGACGGCGAGAAGGATCCCTGTCGGGATCATGTAGCGGTAGGTCCAGTCGGGCAAGGTCTCGCTCGGGCTCGGGGTGGTGACCGGAACCGCCGGCTCGATGCCCGACGTCGGGGCCGGCTCCGTCTCCCCGACCGTGGTCGAAGTGGGCTCCTCGGTCTCCTCTGTCGCCGATGCAGGCGTCACCATGAGCGCGAGAAAAGCGCCGAGAAGGACGAGGAGTGTCGCGATGCGGCTGAATCGCTTCATCTGACGCGCAGACTACCCAGGGTCACGGGTAGTAGCCAAGGTCACCGGTGACGGGCCACTAAGGAGAGGCTGCCTCACGTGCGATGGCCTGGCGCAGCCGTTTCAGGAACTCGGGCGGGACCTCCTCCGAGAGACGCTCCCGGACCACGATCTTCAACCGGGCCTCGAAATCGAAGCTGCGCAGACAACCAGAGCAGTCCTCGAGATGGGTGCGAATCAACTCGGAGGTGCTGGTCTCGATCTCGCGATCGAGATACTGATACAACTTGGTCAATGCGTCATCGCACTCTCGGCCGCTCATGGTCGCTCCGCGCCTTCAGGCACCAGGCCTCTGCTGACTGCGAATTCCCACAACGCTTTCTGCATCGCCTTTCTTCCCCGATGAAGCCGGGACATGACGGTGCCGATCGGGATATCCAGGATCTCTGCGATCTCTTTGTAGGAAAAACCCTCGAGGTCGGCGAGGAGGACGGGGAGACGGAAGTTCTCCGGGAGGTCCTCGACCGCCTTCTTGATGTCCGACTCGACCAGCCCTTCGAGGACCCGGTCTTCCGTGGTCCGTGCCGCCTCGGCAGACTCTTCGGACCCGATGTTGCGATAGAGGTACAGGTCCTCCACCGCACCCAGATCGACCTCGGAGGGGCGGCGGGAGTCCTTGCGGTACTTGTTGATGTAGGTGTTGGTGAGGATGCGATAGAGCCAGGCCTTGAGGTTGGTCCCCTCCTCGAAGGTGTGATAGGCCCGATAGGCCTTGAGGAACGTCTCCTGGACCAGGTCTTCGGCGTCTGAAGGGTTCCGTGTCATACGCATGGCGGCGCTGTACAGCTGTCTGGTGTACTGCATCGCATCGCGTTCGAAGTCGGCTTGGTCAGCCATAGGTGAGACGGTACAGGGCGGGGGGAGGAAAGCCCTAAGTCTCAGGCGGCCCGGGGTGTCGACCGGCATACATCAGAGCCGGAGAGGGGAGTCGAACCCCTGGCCTTTCGATTACGAATCGAATGCTCTACCACTGAGCTACTCCGGCGGCAGGTCGAATGGTAGAGGTGCCCGATGGCTTGAGCCAGAGATGCGACGGCCCGCGGGCTCCCGGACAACTCCTTGAAGTCGCTGGCGAATCTGATCTCCTTGGCCTGACCGTTGGCGGTCGGCGCCAGACGAAGGTTCACCAGGATCTGACCGTCCCACTCCACAGATGGGAGATAGAAGCATTGCTCAGTCGTGGCGTCGTACACCGCGATCCAGTCCACCTCGTCCTTCGTGTATCGGTGATGAACCCAAGCCGAAGTACTGTCACCTTGGCGAAGATGACCAACCCGTCGGAGGTGGTGTACTTGCACTGGACCTTCTCCAAGGTTCCATTCTCCTGGCGGACCACGATCAGATCGAAAGGGGATCGTGGCCGAAGGGGATGGCGACCCCATGACCTTGTCTCTTCAGGTCGGCCAGGATCATCGCCTCGCCGATCTCTCCTTTGGCGGTTGTCTTCCCCATTCCCTCTCCTATTGGAAACGTATCCCCCAGCTGGGACAAAAAGTCAGGTCTCGGAGCCGAGACCGGCGAAGAGATTGGCCAGGACCAGCTCCCGCCTCAGGTTGGCCTGGATGTCGACCACCGCATCGAGAATCCTCTCCGCCGAGGCCACCGCCTTGGGCGGGCTGACATCGGTGAACGACCCGAGGGGCAGGTCCGAGTTGCGCACCGGCCCTCCCATCTGCAACGACGCCGAGTCGGTGTACCAGGAGGCCAGGATCTCGAGCCCGTTCACCAGCAGTGCCTGCTCGACCCGGCGCCGGGCCCGTTGCAGAGCATCCTTGGACATGCCCTCCGTGACCGACCGGTCCACCAGGGGGGTGATCTCCGCCAGGACCGACGAGGCCAGTCGCTGGCCGTCGCCGGGATGGGGCGTCACCTGAGCCGGGATCGCCAGCCATAGGTCGCGGAACCGGGATACCTCCGGCCGGTCCATCAGTGCCAGGGCCAGACCGGGACGCCCACCGGAGACGATGGCCACCCCCTCGGCGGCGGCAGGATCCATCCCCCGCTCCTCCAGCGCCCTCACCATCGTCGCCAGGGGAACACGACCGACATGAATGGTCCGGCACCGGGAGGCAACCGTGGCCGGGAAATCGTCCTCGGACTCGGCTACCAGGAGGAACACCACCGACGCCGCCGGCTCCTCCAACGTCTTGAGCAGGGCGTTGGCCGCCTGCTCGGTCATGGTCCCCGCCTCGGGGAAGAGGAAGATCGACTTGTCGGACTCGACCGGGCGCAGCGAGGCCCTGGTCACCACGGCCCGGGCCTGGTCGACACCGAGACTGGTCGCCCCCTCCGCCTCGATGACTGTCACATCGGGATGGACCCCGGTCCGGACGAGACGGCACGACCGGCACTCGACCTCGTGCTCACCCCCGTCCGAGCAGAGCAGGGCGGCGGCGAAGCGCACCGCCAGCGTCCCCTTTCCTACTGAATTGGGGCCGGTGAAGAGGTAGGCCTGGGCCGGGGCCGACAACTCGCGCCGCAATAGCTCCACGACCCTCTCGTGACCGATCACGCCGTCGAAGGAATCACTCATGCTCCAGTGCTCCCATCACCTCATCCACCAGGTCGTCGACCGGTTTCCCGCCGTCGAGCAACACCACCCGATCCGGTTCAGCGCCGGCGAGGTCCCGATAGGCGGCCCGCACCTCCTCCTGGAAGGCGACGCTCTCACTCCCGATGCGGTCCGGCCGATGCTGACGGCCCAGCGCGGCCGCCGGGTCGACCTCGATGACGAACACCCGACCCGGCACCACTCCACGGAGCCCGAGCTCGTTGATCTCGCGCACTCTCTCCTCACCCAGTCCTCTGGCCCGACCCTGATAGGCGATCGACGAGTAGTAGGTGCGATCGCTGATCACCCAGGCCCCCCGCTCCAGCGCCGGGGCCACCACATCATGGACGAGTTGGGCTCGTTGGGCGGCAAACAGGAACACCTCGGCCCACGGATCGACGTGCTCGGAGTCGAGCAACAACTCGCGGACCTTCTCCCCCAGGGGTGTCCCGCCCGGCTCCCGCACCTCGACCACCTCGTCCCCACCGGAGCGGAGCCGCGCCGCCAAGATGGCCGACAATGTCGTCTTGCCACTCCCATCGCCGCCTTCCAGCGCAATATATCGGTGATTCAGGGACCCTCTTCCAGCCATGAGACACGGACGGTAACGGTCCCCCGGGACATCGGTCGTATTGACATAAGGCGGTCACATGAAGTCAACTCTCCCCACTCATGGCTAAGAGCCTCGTCATCGTCGAGTCCCCGACGAAGGCCAGGACCATCGCCGGATTCCTGGGTCCGGAGGTGGCGGTCGAGTCTTCGATGGGGCACATCCGCGACCTACCCCGCTCGGCGGCGGAGATACCGGCGCGGGCCAAGGGCGAGGATTGGGCCCGTCTCGGGGTCAACGTGGACAAGGGTTTCGAGCCTCTGTATGTGGTGCCCAAGGAGCGGCGAGACCGGGTCAAGAAGCTGAAAGAGATGCTCGCCGATGTCGACGAGCTCTATCTGGCCACCGACGAGGACCGGGAGGGAGAGTCCATCGCCTGGCATCTCACCGAGGCACTCAAGCCCAAGGTCCCGGTGCATCGGATGGTGTTCCACGAGATCACCCGGCATGCGATCGAGGACGCCTTCGCCAACCCTCGAGATCTCGACCTCCGTCTGGTGCAGGCTCAGGAGGCGCGCCGGATCCTCGACCGGCTCTACGGGTACGAGGTGTCCCCGGTGTTGTGGCGGAAGGTCCAGCAGGGCCTCTCGGCGGGCCGGGTGCAGAGCGTGGCGGTGCGCATCGTGGTGGAGCGGGAACGGGAGCGGATGGCCTTCACCCCCGCCTCGTACTGGAGTGTGGAAGGAGTCTTCGCCCCCGCCGCCGACTTGGACAAGACCTTCGAGGGGACACTGCTCCAGGTCGGTGAGGAAAGGGTCGCCACGGGCAAGGACTTCGGCGCCGACGGGAGACCAAAGGATGGCATCCTCGTCCTCGACCAGGCTCAGGCAACGGAGTTGGCCGAGAGTCTGCTCGACTCAAGGTTCGAGGTGCAGTCGGTCGAGGAGAAGCCCTACAAGAGATCCCCCTACCCGCCGTTCCGCACCTCGACCCTGCAGCAGGAGGCGGGCCGAAAGCTCCGTTTCTCCTCCTCACGGACCATGTCCGTCGCTCAGCGTCTCTACGAGAACGGGTACATCACCTATATGCGGACCGACTCCACGTCTTTGGCCGACACCGCCGTTGCCTCCGCCCGGTCCCAGATCGCCAAGCTCTACGGCCACGAGTACCTCTCACCCAAGCCCCGGGTCTACGCCTTCAAGGTGAAGGGCGCCCAGGAAGCACATGAGGCGATCCGGCCCGCCGGTGATGACGCCTTTCTCAGTCCGGAGCAGGTGGCGACCGCGGTGGGCCCCGACGAGGCACGTCTCTACGACCTTATATGGAAGCGGACCATCGCCTCACAGATGGCCGATGCTGTCGGGGTCAGCGTCTCGGCCCGGCTCGGCGCCCGGGCCGCCGACGGGCGGAAGGCGGCTTTCGGCACGAGTGGGCGGACCATCACATTTCCCGGCTTTCTCCGCGCCTATGTCCAGGGCTCGGACGATCCCGAAACCGAGCTCGACGACAAGGAGAGGATCCTGCCTCCCCTGGCCGAAGGTGACACCCTCGGGGTGCAACGACTGGAGCCGACCGGGCACGAAACACGGCCGCCGGCCCGGTACACGGAGGCTTCCCTGGTCCAGCGTCTGGAGGAGTTGGGGGTCGGGCGCCCCTCGACCTATGCCTCGATCATGACGACCATCCAGGACCGGGGTTACGTATGGAAGAAGGGCTCCGCCCTGGTCCCCACCTACACGGCGTTCGGCGTGGTCGCCCTGCTCGAGAAGCATTTCCCCCAGCTCGTCGATTACAGCTTCACCGCCGCCATGGAGAACGACCTCGACCGAATCGCCGCCGGCGACGAGGAGTCCGTGCCCTGGCTCACAGCCTTCTACTTCGGCGACGACGGACTCAAGCACAAGGTGGCCGCCCGTCTCGACGAGATAGACCCCAGGGCGGTGGGGTCGATCCCGATCGGTGTCGACGACGACGGGAAGGCCGTCGTGGCCCGCATCGGGAGATACGGGCCATACGTGGAGATCGGAGAGGAGAGGGCATCGATCCCCGACGACCTGGCACCGGACGAGCTGACGGTGGAGAAGGCGCTGGAGCTGGTCCGTGCCCAGAACGTCGGCGACAAGATCTTCGGGACCGACCCCGAGACCGGGCTCACCGTCTACGGGAAGACTGGGAGATTCGGTCCCTACGTCCAGCTCGGCGAGGTGGAGGAGGGGAGCAAGGACAAACCGAAACGGGCTTCTCTCCTCAGCAGCATGTCACTCGACGAGCTGTCATTGGAGAGTGCCCTGAGATTGCTCTCCCTTCCCCGCACTGTGGGTGTCGACCCCGAGGGGGTGGACATCCTCGCCTTCAACGGGCGCTATGGCCCCTACATCCAGCGTGGCTCCGATCGTCGGAGTCTGGAGAGCGAGGACCAGCTCTTCACCCTCACCGTCGACGAGGGACTCCAGCTCCTCGCCGAGCCGCCACGCCGGAGGGGACAGAGAGCCACCGAGCCGCTCAAGGAGCTCGGTGCGGACCCAGTCAGCGGGAAGCCGATCACGGTGCGCACCGGGCGCTACGGTCCGTATGTCACCGACGGAGAGGTCAACGCCTCCCTGCGTCAGAGCGACTCCCCGGAAACGATCACCGTCGAGCGGGCGGCAGAGCTGCTGGCGGCAAGACGGGAACGAGTGGGGAAGTGAGCCTCGGTTGACGGTTGGACCTTCAGCGAGGCGGAAGCCCCGGCCGACTGGCGTCTGTTTGCCCGAGGCCGTGAAGTCACGAGACGGGCTTCCGACGAGAATCTGAAGGTTGGCCTCGGGCAAAGTCGGCCGGCTATAGAACCGTTGCAGCCATCTCGGCCAGTGGGGAACGGACCGACTTCTCCAGTGTGACATGACCGAACAGCGACGAATCCTTGAACTTCTCGATCAGGGCGGCCATCCCGCCGAACGGCGAGATGTAGGGGTTGTCCACTTGGGTCAGGTCACCACAGAAGACCACCTTCGAATCGCTGGACATCCGGGTCAGGATCACCTTGAGGGTGGGGAGCTCGAGGTTCTGCGCCTCGTCGATGATGACGAACTCCCCGGTGATCGAGCGGCCCCTGAGATAGGTGACGGCGGCCATCTCGAGCTCGCCGCGATCGATCAGCTCTTCGACGGCGTGCCTCGCTGCATCGACGCCGGCGTCTGAGAAGAGGGCGAACAGGTTGTCGTGCACCGCAGCCATCCACGGGGCCAGCTTCTCGCTCAGGTCGCCGGGCAGATAGCCCACCTCCTGACGTCCCACGGCCACCAGCGGCCGGTACACCGACACCCTCCGGTACCGACCTTGCTCCAACACCTGCTCGAGGGCGGCAGCCAGGGCGAGAAAGGTCTTGCCGGTGCCGGCCATCCCCATCAGGGACACGGCGGGTATGTCGGGATCGAGGAGCTGGTGCAGGGCCACCGTCTGGCGGACGTTCTTGGGCTCGACACCGAAGGCCCGGACGTGGGTCGGGACCCGCTCCACCACGACCGTCGGCTCGGACTGGATCACCCGGGCCAGGGCAGAGCGTGACGCTCCGGAGCGAAGTAGGACGAACTGGTTGACCATGGCCTCGGCCTGGTCCAGGGTGATCTTCCCCTCGTCGAAGAGACGGTCGATGGTGTCACCGTCGGTGCGGTGCTCGACCAGACCGGATTGGAGCTGTTCCACGGGCACGGTGTCCGCCCGGTAGTCCTGCACCGGGACTCCGAGCTGCGCCCCTTTGATCCGCAACGAGGCGTCCTTGGTGACGAGGACCGCAGGCGAGTGCTCGTGGAGATTGAGACAGGTGGCCAGGATGCGATGATCCGGCGTGTGGGGGTCGAGAACCGCGGGCAGCAGGTCGGAGATGATCCCGTTCAGCTCGATCCGGAGCGAACCTCCACCGGGGAGCCTCACCGCGTCACGGAGTCCTCCGGTTTGCGATGCGCCGAGCTCTTCGAGGAGGCGGATGGCCGCCCTCGCATTGGCGCCGACCTCGTCCATTCGGGTCTTCTTCCGGTCCAGCTCCTCGACGACGACGAGCGGCAGCACCACGTCGTGTTCGTCGAATCGGAGCGGGGATTGGGGGTCGGCGAGCAAGACACAGGTGTCGAGGACGAAGGTGTTGGCCACCAGTACGGTCTCCTTCGGGGTCGTCGCCAAGGACCACAGCTTCCTGCAGCCCGCGACGGATTACAAGGATCGCCAGCGTCGACCGGTTTTGGCGCGGAGATCTCGACCCATAGGTCGGTATCTCCGCGCCAGAATGGATGTCCCGACCCGGTCAGGGTTGGGAACGACCCGGAACACCGGGGACAGGGAGGCACTCGTGACGAAGTCCTCGAGGGTCGGATTCTCGGGGACGTCCATGTAGGGTCGGGCGAAGCTCTCCCTGGCGTGATAGGCGGCAGCCGCCGGTGGCCCCGAAGGACCCGTCACCTCCTCCAACCGAACCTGTCGCCGCTGCGATCCGTGACGCAGCGTCACCATTGGGTTGGCCCTCACGTTGTGAACCCAGCCCACCTGGCCATGGGGAGAGACCACATACTCGGTCCCGTCGATCACGATCGAGCTCACCGGGACATCGCGTGACTCACCGCTCTTGCGCCCGATGGTGGTCGTCACCTCGGTCCGGCCGATTTCCATACGCGCCATCCAGGAGGTGACGCGGTTGACGAAAGGGGTGGCCTCGTAATGCTTGACCATGGCTTCGACGCTACTTGGCCTCAACGTCGCCGCGTCGCCCACTTCAAGAGCTCGTCCACCGGTTTGGTGTTGATCACCCGGTCGGTCGTCACCCAGCCCCTCTGGGCGTAGGCGACGCCGTACCCCATCCGGACGAGGTCACTGGTGTGGTGGGAGTCGGTGTCGATGACGAAGTCCACCTCCCGGGCCATGGCCTGGCGCACCACCTCCGCCGAAGCATCGAGGCGGTCCAGCGCCCCGTTGATCTCGAGGGCGACCCCGGTCACCTCCAAGGCCTCCAGGATCACATCGATGTCGAGATCCACACCGGGCCGGCGGCCGATGTACCGGCCGCTGAGATGGCCGATGGCGTTGACCGACGGGTCATGGAGCGCGGCGAGGATGCGTGCCGTCTGCTGGTCCTGCGACAGGTCGAAATGGGAGTGAATCGAGGCCACGCAGTAGTCGAACTCGCGCCTGAAGGCGGCGTCGTAGTCGAGCTCGCCGTTGGGGCCGATGTTCAGCTCGCACCCGAAGAGAAGACGGATGTCCGGGTACCGGTCCTGGAGCTGGCGGATCCGGTCCCGATGCTCGAGCATCACGTCTCGTGGTGAACCGTTTATGGCCAGGTCCTCCCCGTGATCGGTGAAGGCCACGTACTCGTACCCTCGGGCGATGGCGGCCTCGATCATCTCCTCCAGGGTTGACCGCCCGTCCCCCGACCGGTCAGAGTGGTAGTGGAGGTCGCCTTTGACCTGGGGAAGCCCCACGAGCGGCGGCAGTTCGCCGGCGACAGCGGCCTCCACCTCACCGCTCCCCTCCCGCAGCGGCGGCGGGACCGGTTCCATCCCCAGGGCCCGGTAGATCTCATCCTCGGTCTTGGAGGCGACGACCTTCTTCTCCTCGAACAGGCCGTACTCGCTGAGCAGCCACCCCCGATCGAGAGCGCGCTGACGCAGTGCGATGTTGTGCGCCTTGGACCCGGTGAAGTAGAGAAGCGCCGATCCCAACTGGTCGGGCTCGACGGTGCGGACATCGACCTGCATCCCCTCCCGGGTCAGGAACGAGGTCTTGGTGCCACCCGACCCGATCACCTCGGCAGCCTCGGGCAGTCCGACGACGAAGGCGGAAACCGCCGATGGGTCGGCGGTGGCCACGACGATGTCGATGTCGCCAACCGTGTCCGAGAAGCGGCGGATCGAGCCGCAAGGGACCGCCGCCTCCACCGAGTCGAGAGCGGAGATCCGTGCCGCCAGGGACCGGGCCAGCGGGAGCGCCTCGACCAGGGGGGTCCGGCGGTCCTTACCGTGGAGGCCGAGGCGTTCGATCGCCTTGGCGATCTTCTCCTCGGTGGTCTTGCCCAGACCGGGCAGCTCCCGGAGTTGCTCGTTTGCGATGGCCTGACGCAGCCCGTCGATGTCTTCCACACCCAGCTCGGCCCGGATCAGCTTCAGGGTCTTGGGGCCGAGACCGGGGATCTTGGTCAGCTCGACGAAGGCCGGGGGGTACTTCTCACGGAGGGCGGCCAGCTTGGCCACCGAGCCGGTGCTCATGAACTCGAGGATCTTGTCCGCGGTCGACCCTCCCACCCCTTTGATATCGGTCAGCTCCTTCTTGTCCAGACCGTCGAGCTCCCCGGGATACCCCTCGATACCGTGCAGGGCGTTCTCATAGGCGCGCACCCGGAACGCCTGGGGGCTCCCCTCGTCGAGGGCGGTGAGCTTGGCCAGCTCTGCCAGCATGCGGAGCACCTCGAGACGGGTCGCCATCGGCGGGAGCCTAGATCCGCCTCTTCAGTCGGCGATGGGGGCCAGGGCCTCGCCCGTGACCTCGATGACGGTCCCGGGTGGCACCTCGAGTTGCATTCCCCTCTGGCCTCCGGAGACCGCGATCGTGTCGAACCCGGTGGCCGACGAGTCGAGGATCAGTCTCAGCTTCCTGCGTGGGCCGAACGGGCTGATCCCGCCGGTCACGTAACCGGTGACCCATTCTGCGGTCTCCGGCGAAGCAAGGGAGCAGTGCTTCCCGCCGGCGGCGCGGGCCAGATTCTTGGTGGAGAGCCTCCTGTCGACGGGGATCACGGCCAGCACCGGCTCACCGTCAACCTCGGCGACCAGCGTCTTGAAGACACGGCCTCCGGGCAACCCGATTGCTTCGGCCACCGCCTGCCCGTAGCCGTCTCCCACCTTCTCGGCGACCTCATACATATGGCGTCGATAGTCGGCCCCGGCTCGATCGAGCGCCTGGGTGGCTCTGGTGGATCGTCCCGCCAAGGCTCACCACCGCTCGACCAGGTACTCACGGCCCGGGGGCGGGTCGTAGGGCTCGGGCCAGAAGTCGGTCACAGTGGTGATGAGACCGTCGTCGAAGGTGAAGAAGGCCATGGCGTCGGCAGGCTCGGAGCCCTCGACATCCCAGATGAACCAGGCCACACCGTTCTCCTCATCGGCGATGACGGTCCTCATCCTCAGGTGCCACTCTCCCGGGTATTCCTGATTGAAACGCAGATAGCGGTCCCGGCCCCTGATCCGCTCCCTGGTCTGGGGGATCTCGTAGACCACCTCGGGATGGATCAGGCCGGACCATGCCCCCCAGTCCCGGTCGTCCAATCTCTCGATGAATTGGGTGACCAAGGCTCTGTTGTCGGTCATGAGGGCGAAAGTTAACCGGGGCCGATCACTCATCGGCCGAGCCAGGCCCGCGGCTCGAACTCGGCCCTCGCCGTCTTTCCCACCTTCACCTCACCGAACAGCGGAACGTCCACCGTCAGGACGACCGAGACGGAGACCACTCGTGACCTGAGCGTGGCGTCGACCGGGCAACGGCAGCTGATCAGCCTGGCGCCGTTGCGGGAGGCGAACTCGGCCGCCAGGTCCCCTGGACCGCCTGCCCCGGCCGGCGGGTAGGTCGCCACCGCGGCGGCCAGTGCCGCCGCTTCGGCTGCCGTCGCCGCCTTCTCCCGCGCGTCGAACAGGACACCCAGGGCCGCCGTCGCCACGCCGATGGTGGCGATCAAGGCGCAGAGACCGATCATCAAGATGGTCATTGCGCCTCGATCGCCGGTCATCTCTCGGTGCGCATCGTTGCCCTGGCCGACAGCTCGACCCCCACGCTGGGAGGGAAGGGCCGACCCAGCGCGTACCGCATCGACAGCGAGACGCTGGCGACCGCCCCGACCCGTGACGGCCGCTCGACAGACACTCGAGCACCCTGGCGCATCTCAGGGGCGAGGGCCGCCAGCACGGCCTCGACCGCCTTGGCCGGGTCCGGTGTCGTGGCAGCCACCCGTGCCCCTTCCCGCACCGCCCCTTGCATCTCGATGCGCGCCCTGGCCACGCCAACGAGCTGGATCGATGCGACCACGACCAGAATCACGATGGGCAGGACGAGGAAGAACTCCACCGTCAGGGACCCGCGCTCGTCCCTCAGAATCTGCCTGCCACCCAGTCGATCACCTTGCCGAACAGACTCCCCAGCAATCCGTTCCCGCTTCCCGACTGGAGCCATCTCAGGGCGATGATGGCCAGCGCGGTTGCGGCCAGGATGACGAGGAAGTACTCGACGGTGCCTTGCCCACGGTCCTCCCGTGTCGCAATCCAAGTGAGTATCCGAGCCATTTGCTCTCCTTTCCCCGGTTGCCGACCGGTTGCGGGGAGAAGTGCGGATCTCATGACAGTGGCCCCGAGAGCTCTTCGAAGAGCCGGATCATGGAAGGGGCATAGAGAAGTAGGACCAATCCGGGGAGCAGAAGCAAGGTGATCGGGATCATCAGCCGCACCGGCAGGGAGCGGGATCGGGCCACTCGGCTTGCCTTCTCGGCGGCGATGTCGGCCTCGATCATGGACCGGACAGTGTCGCCGAGGGCGGCACCCGACCTCTGGGCCCGAGCCAATTGGGCGAGGACACCCTTGATCTCCCCGGTCACCGCCAGGACGGCCTGGGTCAGGCCCGAGATGGTGGCGACCCGCGCCGCCAGCACCAGCTCACGATGTTCCGGGAACACGGCGGCGACGGTCTGCAGCGCCCCGAGGACCGAGCGCCCGGATCGCAGCTCGACAAGAAGCACGATGAGGACCGGCCGGAGAACGTGGGGGCGGCGGCGCAGCCTGCGATGAAGACGGATCGCACCGTGGACGCCGATGGCGAGGGCCGCACCAAGCATGCCGGCCAAGGCGAGACCCACCGAGCCGACGATCACGAGGGTCATCTCGTTCTCCTCAGGATCAGGGTGGAGACGACGAGCCCGGCGCCGACCAGGCCCAGCCCGATCAGGGCGGCGGCTCGCTGTGACGAGTGTCTCAGGAAAGGCTCCAGCTCGCCGCGGGACAGCACCCACCCCGCGGCGAGAAGCGGAGCAATGAGGAGGACGGCGCCGGTCGCCCTCGCCGGAGCCGATGCGATCGAAACTTCATGGGCCACCTCGATCTGGGCCAGGGCCAGACCCCCGATCTCGTCGAAGAGCGCTGCCGGCGACACGCCGAGACCGTCGGCGCGGGCGAGAAGAGCGCCGAGCTCGGGCCCGATCTCGGTGAACTCGGCCCGCGCCGCCCGGGCGATCTCCTCCATCGACGCTCCGGCCCGGCATCGCTGGGCCACCTCGGTTGCGTCCACGGAGAAGGCCGCCTTCTCCAGACCGGAGCGAAGCGAGGCGCCGGCCCGTAGCTCCCCCGACACGGCTTCGCAGAAACGTGCCGCTCGCAACGAGAGACCTGGTCTCGCCCGCCACCAATGCACCGCGACGAGACACGCCGCCGGCAGCGGGGCCAGAACCGCGAAGAGCAGAAGGGCGAGGCGTCTCAAGTCGGCCCCGAGCGCAATGCCGAATGCGATGGCCAACCACGTCACGAGGGACCCTCGATGCCTTCGGGGCCGACGGCGGCGATCCCGGAGACCACCCGTGAGCCGTCTTGGCGCTCCATCTGGACCACCAGGTCGATGGCGGCGAGGAGCTGTCGTCTGACCGCCAGCTCCGAGGTGTCGCCGGCGGAGAGGGCCAGGGTCTCCAGTCTCCACAAGGCTTCCTGTGGCGTGTTGGCGTGGATGGTCGACAGCGACCCGCGATGGCCGGTGTTCAGCGCCCAGATCAAATCGAGGGCCTCCTTCCCCCGCACCTCGCCCACGATGATTCGATCGGGCCGGAGCCGGAGCGCAGAGCGGAGCAACTGGCGGATCGTGATCGCGCCCATTCCCTCCGGATTTGCCGGGTGGGCTTCCAGTCGGACCCTGTGCCCCGGGATGCGCAGCTCGGCGGCGTCTTCGATGGTCACCACCCGCTCCCCGATCGGGATGAGGCCGGCGAGCAGGTTGAGCAGAGTGGTCTTGCCGGTGCCGGTCCCACCGGAGACGAGGACCGTCCTCCTCTCGGCCATCGCCTGGGTGAGCGTCTCCACCTGGGCAGTGGTGGCGCTGCCCACCGTCACCAGCTCATCAAGAGTCGCCACCGTCTGGGTGAAGCGCCGGATGGCGATGACCGGGTGGTCCACGGCCGCAGGCGGGATCACCACATGGATCCGGCTCCCGTCGCTGAGCCTCGCGTCGACCATGGGCGACGAGCGGTCGACCCTCAGACCGAGCGGGGCAATGACCCGTTCCACGGCGGCGAGCATGTCGGCCTCGCCGGCAAACCGGGCGTCGACCCGGGTCAGGACACCACCCCGGTCCACCCATATGTCATCGGGCCCGTTGACCAGGATGTCGGTCACCATCGGGTCAGCCAGCAGTGGTTCCAATGGGCCCAGGCCGAGGACGCGGTCAGCGATCTTCCCGGCCCACTGCCGGGCACGACCGGGCGAAGAGAGCGACAGGAGACGCTCGGCCTCCTCGGTCACCTCGGACCGGCGCAGGGGCACCTGGCCGGCAGCGATGTCTCCGACCACCCGTTCGATCACGCCCATGGCATCCCCCAAACAGCCGCCCAGGCCCGGACCCATCTGGCCCGGCCGGCCGACCGCCCCGAGAGCATCCGTCGCACCACCGTGCCTCTGAGCCGGGGCAGCACCGGCCCCGGTCCCGTTGGTCGAACTCCGGCGGCCATCGGCTGCCACACCGCCGGTCCCTGCTCGACCGGCCGGAGGAGACCGGGAAGGAGGGGACGGACGGGGACAGTCGGGCCGGCCCACTGCCCTGGATGGCAACGAACCACGATCGCCGGCCAGTTTGCAGCCAATGCCTCGATGGCAGGTCTGGTCTCGTCGACGGGCATCGGGCCCGAGGACAACAGGGCCACGCCGGCCCGCCCCGGGCTCAACTCGGTCAGGGTGGGCCCCTCAATCCCCAGGTCGGACAGGGTCCTCCCGCTGTGTAGGGTCAGGTCACGACAAAGGTCGATCACGAGGGCGCTGCCCGCCACCTGGGCCAGACCCAGTGCCGAGAGCAGCGACAACACCGGGTCGGCCGAGGCGACCCCGAGAACACCAAACCCACCGGGCGATCTCCCCATCCCCACCATGGGCTCGAACGTATCGAGTCGGGTGGGGGGCTACAAGACCCTTGGCGGCGGACTTTGTGCCTACAAGTCGGCCGGCAGCTGCACCACTTGCCATCGGAATCCGGCGGCGGAAACGGCCTCGATCAGACCGGCGGGGGAGTCGACCCCGTCGGGAAGCGCCGACAGCACCTCGCCGTCGAGGAGAAAGGCGTCCACGGCCCAAAGTCGGTCCCGGTCGAGATGGCGAATGACGGCGTCGTCTTCGATCTGCTTCACCGCCTCGGTCACCTGCACCACCAGAAGGGCCGGGGCAGGGGTGTCGACAGGAAGACCTCCGACCTCTATCGGCTCGCCACGATGGTCGATGACGACCCTGTCCTCGCTGCTTCTCGCCAGCCGGCGCAGGTCGTGGGAAGTGATCACGTCCAAAAAGTACTCTCGGCCCGTGATCGACCGAGTGATGATCGTCGTCGCCGCCGGCAGCAGCCTCAGGTTCGGGGGAGACAAGCTGATGACTCCCGTGGGCGGTCTGCCTCTGGTCGCCCATGCCGTCGCCGCGGTGAAGGATCATGTCGATCGGTGTGTCCTGGTCGTGCGAATGGACCAGATCCCCGTCCTCGACGAGCTGGAACTGGGCGTCCCCCTGGTCCCCGGAGGCCCCACCAGGACAGCAAGTGAGATGGCAGGGCTCAGCGTCATCGCCGAGCCGGCACGTCTGATCGGTGTCCATGACGGGGCCCGACCCCTGGTACCCGCCTCCCTCGTCGAGACCCTGTTCGAGACGGCGGCCCGGGTCGGGGGGGCGGTCCCGGTCCTGGAGCCGGGGCTCCCTCTCGTCAACAGGTCCGACCTGTCGCCGGTTGAGGGTGCCGTCGTCGCTCAGACCCCCCAGGTATTCCGCGGCGAGCAGTTGCTGGCCGCCTATGCCGCCGCGGCCAGGATCGATTACGAGGCCCAGGACACTGCCGAGGTTGCGCAGAGGTTCGGCACACTCGACATCGCGGCTGTGCCCGGTGACCCGGGCAACCTCAAGGTGACCCGGCCCGGGGACATCGAGGTGGTCAGGTCGGCCCTAGAGACTTCTCGTAACGAACCTCGGTGAGATCGGAGCCACCGATGTTCTCGATCCTGATCGGCTTGCCCAGAGCCCAGCCCTGACGCTCGTAGAAGACCCGGGCCCGGGTGTTCCGATCCAGCACCCAGAGCAGGGCACGATCCTCGCCGGCCTTCACCAGCGCCCGCTCACCTGCGGCGAGTAGGTCGCGGCCCATACCGACACCCCAATGCTCCGGGGCCAGGTAGAGAGAGTAGACCTCGCCCCAATCCGGATCGGTGGACGGGCCCACGGTGCAGAAGCCTGCGATCACGCCGTTAGCTTCCGCCACGAGCACCCGGCCCCTGGTCTGTCTCAGTATCCGGTTCCAGCTCTCGGTTCGATTCTCAGTGGTCAGCGAGTCGAGGAAGGACTGGTCGATCAGCCCCTGGTACGTGGTCTGCCAACTGGTGACATGGACCCGGGCCATGTCCGCGGCATCCTGAAGTCGGGCATCCCGAATGAAACTAGACTCCGTGCCGGCCGGCGCCTCTCGACGGACCCGAGGTGCCATGTCAGGTCACCACCTCGAACAAGGGGACCGGGTTGGCCAGCCCTTCGAGTCGGAAGGCATCGACGGGCTCGAATCGAGCCCCATCGGCGATATGCACCACCGCCTCCGTGACCAGGATCTGCCCGGGTCGGGCCACATCGGCCACCCGCGCGGCCAGATTCACGGTCATTCCGAACAGATCGCGGTCCCTTTCGACCACCCCGCCCACGTGAACACCGGCATGAGCCTCGAGCCCGAGCCGGGTGCTCAGATCGGTGACGAGCTCAACCGCCGCATCGACCCCTGCTCCGGGTGGCGGCGCCAGACCTCGTGACGCCAGGACCTCCTCGAAGTTGGCCACGATCCCCGAGGTAACCAACTCTTCGAAGAACCTGTCCATCAGCCAGAGTGCCAATCGGGGCAGAAGACGAGCCAGCGCCACCCCGGCATCGATCATCTCGCTCGGGTACTGGTCGATCTCTCGACGAAGCCATCTCTCCCGAGCCGGAGCCGCGATCGCCTCACTGAACAGCTCGGGCCATCCCATCGTCCAGAGACGCGTCCCTTCCCCCACCAGACGGGCCGCCGGCAACACAGTGTCGTCGTCGCCCCTGGTGCGCCAGATCCGGAAGAAGTCCTCCAGCAACGACTCCTCGGCCAGGGGAAGATGGGCCGAGGGTTCGGGGTAGGGCAGACCGAACACCTGGTAGATGGCGGGCCGGAGGTCGGAGGCGCCTTCACCGAGCCCGGAGCCGAACTCATCGAAGGTCAGGGCAGACCTCTCGCCGGTCTCACCGAACTCGTACCGATCGAAGTGATCGAGGCTGAAGCTCCCCGTCGCGAAGGCCGCTTCGATCTGCTTCTCAGTGAATCCGGCGGCGAGCAGGGCGGCGACGATCTTCACCCTGAAAACTTCTCCGTAGGCGAACGTCTCAGGAGTGTCAGGGTGGAGGATCCCGAGCCCGACCAACCGGGAGACGCGGTCGGTGGGGACGCCGGTCTCGAAGGAGAGCTCGGCCGAGGAGTAAGTCCTCGTCACCCACTGATCGTAACCCGTGCCTGGTTTCAGGCAGTTCGGCTCACCGAGCGGACGGCTCCTCCTCAGGAGCGGACTGAGCTCGGTCGCCGTCGACTTCTTCGTCGCCATCGCCCTCGTCCCGTCCCCCGAGCACCCAAAAGGCCAGGACGGAGAGGGACGCCGCCCCGAGGGCGACCCCGAGCCACAGCCAACGCTGGGTCCCCGGGCTTCGCACCTCGCTCTCCGTGGTCTCGGGGGAGAGGGGGTCCGGGCCAAGGTCGACTCCGATAACGGTGAGTGACACAGGTTCGGACAGGGCGCCCGGGTTGCCCAGGGCTTCGAAGACAACCACGTAGTCGGCCGGCTTGATCTCGGTGGTCACGCCATACGTCCCGTCATCGCGAGGGACCATGGGGATGGTGACGGTGTCCTCCTCGGGGAGAGCGAGATGGACGACAACCGAGTCGGCAGACACTGCAACTTCGACGCGCAGGTCGACGATCATGGATTGCTCGGACGCGGAGACCACTGTTGCCGTGGCCGCCCCAAAACCGGCGCCCAGCTCGACCGCGAAGAGGAACAATGCGGCGAACCTGATCATCGATCGGGATGCTACCCCTCCCCGGATGCCGGGCCCGTGCGGCCGGATCCCGACTCGCTACAGCCACTCCCCCCGCCTCTCGAGCACCTCCTTGAGGAGATCCGGGCGATCCGTGATGATGCCGTCGACACCCAGGTCGAGCAGCTCGATCATCTCGGCCGGATCGTTGACCGTCCACACATGGACCTGGAGCCCTCGGGCATGGGCGGTATTGACCAGTCGACGATCGACCACCGCCAGCCCACGGGAGCGACGGGGAAGCTGGAGCGCCGTGGCCTCGCATTCGACCCCACGGCCGATCTTCGAGGAGAAGACCCAGGACCGGCTCAGTGCGGCTCCGGTCGAGGTGGCGACCCGGCCTCCAGAAGCGACCCGGAACTCCTCGAGCCGGTGATCGGCGAAGGACCCGACGATGAGACGGTCGTGCAGGTCGAGCCGCTCGATCAATTGGCTGAGCGGTCCGACCAGGTCGTCGGTTTTGAGATCGACCACGAATGACACGTCGGGAAATGCGAGGAGGGCCTCCTCGAGGCTGGGTACCCGGAGGCCGCGGCCACGAAAGAGATGGCCCTCCACCCCCAGGTGCCGGTAACCGGCGTCCAACAGCGCGAGCTCATCGAATGTGAGGTCACTCACCGGCCCCGAGCCATCGGTCGTTCGGTCCACGGTGTGGTCGTGAAGACAGACGAGCACGCCATCGGAAGTGAGGTGCAGGTCGGTCTCCAGGTGGCGGAAGCCCAGGGAGACCGCCCCGGAAAAGGCCTCCATGGTGTTCTCGGGCCAGAGCAGACGACTGCCCCGGTGGGCTATCGCAATCGGTGGGCGCCAGCGCTCGGGGCTCATTCCAGGCGCAAAGTAATGGGCCCCGTCGGTTGACGGGGCCCATCGAATCCCGGTAAGGGCTCGTTACTCGGCGACGCGGTCCTTCAGGCCCTTTGAAGCTGAGAAATGGGCGTACCTCTTCGCTGCGATCGTGATGGTCTCCCCGGTGGCCGGGTTCCGACCCAGACGGGCAGAACGCTGCTTGGTGGCGAAGTTGCCAAACCCGGTGATGTTCACTTTGCGGCCGGCATCCAGCTCCACGGCGAGGATTCCCTCGCCAGGCTTCGTGGAGAAAATGATGTCGATGATCTCCGCAGCCTTGCCTTTGGAGATGTCCGCCTTGCTGGCGAGCTTGTCCGCCATCTCGGACTTGTTCACGGCCCCTCCTTGTGGGTCGACGATTGGCGCCGTCACAATTGCGACGATGCCGGTTAACGATAGGCGAAAAGGCCAGCATTGCTTGGCTTTCTCGGCTGGTTAGCCTTCGCCCGCCGAGGAGGAGAATGAGCGTCGATTATGTCATCGAGGGTGATGTCGCCGTCGTCACCCTCAATCGCCCCGACCGGTACAACGCCATCGAGGCCTCTCTGAGCGACGGTCTGAGCCGATCCTTGGCCCGTGCAGGCAAGGAGAGCAGGGCGGCAGTCCTCACCGGAGCCGGCAGGGCCTTCTGCTCCGGAGCCGACCTCAACGACCTGAGGGCCGACTACGAGACGGGTTCGGGGCCCGACCTCGCCGGGCTGCTCGAGCAGGTGTTCCATCCTGCCCTCCATTCGATCCTCGAGTGCGAGGTGCCCGTGATCGGTGCCATCAACGGCGTGGCGGCCGGAGCCGGGCTCGGTCTGGCCCTGGCCTGTGACCTGCGGATCATGTCCGAAGACGCCTTCCTCACCTCCGCCTTCACCGCCATCGGGCTCGTCCCCGATTCGGGGACGAGCTGGTGGCTGGCCCATCATCTGGGTGTCTCCCGTGCCCTGGAGCTGGCCCTGACCAACCGCCGGGTGCCGGCGGAGGAGGCACACGAGCTGGGGTTGTGCCTCGACGTGGTCCCCGGGGCCGACCTGCTCGATCGGGCGAGGGAGGTGGCCGAACAGTTGGCCGACCTCGTCCCCGATTCCTTGGTCAACACCCGACGTCTGGTCCGGGAGGCATCAGGGTCTTCTCTCGAAGAAGCGATGCGTGCGGAGCAAACCGAGCAAGGTCGTCTCGGCAAGACCCCTGAGCATCACGAGGGGGTCATGGCGTTCCTGGAGAAGCGAGAGCCCGACTTCAGAGTTTGATTGCCGGCCGACTCTGCCCGAAACCAACCCTCAGCCGGTCACCGTGCTCGGTGTTCGCGATCTTGCTGTCTCGGGCAAGCAGACGCCGGTCGGCCGGGGCTGCCGCCGCGTGGAGCGGTGGTCCGACTTTGCCCGAGACCAACTGATTGCCGGTCACCGTGCCCGGTGTTCGCGATCTTGCAGTCTCGGGCAAGCAGATGCCGGTCGGCCGGGGCTGCCGCCACCTGGCCAGGCTCATCGAATCACGACCCACTACCGGCCGAGACCAGAGCCCGTCGCCACATGGGAACCGATCCAATCGGCGAAGGCGGCCACCACCGATTCCAGCCGTTCGAGTGTGTCCGGGTCGTTGATCTCGCCCCTCGCATCCAGGATCGTCTCCACATTGGGGATGAACAGGGTGGGGGCAGGCATGACCACGGCCTGCACCGAGAGCAACATCTGCCGCAACAGAGTCTGGGCAATTCGCGTCCCCCAGGGGCCGGTGGAGGCGCCGATGACGGCGACCGGGCGACCCGACAATCCTTCGCCACGGGAGAGCCAGTCGATCATGTTCTTGACCACGCCCGGCACGGACTGGTTGTACTCGGGGGTAGCGATGAGGAGACCATCCGAGCCGAGTACCTCCTGTCGGAGCCGCACGACCCCGGCCGGTTCCTGTCCGTCGCCCTCCAGATCCTCATTGAATACCGGCACCATCTCCAGCCCGTCGAATACATCGATGGTGGCCGACTCGGGGGCGAGCAGGGAGGCGGCTCGCAGCAGGGCCTTGTTGTGCGATTGGCGTCTCAGACTGCCGGCGAGGGCAAGGATGCGCCGCGGGGAGTCCACGATCAAAGTCGGCACCTCGTTCCGTTGGGTGGCTTCAACATCGGGCTCCTTTTATTTGACGCATCATATGATCGTTACATGACACGTCAACTTCTCGAGGTATGCTGCTATTCCCATGACTTCGAAATGGCTCGATGCGCCCGAAGAGCGGGCATGGCGGGCGTACCGCCGCATGTTCACCCTTCTCGAGTCACGGCTGAGTCGCGAGCTCGCCGAGGAGACCGGTTTGTCCAACGCCGACTACACCGTGCTCTCGAACCTGGTGGAGGTGGAGGACAGACGTTGGCGGATCACCGCCCTCGCCGATTACATGCAGTGGTCACAAAGCCGTCTGTCGCACCAGCTCAGCCGGATGGAAGAGCGGGGACTAGTGAGACGAGAACGGGCCGTGGGGGATGCCAGGGGAGCGTACGTGGTGCTGACCAAAAGCGGTCTCCGAGCTATCGCCAAGGCGACACCGACCCATCTCTCCGGCGTCCGAAGACACATGATCGATCTGCTGAACCGTGAGCAGTTGGAGACCTTGGGAGACATCGGCGAGAGGGTGGTCACCCACCTCTCCGACAGCAGCTAGAGATCAGTCAGACAGTCGCTTGGCCTCGGACAAAGTCGGCCGGCAAACAGCGCCGGCCGACCGGGCGCCTGTTTGCCCGATACTGCAATCAAACCCCTCATCACGGCTTCAGCAAATAGATCTCGACGGCCAGCTTGCCGGCCTCACCGTGGCCGACGGCGACCCCGACCTCGTTGTTGAGCCAGGCCAGATCCTCATTGCCGGTCTGGAAGGTGAGCAATTCACGGGCATCGGCGGATTGATCCGGGTTCACGATGGAGACCCCGTTCCCCCGATAGGCAACCGTCTCCCGCTTCTCGCCAACCGTTACGCGAAGGTCGAGATCCATGTTCCCGTCGGATCGAACAGTGACGTAGTCGACGCCCTTGACCGGGCGCTCTCCCTCCCAGTGGGGACTGGTGGCGGTCCCCTCGAAGGGGAAGTCGATGCGCATTCCCAGCGGGGTGTCGCCGATGATCCTCCTCCCCATGTCGCCATTGATCGTGCAGAACTTCTCCAATGAGGGCATGCGCCGTCCACTCCTGACTCGGTGTGACCGAGACGCTACTGGTCGCGGGTTCGTCTCGACCGCTGGAGGAGGTCGACCACTTCGGTGTCCGAGGTCGGGGAGAAGTCGTTGTACCAGGCGCCCACCGCCATGAATCTTCTCGGCTGCTCCAGAACGATCAGGCGATCGGTTGCCCTCTGCATGATCGGAACGACATCGGAAGGGGCGACAGGGACAGCCAGCCAGACCCTCAGTGCCTGTCTCGCCCGCAGTGCTTGGATTGCGGCCAGGGCGGTCGAGCCGGTGGCCAGCCCGTCGTCGACTATCACCACGGTGCGTCCCGCGGGGTCGATGGCCGGGGCCGCCGTCCGATAGCGGTCGAGACGAGTGTCGAGCTCGACTTTCTCCGTCTCGGCGCGGGCCCGGAAGGTCGACTCGTCGATCCCGACCGTGTCGATGATCTCCTGGTTCCTGATCACCACTCCCCCTTCGGCGACCGCACCCATTGCCAGTTCGGGGTGAAAGGGCACCCCGATCTTGCGCACCACGACCACGTCGAGCTCGCACCCCAGGGCTTGGGCCACCTCGTAGCCGACGGGGACCCCGCCGCGGGGAAGGGCGGCGACCAAGGGATGCTGCGGATCGTATGCCGCCACCGCCCGGCCCAGTCGGGCTCCGGCCTCGTGACGATCCGCAAACCTCATCGGCTCAGCCGTAATGATCCACGTATCGCCGCAGCCAGGGCGTCACCTGGGCCAGATACTCCTCGGCCTCTCCCATCGGCAGGGTGCGGGCCGCATAGTTCATGAGCAAGATCTGGCGGGCGGCGTGAAAACCGTCGAGCTGCTCGTCGTCCTCGATGGGCCAGGGTGCGATCTCCTCGAAACCTTGACGGTAGGCGCGTCGGATCTCGGCACGTCGCAGGCTGGCCCGCGATGAGTAGAGACACACCGACACATCCTGGGCAGGGGTGGCGATCATCACGTCCTCGAAGTCGAAGGCGTGCAGGCGGGAGCGGATCAGATGGACATTCCACTCATGGAGGTCGCCGTGGACCACGTGGGGGAAATCCGTGGCCCAGGCGTTCTTGATTATCCGCTCCGAGAGCTCCGAGGCCTGGCTGATTGTCCTGCGCCGATGCGAGTCGAAGAGATGGTCGAATCTCGAGTCTTCGATGATCACAGGCTCGTGCTCGGTGTCGTAGTAGAAGATCTGGTCCCAGCGCCGCATCCCGTCCGGGTTGGGGGCCTGCCAGGTGCGCCCGTGCTCCTGTAGCGAGGCGCTCACTCGACCCAGCAGTCGGTAACCAAACGTGCCCGCCCCGTCGGTGAGCGGGGCACCCGGGACCCAGCTGAATAGGACGCAAGGTCTGGTCTTGTCCGAGTCGGGCTCCTTGGCATCGACGATGAGGGTCCCGTAGGCGGTGGGGATCGGCGCGACGATCTCGAGATCGGTGTCCCGGTTCAGGGCGGCCAGCCAGGCAACCTCGTATGGAATGTTGGATCGGGAGTTGGCCTGAGAGCTGCCCACCCGCAACACGCATTGGAAACCGTCGGAGGTGACGACCCGATACATCACGTTGGAGTGCGTAGCCAGGTGCTCCAACTCCTTCACCTCGAACGGATAGTGCTCGAGCGCGGCTTGAGCCAGCGGCAGCAATCGAGCCGCCTCATGGCCGATTCGGTGAAGATCCATTCCCTCCGGAGCCCTCCGTGACCCAAGGGGGGCCCTGTGCCCTCCCCCACGGCAACATTGTGGTCGCTGCGAGGGCGAGTCTCCAGTGGTCTTCCGCCCTAATTGCTTCCGGGTCGGGACGTGCGTGGATATTCCCCCCAAGAGAGCCCATATCGGTCACGGACCGGAAAGCACCCCGTCGAGAGCCTCGAGAAACCGCCTGTTCTCGGTACCGTTGCCGATGGTCACCCGCACCCATCCACCCGACATCGGGCGCACGATGACACCTCGCCCGGTAAACCGATCCGCCGCTTCGTCGTCAGGCATCTCGAGCTTGAAATAGACGAAGTTGGCATGACTCTCGGTGTGGGGCAGAGACCTCTCGGCCAGGGCTCCCAGCAACCGGTGACGTGCCGCCTCATTTGCCTTGACCCGCCGCTCGAGCTCGGCACGGTCTCTCAGGGAGGCAGCCGCCGCCACCTGGGCGATCTGGGTCACGGTGAACGGGGCTTGAGCCTTTCGCAGCTCGACGATCGTCTCCGGCCGGCCCACGCCGTACCCGACCCGATGGGCCGCAAGCGCGAAGATCTTCGAGAACGTCCTCAGCACCAGAACGTTGGGACGGGCCAGGGCGTGGGGTATCGCCGTTGTATAGCCGTCGTCGGTCACGAAGTCGTGATACGCCTCGTCGATCACGATCAGCACCGATTCGGGCACAGAGTCGATGAAACCGGTCATCGCCTCGGAGGAGACGATCGTCCCCGTCGGGTTGTTCGGGTTGCACAGATAGACGACGGTGGTGTCGTCGCGTAGTGCCCGGCTCATCGCCTCGAGGTCATGGACGTGCTCGGCATCGAGCGGGACCTCGATCGTCTCGCTCAAGGCCCAGCGGGAGGCGATCCGGTACATGACGAAGGAAGGCCAGGCGTAGACGGCGCTGGTCCCCGGCCCGCCGACGGCGAGGGCGATGTGCCCAAGGAGCCCCACACTCCCGTTGCCGAACCAGAGATGGTCGCCGGGCACCTCGAGCCATCGAGAAACGGCGGCTGTCAGCTCGACGTGGTCGGTGTCGGGGTACCGATTCGACTCGGCCAGGGCCCTGGCGGCGGTCTCGATCACCCCCGGGAAAGGGCCGTCGGGGCTCTCGTTAGAGGCGAGTTTGACTATTTCGTCGACCTCGATCCCGATCTCGGCTGCGACCTCGTCGATCGACCGACCCGGAACATAGGGGCTGATGGCCGCGATGTCCGGCCGAAACCTGGGCATGAGATCAACGGTACTTGGTACTGCGGTCTTGGGCGCCGGAAGCCGCGTCGTGGTCCCCTGCCTCCGAGTGAAGGTCGGTCTCGGGCACTGTCGCCCGGCAAATAGACTGCGTATCGTGGCCTTGTACGACCGGTCGGTGACAGCACGCGAGGCAGGTCCCGGCCGAGGATTGGAGGCCCTGATCCCAAGCGAGAGCGAGATGCCCTCGAAGACAGACGCACTTCGGGTGATCGATCGCAAGGGTCATCTGGTGGGCGAGGACCCAGGTCTCGACCCCGAGCTCTACCAGCAGATGTACCGCAACATGGTCCTGTCCCGTGAGCTCGACCGGCGGATGCTCGCCCTGCAGCGTCAGGGTCGGATCGGGACCTATGCCATGCTCGAAGGCCAGGAGGCGGTCCAAATCGGCTCGGCCCTGGCCCTCGACCCCGACGACTTCGTCTTTCCCTCGTACAGGGAGCATGGTGTCCAGGTGACACGTGGCCTCCCCATCGAGGTGCTCCTTGCCTACTGGAAGGGACTCCCCAACGCCCGTTGGGACATCGAGAAGTACCGAACCGCGGTCGTGACCGTCCCCATCGCCAGCCAGCTTCCCCATGCCGTCGGCTATTCCTACGTCACCAAGCTGCGCGGAGAGAGCACGGTCGCGGCCGTCTATTTCGGGGACGGAGCCACCTCCGAGGTCGACTTCCACTCCGGGATGAACTTCGCCGGTGTCTGGAAGACACCAACGGTGTTCATCTGCGCCAACAATCTCTATGCCATCTCCGTGCCCTATGAGAAGCAGACTGCTGCCGAGACCATCGCCCAAAAGGCGGAGGCATACGGCTTCGAGGGGATCCGCGTCGATGGGATGGACCCGATCGCCGTCTACCTGGCCACCCGACTGGCAGCGACCCGGGCCCGGGAGGGAAAAGGCCCGACTTTGATCGAGGCGATGACTTACCGCTATGGCCCCCACGCCACGGCCGATGACCCGACCCTCTACCGGACCCGGGCCGAGGAGGAGAGATGGCGCAAACGCGACCCGATCGAGAGATTGCGCCGTTTCCTCGAGGATCGAGGGGAATGGGACGTGGCGGTCGAGGAGAAGATGACGATGGAGACCTCCGATCTGGTCGCCGGGGCCATAGCCGACATCGAGGCTCGGCCACTACCCGGTCGGGACGATGCCATCCGCCACGGCTTCCACCGCATACCCGGCCACGTGGTGGAGCAGCTGCACGCCATGCAGCTCTCGCACGGCGAGGAGACGACCCGATTCGACCTCGACGAGATGTGGGTGGTCGGGCACGATTCGCTCCCCGACGGCCCAACGCAATCGATGACGATGGCCGAGGCGATCACTGCTGCCCTGGACCAGGCGATGAAGCGTGATCCGAGCGTGATCGTCCTCGGGGAGGACGTCGGGCTCAGCGGTGGTGTCTTCCGGGTGACCGAGGGCCTCCAGGCGAGCTACGGCGAAGCGAGGGTGATCGACACCCCCCTCAACGAGTCCGGCATCGTCGGCACCGCGGTGGGAATGGCCCTGGCCGGGGCCCGGCCCGTCGCCGAGATCCAGTTCGACGGATTCGTCTACCCCGCCTTCGATCAGATCGTCAGCCACTTGGGGCGCTTCCGCTTCCGTAGTCGGGGCAAGTCCGAGGTCCCGGTGGTGGTCCGTTTTCCCAACGGTGCCGGGATCGGGGCCCATGAGCATCATTGCGACTCGCCGGAGGCCTATTTCGTCCATGCCCCGGGACTGGTCGTGGTCTGTCCTTCGACACCGATCGAGGCCAAGGGCCTGCTCGCCGCCGCCCTCACCGGCCACGACCCGGTGATCTTCCTCGAGCCCAAGGTCCTGTACCGGGCCGTCCGCGATGAAGTCCCTGTCGACCATTACACCCTTCCCATCGGACGGGCCCGGGTGAGACGGGTGGGGAGCGATCTCACCCTGGTCACCTACGGCGGGATGGTCCCCGTCGCTCTCGAAGCCGCCGAGGGGGTCGACGAGTCGGTGGAGGTGATCGATCTTCGCACCCTCTTTCCCTGGGACCGGGAGACCGTCCTCGACTCGGTGAGGAAGACGGGCAGGCTCCTCCTGGTCCAAGAGCCTCAGGGCTCGGCCGGTGTGGCCGCCGAGGTGGCGGCCGTTGTGGCAGAAAAAGCCATGTACGACCTCCAGGGCCCCATCGTACGGGTCACCGGCTTCGACATCCCCTGGCCCCAGTTCGCGATCGAGACTCATGCCCTGATCGACGCAGCACGGGTGGTCGCCGGGATCAGGGAGGCGCTGGAAGGTTGAACCGGGAGGCGGGTGTCGCGGTGTTCGGCTCGTCGCAGACGGAGCCGGGCTCGACGGAGTGGGAGGAGGCCCACCGGGCCGGGGCGCGCATCGCCGGCGCCGGGTTCACCGTCATCACCGGCGGGTACGGAGGGACGATGGAAGCGGTATCCAGCGGCGCGGCCGAGGCCGGTGGCCATGTGATCGGCGTCACCGCCCCGGTCCTGTTCCCGAACCGGTCCACCCCGAATCCGTACGTCCATGAGGTGATCGAGGCATCCAGCCTGGCCAACCGGATCGACATCATGATGCAGAGATCGGACGCCACCCTGGCCCTGCCGGGTTCGATCGGGACCGCCGCCGAGCTCCTCATCTCCTGGAACACCAACCACATCCTGCGACAGGGTGGGGCCACACCACGGGTGAGCGTGGCAGTGGGCCCGGGCTGGAAGGCTCTGGCCCGGGCGCTCGTCGACATGGCCGGTGCCTTCGAGGACGATCTGGTGTGGGTGGACACGGTCGATGAGGGCGTCGACTGGATCCTGGGCCCCGGTGACTAGTGCTAACAGGCGAAAACCAAGAGCCCTTCCTCGGTGTCGACACAGGGCCTTATCCTCGACTGTGCCCATGAGTCACGTGCGCCCCGAGGAGACCTCGCTCTTTCACCGGAAGTTCTCGTGCCGCCGGGGACGTCACCGCTTCGGGGTGGGCCAGCAGGTCGGCGGCGGGATCATCCGCCGAGTATGTGTCGCCTGCGGGTCGGTGACGATCGATCTCACCGGTGTCACCGACACCGAAGACGACCGGATGATGCTGCGGGAACGCTTGGGGGGGTAGAGGGGCCGCGATCTAAAGTCCCCGCCGTGACACGACTCATCCGAGCCGCCGGGGGTGTCGTCTACCGCAAGACGCGTAAGGGCAACCTCCGGGTCCTGGTCGGCCATCGCCCGCAATACGACGACTGGTCCCTGCCCAAGGGCAAGGCCGACTCCGGTGAGACCCCGGAGGAGACCGCGGTGCGCGAAGTGCTCGAGGAGACCGGATATCACTGCCGGATCGTTGCCCCGTTGGGGACCACCAGATATCGGGTTCGAGGTGGGGTCAAGGAGGTGAACTGGTTCGCGATGAAGCCACTTCCCGACAGCCCCGGGTTCGAGAAGAATTCGGAGATCGACGAGATCAAGTGGCTGTCGCGACGCCGGGCGTCGAAACAACTCAGCTACGACCAGGATCGGGACCTGGTCGGAGACACCGACCTGAAGACACTGGCCCAGAGCGGCACCCTGTACCTCCTCCGGCACGCCACTGCCGGCGACCGGTCGACATGGAAGGGCCGGGACGAGACGCGATCGCTCACCAAGAAGGGCCGTCGACAGTCCGAGGCCATCACCCGGTCACTGGCCGAGGCCGGGATCGAGCGCATCCTCTCCAGCCCTTATGACCGGTGTGTGCAGACGGTCGAACCACTGGCCAAGCTGACCAAGGCCCGGATCGAGACCTCGGATCTGCTGGCCGAGGAGCCGGACATCGACGGGGCCTATGCCCTCATCGACGATCTGGTCGGCACCAATTCGGTGATCTGCTCGCATGGCGACGTGATCCCTGCCCTGATAAACCGGATGATGTGGGTGGGGCTCAGCCTGAGCTCACGTTTCTACTGCTCCAAGGGCTCGATCTGGAAAGTCGAGATCGACGGCGGAAAGTTCACCACCGGCCACTACATCCCGCCACCCGAGGTCTGATCTCCTTCCCCGTTCTCGTTTCCAGCCAGTCTCGCCGGTGCGAGGCCATGGCCCAGAACGCTGGTCTCGTATATTCGGGCCATGGAAACCGAGAATGGCTCCTTCTTCATCGGGCACGAGACGGGCGAGAACGGCAAGCCTGTCATCTACGACGGGGCCGATCTCACCACCCACGGGGGGATCGTGGGCATGACCGGCTCGGGCAAGACCGGGCTCGGCATCACCATCCTGGAAGAAGCCCTGCTCACGAGATTCCATGCCTGATAATCCTGTCCACCCAGAACCCGGTCGACCTCGATTACAAGGTGATGTCCAACGCCGGGACCTGGATGGAGGGGCGTCTTCAGACCGAGAACGACAAGAGGCGAATCCTGGAGGGGATGGAGAGCGCCACGGGGACGGTCGACGTCAAGACTTCTCTCCGGGGCCGGTGACCTGATCGGCGCCATGCTCGGGGGCAGGAAGCGATCCAACCCTCTGGGACAGGCCGCCCGCCGCCGGGCTGCCAGCCGGAGGCGCGGAGCCGGGTCGAGACCGCCGGCCAGAACGTAGAGGACGAACGTCTGGAGCTCGAGGACCTGGAACAGGAGCTAGCCGGAAGATCGCCGCCATCACCGACGAATATGCCGCCAACGCCGAGCAGATCGAGGAGATCAGATCCCCCTGGAGAAGACCGACATCAGGATGGCTCAGCTGAGGCTGGTGTGGGTCCCGACCAATCCGTGATTGGGACGCTCAGGGTCAAATGCGGACCTGGCGGTCCCCATCAGGGAGGGTCAGACGGTGTCGACCAGAGCCTTGAGCAGGTCACGGATCGAGACGACGCCGAGGAGGGACCCTTCATCGTCGATGACCGGGAGATGGCGGTAGCCGGACTCGGCGATCCACGCCGCCGCGTCCCACACGTCCAGATCGGGGTCAAAAGTGTCGGGGTCGCCGCTCATGATCGCCGCCACCCGGGTGTCGAGATCGATCCCCTCGGCGACAGAGCGGCGAATGTCACGCTCGGTGACGAGCCCCACTAGCTCCCGTCCTTCCACCACAGCCAGCGAACCGTGATCCGAGCCCTCCATCGCCACCGCCGCTTCGAGCACGGTCGTGTCCGGGCCACAGACGTGCGGGGCATTCCCCACGAGATCACCCAGTCTCATCGGAAGACACGTTAGATGACCACCTCATGAGCAGAAGAAAGACCCGCCGGGCAGGCGGGTCTTTCTTCGATTCAAGGAGGGGTTTGAATCAGACGAGGTCTGCTTCCCGAATCCCGAACGAGGGGTGGCGGAGACGGCACAGCGCCAGCTTCTCGAGCTGGCGAATCCTCTCTCTGGTGAGATTGAACTCGTCTCCGATCTCCTCGAGGGTGCGGGGGACACCGTCGTAGAACCCGTAACGAAGGGCGAGGATCCTCCCCTCTCGTTCGGGGAGACGCTCGATGGAGACCCGAAGAGAGTTGGCCACGTCCATCTCCTCGGTCATCTGCACCGGGTCGGCGGCGTCCTCGTCCTCGATGAAGTCCCCGAGCTGTGCGCCGTCCTCTCCTATCGGCTGCTCGAGGGAGACGGTGTCGGCCACGCTCAGGGCCAGTTCCACCTTGTCCGCGGTTACACCGGCCTCGTCGGCTATCTCCTCGGGCCGGGGGTCACGGCCGAGCTCGGCCTTCAGCGAGGCCTGGGCGGCCCGGACCGCGGCCAAGGTGTCATGGAGATGGACCGGGATACGCACGGTGCGGGACTTGTCGGCGATCGCCCTGGTGATGGCCTGTCTTATCCACCAGGTGGCATATGTGGAGAACTTGAAGCCCTTGCGCCAGTCGAACTTCTCGACGGCCCGGATGAGGCCGAGGTTGCCCTCCTGGATCAGGTCGAGGAAGTCGATGCCCGAGGTGTTTGCATAGCGGCGGGCGTTGGCCACGACGAGCCGCAGGTTGGCGGTGAGGAAGTCGTCTTTGGCCTGGGCCCCACGACGGGCCAGACGGCGCAGCTCCATCTCCTCACGTTTGCCGTTGTACTCGCCATTCTCCAGTTTCTCCGCCGCCTCCTCGCCGGCCTCGATCTTCTGTGCCAGCTCCACCTCCTGCTCGGCGGTAAGGAGGTCGTACTCGCCGATGGCCGTCAGGTACTGGGAGACCAGGTCGGTGGTGAGACGGCCGCGCTCGTCCGTCAGCTTCGAATGGAGCCGGATACGTGGCTTTTCGGTCTTCTCAGTACGCGCTTCAGCGGCAGGCATCTAGATCAAGTCCTCCTGAGCCCCGTCGGGCAGGAATATGTGAATCCCGGGACGTCCAACTATGACACATGGGAAGGTTTTTGTGAACCCCCCTCTTTTGCACAGTTCGTTTGACGTTCCGGGCACCTGGGATGGTTTCCATTGTACCGTGACGGCGGAGTTGGTTCCTCAGTCGGCGGCGGTTCACGGCACGCTTGTAGTAGCAACAACCACATCTGACACCACCTTGTTCCATCCGCCGACCAAAGGAGAGCCGACATGACGACATCCGAGAAGGAGGTGGACGACCTCCTTGCCATCCTGCCCGAGCAAGTGCGTGACGCACTCCAACAGCTACGCGAGGTGATCCGGGCCGCCGCACCCGGGGCGACCGAAAGGATTGGCTACGGAGTTCCGGCCTTCTACTACAAGAACCGGCCGCTGGTGTCATACGGTGCCGGCAAGAACCACTGCTCCTTCTATGTGCAGAGCCCTGCCGTCATTGAGTCCTACCAGAACGAGCTCGGGGGGTACGACACCGCCAAGGGGACGGTTCGTTTCAGCGCCGATCGGCCACTGCCGGCCGCGCTGGTCGAGAAGCTGGTGAGGGCGCGGATGGCGGAGACCGACTCCGCCGGATAGGCATCGACCTTCAAAGCCTGCGGTTGAATGACCGGGGGGTGAGGATCCGGGACAGGGAGCCGGCGGCCTCGGGCAGAGCATCCCAGCTGTCGAGCTCGAGCTCGATCACCGCAACCGTGGCCGTCTTCAGGTCGACCCGTTCCCCGGTCAGCCTCGCCACCAGCATCGACCAGGTGGGCTGATGGCCGACCAACATGAGCCGTCTCACATCGGGAGCCGAGGCACCGACAGCCAGCACCCCCTGTGGCCCGGACTCGTACAACGCCCGGTCGAGACGCAACTCGGTGTCCCACTCCCCGGCCTCGATCGCCAGTTCGAGGGTGGTCCTTGCCCGAAGGGCGGTGGAGCTGATCGCGACAGGGGGAATCAGCTCTTCGGAGGCGAGCACCTTGCCCATCACCCTGGCACTCCTCACCCCACGGTCGTTGAGTGGACGTTCGTGATCCGATTCGTAGTCGGCCGCCCAATCCGACTTGGCGTGACGCATCAGCATGAGCGTCCGCATGACCTCAGTCCCTAGCGGAGGAGCCGGCCGGCGGTGGCGAAGATCCTCGGGTCTGGATAGTCGGCGCAGTAGTTGTACAGATAGGCGACGCGGATCATCCCGTCCGGGGCCACCACGAACTCGCCGGACTGCATCCAGGGGTCATCGACCAGAGGCCGGCCCTGGGACCGGCGATCCTCCTGGAACTGGCGCCCGGTGTCCTCTTCGAGGTCGCAGTACTCGTCCGGTGCGTCGTAGAGGGCCTGCTCCAGCGACCAATGACCCAGACCGAACGCCTTGTGAGCCTCGTACCCGGGGTCAGTCAGCATCCGGGCCGGGATGTCATATCGCTCCTTGTACCTTGCCACCCGTTCGGTGTCTCCCGGGGCGACGATGACCACATTGAGACCGGAGTCGACATACCCCTGGTACTCCTCTTTCAGCCGCTCCGCCCGCTCCAGACCGCAGCCGCACCCCAGGTGCCGCCAGAGAAGGACCAGACCCGGCCGCTCGCCCCACACCGAGGCCAGCGACACGCGGGTCCCCTCCTCGTCGAGCACCTCGACATCGGGGGCCGAGTCGCCACGTCGCAGTGGGTTGCCTTCGAGGGTGGGGCCGGCGAGCCAGCCCTGCATCCAGCGTTGCTCGGCCGAGAGGTAGAGCGCCTGGATGTCCCGATCGGTCATTTGCCCTCCATGGCGTCGAGGTCCAGCGACCCTAATCCTGCAGGGCCGGAGTCGGAGCCGGCATGATGTTCTCGATCATCTCCATCAGGTAGAGCAATGCCCCGTCGTCATAGGTCTCGACCCTGACCGGCATCCCGGGCAAGGAGAGGGCGAACCAGTAGATGTCGGTGGTGCTCCCCTCGACCACGGCGTAGCGCAGACACTCGAGATATCCGAGCGGGGTGTCCCGCATCTCCCGATCGATGCTCGTCTTCTCGGGGGGGAAAGAGGCGTGTGACTGGAGCTCGACCCAAGTTGGCGACGTCTTCGTCGGCTCGTCGTGGAGCCACCCGGCTCGTAGCTCCGTGCCTCCTGGATCGCCTTCTCCTCGTCGACCTCGACGAACCGGATCACCCTGATCATCGTCTCGCCGGTGGGTTTGTCCACCCGGAGCCGAATCAGCCGGCCGACTGGGCAGCCTTCCCGTATCTCCTCAGGCGTGAACGGGGTCGGGGCGTCGCCATCTCGGTGCACATGGGGGTCTTTCACCATCGGGTTCAAGGGTCGGGACGAGAAACCATTTATGGAGCCTGATGGACTACGTTCGGAACGATGCCCAATCGTCTCGCCGAAGCCACGTCTCCCTATCTCCTCCAGCACAAGGACAACCCGGTGGAGTGGCAGGAATGGGGAGACGAGGCCTTCGCCGAGGCCCGGGCCCGGGACGTCCCCGTGCTGCTGAGCGTGGGCTACGCCGCCTGTCACTGGTGTCACGTCATGGCCCACGAGTCGTTCGAGGACCCGGAGACGGCGGCGGAGATGAACCGTCTCTACGTCAACGTCAAGGTCGACCGGGAGGAGCGGCCCGATGTCGACAGCATCTACATGGAGGCCGTCCAGGCGATGACCGGGCAAGGTGGCTGGCCGATGACGGTGTGGCTGACCCCCGACGGCCATCCCTTCTATGCCGGGACCTACTTCCCCAACGCGGAGCATCATGGCATGCCCTCGTTCCGCACCGTGATGCGGGCGGTGTCCGACGCCTGGCAGACGAGGCGCGACGAGGTCCTGGGCCAGTCCGAGCGACTCACCGAGGCAATCAGCCGGACCATCCCCCGATCCGACGATCTACCCGGGGTCGAGGTCCTGGAACGAGCCTACGAGTCGCTGACCGCGAGCTTCGACCCGGTCAACGGCGGGTTCGGGAGCGCCCCCAAGTTCCCCCAGCAGCCGGTGCTCGAGTTGCTGCTTCGAGTGCATCGGGAGAGCTGGGCCACCAACGCCGCCCACATGTTGAAGGTGACCCTCTTCGAGATGGCACACGGCGGCATCCACGACCAGCTCGGCGGTGGCTTCGCCCGCTACTCGGTCGACGCCCAGTGGCTGGTGCCCCATTTCGAGAAGATGCTCTACGACAACGCCCAACTGGCCCGTCTCTATCTCTGGGCCGGGATCGAGCTCGACGAGCCGTACTTCGTGGAGGTGGCACGCTCCACGATCCGCTACCTGTTGACCGACCTTCGACATCCCGCGGGCGGCTTCTTCTCGGCGGAGGATGCCGACTCGGAGGGGGTGGAGGGCAGGTTCTACGTTTGGACGACCGATGAGCTGGACGAGGTATTGGGACCGGAGGACGGGGCGGAGGCGGCCCGTTTCTTCGGGGCGACGCCCCATGGCAATTTCGAAGAGTCCAACATCCTGTACCGCCGCACGACCGACCCTTGGACCGACCGGCTCGAGTCGATCCGGTCACGTCTCCTCGAGCATCGGACCGGCAGGGTCAGACCCGGTCTCGACGACAAGGTGGTGGCATCGTGGAACGGTCTGGCGATCAGGGCCCTGGCCGAGGCCGGCGCCGTCCTGGATGATGCCGGGTATCTCGAGGCGGCCCGGGAGACTGCCCGGTTCATACTCGATCACATGGTGGTCGACGGTGTGCTCCGCCGCTCGTGGCGCGAGGGGCGGGCGGGGGTAGCCGCCTTCCTCGAGGACCACGCCTCTGTGGCCCAGGGTCTGTTCGCCCTGTACGCCGCCACCGGTGAGTACGCCTGGTACGAGACGGCAGAGACCCTGACCACCGGCATTCCGCACCGGTTCGCCGACCCCGAGGGTGGGTTCTTCGACACCGCGGCAGACGGAGGGGGGCTGATCAAACGGCCCAAGGACCTGGCCGACAACCCTTCTCCCTCAGGCAACGGCCTCGCCGCCGAGGCCTTGCTCACCCTTTCCGCCTACACCGGCGACTTCAGGCTGCGGGAACTCGCCGCCTCCACCCTGAAGGGTGCGGGGCTGCTCATGGAGCGCTACCCGTCGATGGTGGGCCATCATCTCGCTGTCCTCCACTCCTATCTCACCGGAAGGGAGCTGGCCATCGTCGGTCCCGATTGGGCCGATCTTGCCCGTGTCTATTGGGACCGATACCGCCCTGCTGTGGTCCTCGCCCCCTCTCCGGCCGGAGACGAGCCGATCCCCCTCCTCGAGGCGCGGGCGAAACCGGGCCACACCCTGGCCTATCTATGCCGGGGCCACGTCTGCGACCTGCCCACGGAGGACCCGGTGCTGCTGGCCGGCCAGCTCGAATCGCGTTCCTAATGCAGGGCGTCACGCATATGTGACGCCCTGCATAAGGAAAGGCCCGGCTCGCTCGCTAGAGCCGGACATCCAGCGCACGGTTCAGGGCCGACGTCATGACCTCTTCGGGATAGGGACCGAGCCGGGCGGCATCGGGGACTGCCAGGCCCTCGTCGACGCAGCGACGGGCCAGGGTGGCGACCGCCTCCAGGTCCTCGAGCTGGGTGAGGGCGGCGTCCCGGTCCATGGTGTCGCCGTGCCCGGGGACGAGCAGCGATGACCCGAAGCCGAGCGCCGACCTGAGGGTACGGGGCCAGGTCATCGGGTATCCATCGTCGAATACCGGCGGCGCTCCATTCTCGATCAGGTCCCCCATGAATCGCACCTCGCCCACCGACACCACTATGTCGGCGTCGGTGTGGCCTAGACCGTGATGGCTCAGCGACACCAATTTCGAGCCCAGGTCGATCTGGGCGATGTCGGTGAACACCTTGGTCGGCGGGGTGATCTCGACCGCCTCGAACTCGGCCCGTTGCTCAGGAACCCAGGCCGACGCGTCCTCCTTCATCGACTCCCCCCTCTCCACGATCGCTTCTCTGCACAGCTCGTGACCCCAGGTCTCTGCCTCCGGAAATCGGGCATTGCCGAAGGTGTGGTCCCAATGCCAGTGGGTGTCGATCACCCATCGCACCGGCAGTGGGGTGAGGGCTCGGAGCTCGTCCCGCAGTTCGTCGGCCTCGACATGCGAGGCACGGGTGTCGACGACGATGACTCCCTGGTCGCCGACCACTACGCCGATGTTGAGATCCAACGATTCGTAGCGTCTCCTGAACACCCCATTGGCCAGCTCGTCGAACACGCCTGGAAGCTACATGACCATTCCGAATGCACCGCGTCACATATACGTGACGCCCTGCATTAGGAAGCCGGTTCAGGCACGCTGACCGACCCCGACCGGAAGCTGTAGGGCCTGGGCCGAGGCCAGGACGTAGGCGATCCAGAGTGTGTCGGCGAGGAGGAGGTGGAGGAGTTGCATCCAGACCGGGACCCCGAGTGCGATGTTGAGGGCACCGGTGAGGAGCATGAGCCCGACGAGGAGGGGCAGTGCCTTGGCTGCCGTCGATCTCGGCCCCTCGACCCGCCCCGAGGCCCACCACCCGATGGAGGCGGCCACCACCGCCAGGATGGGATGGATCAGACGGAGGTCGGTGAGGAAATGCGCCTCATCGGTGTCGACGGGACTCGATCCGTCCTTGGGGAACAGGGTATCGGCCAGGGCGGTCACGGCACCGGTGGCGGCGAGCAGCACGATCGCCACGCCCCCGAGCAGCACCCACCGCCACACCACCGGCTGAGATCGCGGAGCGAGGGACCGGCCTCCCGACAGCCAGAAGGCGGTCAAGGTCAACGCCGCCAGGAGGAACAGCGTGTTGACCAGATGAAGCGGGACCGCGATCACCCGAGCCGGCGAGGCGTCGTCGGCCACCCATTCGGCGAGCACGATCATGGCCCCGATCAGGGCCTCGCCGACGATCGAGGCCAGGGAGAGGACGGCGCCGGTCCGGGCCGGCTCGCCGGCCGGCACCCGACGCCACACCCAGACGACGAGGACCGCCACCAGGACCAGGGCGACTCCACTGACGACGCGATGGGTGTACTCGATGACGGTCG
>JBOGET010000078.1:0-12503 GCA_050741975.1 Acidimicrobiia bacterium
GCGGCCGGTGACTTATCCCTGGACCAGGTGGATGCCATCTCCAGGATGGCCACCCCGGATACCGAGGCTGCTCTGATCGAGGAGTGTCTGGGATTGTCGACTGCCGCCCTGGATCGGACGGCCCGAACAGCCAACCCGCCGTCGACTGGGGAGGAGCGGACGGTGTGGGAGCGGCGTCATCTCGGTTTGCAGTGGAATCTGGATGAGTCCGAGCTGTTGTTCCGTAGTTCACTTCCGGGGTGCCGAACTGGAGGCGGGTCCGGTGATCGCCAGTGAGACCGCTCGACGTCTCTCCTGTGACGGTCTCGTCGAATCCACCATCTATGACCACATGAGAGCGCTTGGGGTGGGACGACGATCCCGGCTCATCCCCGGCTGGTTACGTCGTCAACTCTGGTACCGGGATGAACGATGTGTCTTCCCCGGATGCGGCCGCAAAGGCTGGGTCCATGCCCATCACAAGAAACATTGGGCCGACGGTGGTCCCACCGACCTGTGCAGTCTCATCCTCTTTTGCGGCTATCACCACCGGTTCCTCCACGAACACGGACGGTCGGTAGAAGACGCCCCGACTCCGCCAACTGGTCGGACAACGAACCTCGGGGCAGCCGCCCCCGCCTCCGGAAATCGACCACAACTCGACCGAGTATGCCTAACCTCACCAAACATATGTTCGTCCTGGGAATCGATCCCGGTTTGTCCGCAACCGGATATGGGGTGGTGGAGAGCGGGCACCCGCCTACCGCGGTCCTGGCCGGTGTGATCCGAACCGACCCGAAAGCATCGATGGCCGGCCGCCTGGCCGAATTGTTCGCCGGTCTCACCCAGGTGATTGAAGACGCCAGACCGGACGTGGTCGCCGTGGAGAGCATCTTCACCAACCAGAACCTGCAGACCGCGATTTCCGTGGGCCGGGCATCGGGAGTGGCTCTCCTCGCTGCCGCCCACGCCGGGCTGAAGGTCTCGGAGTACGCACCGACGGCGGTCAAGTCGGCCATCACCGGTGACGGGGCGGCGTCGAAGACCCAGATTCAGCAGATGGTCGCCCGTCTCCTTCGACTGGCCGAGCCCCCGAAGCCGGCGGATGCGGCCGACGCCCTCGCCATCGCCCTTTGTCATCTCCGGGCCGCACCTCTCGAGATGAGCCGATGATCGGTCGTCTGCGCGGTTTTCTCGTCTCCCGGCGTGGTGACGTCGCCTGCATCGAGGTCGGGGGAGTCGGCTACGAGGTCACCATGACCCCGCGCGGTCTCGCCGCCCTTCCCGGTGTGGGTGAGGAGGTCGTGGTCCACACCCACACCCATGTCCGGGAGGACGAGATGAGTCTCTACGGGTTCGGCTCGGAGCCGGATCGCGACCTGTTCCGGGTGCTCCTCGGTGCCGGAGGCGTCGGGCCCAAACTGGCCATGGCCATCTCCGGGACCATGAGTCACGAGGAGATCGTCCGCTCCATCGCCACCGAGGATGCAGACGCACTCACTGTGGTGCCCGGTGTGGGCAAGAGAGGAGCACAGAAGATCGTGCTCGAGCTGGCGCCAAAGCTGGCCGGGATCGACGTCGAGGTAGTGGGTTCGACCGGCACCATCACGGTGCGTCAGGCTCTGGAGGGTCTCGGTTACACCACCGAGGAGATAAACGGGGTGATGAGCGAGCTCGACCCCGAGTCGAGCATCGAGACCCAGATCAAGACCGCCCTAAAGGCACTGGGCAGGAGATAGCGATGCGGGAAGACTCCTTGCTCAACCCGACGATCGAGACGGACGACGAGATCACGCTCCGACCGAAGCGGCTCGACGAGTTCGTCGGCCAGGACCAAGTGCGGGAGCGTCTCAGGATCTCGCTCGAGGCGGCGCGGAAAGAGAGCCGGCCCCTCGATCATGTTCTCTTCTCGGGCCCGCCCGGTCTGGGCAAGACCACGCTGGCCGGGGTGATCGCCCATGAGCTCGACGTCAAGATGCGGGTCACCTCCGGTCCTGCCCTGGACCGTCCCGGCGACCTGGCCGCCATCCTCTCCAACCTGGACGTGGGGGATGTCTTCTTCATCGACGAGATCCATCGTCTTCCCCGCGCCGTCGAGGAGGTGCTCTATCCGGCGATGGAGGACTTCCAGCTCGACATAGTTCTCGGCAAGGGGCCTACGGCCCAGTCGATCCGGCTCGACCTGCCCCGGTTCACGCTGGTCGGGGCCACCACCCGCAAGGGCACCGTGACCGCCCCGCTGCGGGACCGGTTCGGGATCGAGGAGAAACTCGACTATTACCAGCCCGACCACCTCGCTGTCATCATCCGCCGCTCGGCGGGGATTATCGGTGTCGAGATCACCGACGACGCCGCCGGGATCATCGCCCATCGCAGTCGCTCGACCCCACGCATCGCCAACCGTCTCCTGGCCCGGGTTCGGGACTACGCCGTTGCCCGCGCCTCCGGTGTCATCGACCCCGATGTCGCCGACGAGGCGCTTCGTGTCTTCGAGGTCGACGACCTCGGTCTCGACAAGGTCGACCGAGCCATCCTGGAGTCGATCGTCGACAGATTCGGCGGTGGGCCCGTGGGGCTCTCCACGCTGGCCATAGCCGTCGGTGAGGAGCCGGAGACCGTGGAGGATGCCTACGAGCCATTTCTCCTCCAATCCGGCCTGATCAAACGCACCCCTCGAGGCCGGATGGCCACCGCCCGCGCCTACGCCCACCTCGGCCAGGAGGCTCCTTCCGATCCACAGGGAACCTTGCTCTAGCCTCGTCCAGCGATGCGGGTCGAGGAATTCAAGTACCCACTACCGGATACGGCCATAGCCCAGGAGGCAATCGAGCCCCGGCACGACTCCCGTCTCCTCGACACCCGCGACCTGTCAGATCATCGTTTCCTCGACCTGCCCTCACTGCTCCGGCCCCACGACCTGGTCGTGGTCAACGAGACCAGGGTCCGTGCGGCCCGTCTCCTCGGCACCCGACAGGACACCGGCGGAATGGTGGAGCTCTTGATCCTGAACGCCCGGAGAGATGGGTTGTGGGAAGCGCTGGCCCGGCCCTCGCGACGACTGCGATCGGGAATCGGGATCAGGTTCGACGGGCTCGACGCCCAGATCGTGGAAGGACCGAGAGACGGCTTGATCGTGGTCGACTTGAGGGCGCCTGACGTGGAAGCCGCCATCGCCGCCGCCGGGGAGATACCGCTGCCTCCCTACTTCAAAGGCACGTTGGGCAGTGATTCCCGTTATCAGACGATGTTCGCCCGGAGCCCCGGCTCCGCCGCCGCACCTACAGCCGGGCTCCACTTCACACCAGAGGTGGTGACCGGGCTGGAGCACCGTGGGATCGAGATCGCAACCGTGGACCTCCATGTCGGGGTCGACACATTCCGCCCCATCGCAACCGAGAAGGTCCAGGACCATCGCATGCACTCGGAGCGGTGCTCGATTCCCGTCTCGACCGCGGCGGCGGTGGCCAACACACGGGCTTCTCGGGGAAGGGTGGTCGCCATCGGCACCACCGTGGTGCGCACGCTGGAGACGTTTGGCGCCGAGGATGGGTGGGTCGAGACCGGGGAGGTTGATACCGAGCTCTTCCTCAAGCCCGGGGACACCTTCCAGGTGGTCGATGCGCTGGTGACCAACTTCCACGTGCCGGGGTCGACCCTGGTGGTACTGGTGGCGGCGTTCATGGGGGAGCGGTGGCGAGATGCCTACCAGACAGCTCTCGACCGTGGGTACAGGTTCCTCTCCTTCGGCGACGCCATGTATGCCGAGCGAGAGCGCCCATAATCAGGCGATGACCGCAGTGACCTGGTCGATAGAGGCCCGGGACGGGACAGCCCGATCCGGCCGGCTCGAAACCCCTCACGGCACGATTCGGACCCCGGCCTTCATGCCGGTGGGCACAAGGGCCGCGGTCAGGGCGGTGGACAGCGCCGACCTGAAAGGAGTCGGCGCCGAAATCCTGCTCGCCAACACCTATCACCTCATGCTGCGTCCCGGCTCGTCGCTGATCGCCACCCTTGGCGGGCTCCACCGGTTCATGGCCTGGGACGGGCCCATGCTCACCGACTCGGGAGGCTTTCAGATCTTCTCCCTCGAACCCGAGATCGACGAGCAGGGAGCGTGGTTCCGCTCGGTGTACGACGGGTCGCCGGTGAATCTGACCCCGGAGGACGCGGTGAGGGCCCAGGAGGAGTTGGGGCCTGACATCGCGATGGCGCTCGACGTCTGCGTCGGCCTCCCCGCTCCCAGGGAGGTGGTCGAGGCGGAGATGGAGCGAACGCTGCGCTGGGCCGAGCGTTGTATGCGAGCGCACACCCGTTCGGATCAGGCGATTTTCGGGATCGTCCAGGGCGGTGTCGACCCCGATCTCAGGGGCAAGAGCGCGGCACAGACCGCCGCTATGGGGTTCGCGGGGTTCGGGATCGGGGGGCTCTCGGTCGGTGAGAGTGTCGAGGAGCGGAATCTGGCCTTGGAGGCCGGGTTCGCCGAGTTGCCGGGGGGGAGGCCTCGTTATGTCATGGGTCTCGGTGACAGCCGAGGCCTGCTCGATGCCATTGCCCGTGGGGCCGACATATTCGACTGCGTCCTCCCCACCCGACTCGCCCGCCACGGCAAGGTGCTGACCCGCTCCGGCAACTTCAACCTGCGCAACGCCGGCTTCGAGGCCGATGACCGCCCCATCGACGAGAAATGTCCCTGCCACACCTGCCGCACCCACAGCAGGGCATACCTGAGACATCTGGTCCGGATGAAGGAGCTCTCCGCCTATCGCCTGCTCACCCTCCACAACCTGAGATACACGCTGGATCTGGTGGCGGAGGCCCGTGAGGCCATCGAAAGGGGGGTGTTCGAGGTCTTCGTCGCCGGGTTCGAAGGGACCCGCTCCGGAGGTTCGCAGTAGACCATTCGCACCGCCTAACCTCCCGCGTTCCGACTCACCCGATCGGGAGGATCCAGTGACCCACGTCGTCCTAGCTCAGGAGGCTGCGAGCCCGCTGCCCTCGCTTCTCTTCCTCGGGCTGATGGTTGCCGTCTTCTGGTTGTTCATCATCAGACCGCAACGCCAGCGAGCCAAGAACCAGCGGGCCCTGTCCGAGTCCCTCAGCCCGGGGGAGGAGGTGCGCACCATCGGGGGCATCCACGGGACGGTGGTTTCCGTCGACGACGACAGCGTGGTGCTCAGGGTCGAAGAGGGGAAGATCAGGGTCACCCGTCGCGCCATCGGCTCACGGGTGGGCCCCGACAAGACTGAAACGGAATCGGCCTGATAGGGCCGTAGACTTCTCGGGGTGGAACAGCTCACATCGCTAATCCGTGACATCCCCGATTTCCCCGAGCCGGGGGTGGTCTTCAAGGACATCACCCCGGTCCTGGCCGACGGCCCCGCCTTCGCCGCCCTGGTCGACGCCCTCGCCGAGCCGTTTCGCGATGCCGGGGTGACCAAGGTGGCAGGGATCGAAGCCCGCGGCTTCACTCTCGCCACACCCGTGGCCGATCGTCTGGGGGCGGGCTTCATACCGATTCGGAAGCCGGGCAAGCTGCCCTACGAGACCGTGCGAGAGGACTACACCCTCGAATACGGCACCGACGCCCTCGAGATCCACACCGACGCCGCTCGTGTCGGGGAGCGGGTCCTCCTCGTCGACGACGTGATCGCGACCGGGGGAACAGCGGCCGCCGCCATACGGTTGCTGAGGAAGATCGGTGCCGACGTGGTCGGGTTCTCGGTGTTCATCGAGCTCGCCTTCCTCGACGGCGCACAGATGCTGGACGGTGTACCCCTTCATGCCCTTGTCATCTACGACTGAACAGAGTCAGGCGACATTCGAAGATGTCGTAGTCGCCTTCACCGCTCATCACCCCGAGGGCGATGTCGAGCTGCTGAGACGGGCATATGAGGTGGCGGCAGCGGCCCACAAGGGGCAGGTGCGGAAGACGGGTGACCCCTACATAACCCACCCGGTGGCGGTGGCACTGATGTTGGCCGAGTATGGGCTCGACGAGCCGACCCTGGCCGCCGCCATGCTCCACGACACGGTCGAGGACACCTCGCTGACCCTGAGTGATCTCTCCATGCAGTTCGGTGACGAGATAGCTCGTCTAATCGACGGTGTCACCAAGCTGGACCGGGTTCGCTATTCGAACCGGGAGCAGGCGCAGGCGGCCACGATCCGAAAGATGGTCGTGGCCATGGCCCAGGATGTCAGGGTCCTGATCATCAAGCTGTTCGACCGTCTCCACAACCTGCGCACGGTGCATGCCCTGCGCGACGAGAAGCAGCGCCGGGTGGCGCAGGAGACCCTCGACGTCTATGCCCCGCTGGCACACCGGCTCGGGGTCCAGGAGATCAAGCACGAGTTCGAGGACCGCTGCTTCGCCATCCTCTATCCCGGCCCCAACGCCGAGATCCAGGCCAAGCTCGCCGAGCGGGCACCGGAACGGGGAGCTTTCATCGAGAAGATGGTGGAGGAGATCTCGGGCATCCTCGCCGATTCCGGTATCGAGGCCGAGGTGACGGGCCGCCCCAAGCACCAGTACTCCATCTATCGCAAGATGCGGGAGCAGAACCGGCCCTTCGACGACATCCACGATCTGATCGGGATCCGGATCATCACCAACACGATGCGGGACTGCTACGCCGCCCTCGGCTTGATCCACAGTCACTGGGTCCCGGTGACCGGGCGCTTCAAGGACTACATCGCCATGCCCAAGATCAATCTCTATCAGTCGCTCCACACCACCGTGATCGGGCCCGACGGCAAGCCGCTCGAAGTCCAGATCCGCACCGAGGAGATGCATCAACGGGCCGAGGCAGGGATCGCCGCCCACTGGCGGTACAAGGAGGGCGAGGCAGGGCAGCTTCCCCGCATGGACTTCATCTCCTGGGGGGGAGATGAGGATCCCGAGGAGTTCCTGGCCAATCTCAAGCTCGACCTCTACCAGGACGAGGTCTTCGTGCTCACCCCGGGTGGCGACGTGAAGCCGCTTCCTGCCGGCTCCACGGCGATCGACTTCGCCTACTCGGTGCACACCGAGGTCGGCCATCGCTGCGTGGGCGCCAAGATCAACGGGAGGTTGGTTCCCCTCTCCACACGGCTCCAGTCCGGTGACATCATCGAGGTGCTGACCTCGAAGTCGATGGAGGCCGGGCCCAGCCGCGACTGGCTGGCCTTCGTCCGCACCGGCCGCGCCAAGTCCAAGATCAAGCAGTGGTTCACCAAGGAAAGGCGCGATCAGGCCCTGTCCGAGGGCAAGGACGCGGTGCACGCCCTGCTCAAGCGTGAGGCGCCTGCTCTCCCGGCGGCCGAGAAGGAGAGGATCCTCGAATCGATCTCCGCCGAGCTGGGGCAGAAGGATGTCGAGGCACTGCAAGTGGCCGTCGGCGAGGGCACGGTGTCGATCGAGTCGGTTGCGACCCGTTTGTCCCGGATCCTCAGCCCCCAGACCGACGACGACTTCTTCCAGCCCCGACGTCGCCGGTCGTTGGAGACGGCGCAGGTGGTGGTGGAGGGCCAGGACGACATGCTGATCCATCTCGCCCGGTGTTGCACTCCGGTGCCCGGAGACGAGATCGTCGGCTACGTGACGGTCGGACGCGGGGTGTCGGTGCACCGAGCCGATTGCACCAACGTCTCTTCTCTTTCCGAGCGCAGGGAGCGGACTGTGGATGTCTCTTGGCCCCCTCAGAGCACGACGGCATTCGTGGTCTGGATCCAGGTGGAGGCACTCGACCGCACCCGGCTGCTCAGGGACGTGACGAGTGTGGTCAGCGACACCGGGGGGAACATCACCGCCTCGTCGACCCATACCGGCGATGATCGGGTGGCGGTCCTGCGCTACGAGGTGGAGCTGTCCGATCCGAGCCAGCTTCCCAAGCTGCTGGCCGACCTGCGCGGGGTCGACGGCGTGTTCTCCGCCTTCAGGCTCGCCACCGACCCGGCCTCCTGATGCTCATCGTCCAGGTCACGGCCTGGCTGGCCGAGACCAATGCCTTCGTCGTGGCCGAAGCGGCCGGGGGGCTTGCCGTGGTGGTCGACGCACCCCCCGAACCGGACGCCATCGGGGCCGTCCTGGTCCGACACAACCTGTCGCTGGCCGCCGTGCTCCTGACCCACGGCCACGTCGATCACACCGGTGGCAGCGGGCAGCTGGCCCTGGCTACCGGGGCCTCCGTCCACGTCCACCCCGACGACGATTTCCTGACCCTGCATCCGACGGAGCAGCTGAGGGCGATGTTCGGGATGACACCGCCCGGTGTCTACGACGTCCCGGAGAAGTTCGAGACATTGACCGATGGCGACCGGGTCAGAGTCGTCGGTCTCGACTTCGAGGTTCGTCACACCCCGGGCCACACCCCGGGACACTGCTGTTTCTACCTGGAGGACGAGGAGACGCTGTTCACCGGCGACCAGCTGTTCGCCGGATCGATCGGGCGCACCGATCTCCCCGGCGGGTCGCTACCGGCTCTCATGGCCTCGATGGGGGAAAAGGTCCTGGTGCTCCCTGACGACACCAGGGTCCTCCCCGGCCACGGCCCGGAGACGACCATCGGCCGGGAACGGAGAACCAACCCTTTCCTGCTTTGATTGCCGGCCGACTTCCGACCAAGCGACCCTGGGCGAGGCGGAAGCTCCGGCCGACCGGAGTCTGTTCGCCCCGAAGTGTGTGGTGTCCGCTGCTGTAAAGCATTGTCGATGCATGAGGGTTGCCTCGGGGCGGAGTCGGCCGGCAACAGAGGCAGCCCATTAACCTGCCGCAAATCCATGAGCTTTCAGCCACCCAAGGGCACCGATGACATCGGCGCGCCCGAATCGCATGTCTGGCGCCATGTCCTGTGGCAGTGGGAGGTGTGGGCACAGCGGTTCGGCTACCCATTGGTCATGACGCCGTTGTTCGAGGCGACGGAGCTGTTCGAAAGGGGGGTCGGTGACGACACGGAAGTCGTGACCAAGCAGATGTACACGTTCACCGACCGAGGCGGGAGATCGATGACGCTGCGCCCCGAAGGGACGGCCGGGGTAGTCCGGGCCTACCTCGACTCGGGGGTCAGCGGTGCGTGGAAGGGGGCTTACTCCGGGCCCATGTTCCGCCATGAGCGGCCCCAGGCGGGTCGACGACGCCAGTTCTGGCAGGTAGGTGTGGAATACATCGATGTCGAGGGCCCGGCGGCCGACGCCGAGGTGATCGAACTGGGCTATCGCTTTCTCACCTCGGTCGAGGTGCCCGGTCTGGAGGTCGTGCTCAACTCGCTGGGAGACGATGTGTGCCGCCCCGGGTACGTGGCGGCCCTCCGCACCTATTTGGAGGAGCGCCGGCCCCAGCTCTGTGAGGATTCTGTGTCGTTGATCGAGGTCCATCCGCTGCGCGTCCTCGATTGCAAGGTCTGCGCCCCGGTCCTGGTCGACGCACCCGCCATGAAGGACCATCTATGCACGCCTTGTGCCGCACACTACGACGAGGTGAAGACGGCCCTGACCCGGCTCGGGATTCCTTACAGGGAAGACGGCAGACTGGTACGCGGCCTGGACTACTACACCAGGACGGCCTTCGAGTACCTGGCCACCGATCTCGAAGCCGCCCAGAACGCAGTGGGAGGAGGCGGGCGCTACGACGGTCTGGCCGAGGCGATCGGTGGGCGCCGGGCACCCGGGGTCGGATTCGCCCTGGGGGTGGACCGCATCATCCTCGCCTCGAAGATCGAGCCGGGGTCGCAGGTAGACGTGTATCTCGTGTCCGAGACCACCCCAGGAGACGCTCTCGCCGCCGCCTCGACATTGAGGGGAGACGGTTTGCGGGTCGACTTCGACACCGAGGGTCGACCGGTCAAGGCCCAGTTCCGGGCGGCCGGGCGCTCCGGGGCCCGAGCATTGGTGGTCCTCGTCGGAGGACAAGACGAGGTGGACGTGAGGATCGACGAGGAGCGGGAGCAGATGCCACTCGAAGCCGTCGCAGTCTGGCTGAAGGATCGTCTCTGATGAGAACGCATCCCGCCGGAGACCTTCGCCCCGCCGACATCGGGAAGACGGTGACCGTCGTCGGCTGGGTGCAACGACGACGTGACCACGGTGGCATCGCCTTTCTCGACGTCCGGGATTCATCCGGAGTGGTCCAGGTAGTTGCCGATCCATCCCACCACATCGAGGTGGGTGAGCTCAAGATGGAGTACTGCATCGAGGTCACCGGGACGGTGCGGGCTCGTCCCGAGGGCACCGAGAACCTGGACCTGCCCACAGGCATGGTCGAGATCGGGGTCGAGGGGCTCGAGATCCTGTCACCGGCCGACACCCTGCCCTTCATGATCGACGACAGGGTCGACATCGACGAGAGGGTCAGGCTCCGCTATCGCTATCTCGACCTGAGACGACCCAGGATGGCGGCCAATCTCAGGGCGCGGTCCCGGGCCACGGCAGCCATCAGGCGGACCCTCGACGACTCGGGTTTCATGGAGGTCGAGACCCCGACCCTGATCAACAGCACACCTGAGGGGGCCCGGGACATGCTGGTCCCGTCCCGGTTGCGCCCGGGCGAGCTCTATGCGCTTCCCCAATCACCCCAGCTCTTCAAGCAGCTCCTGATGATCGCCGGTGTGGAGCGGTACTTTCAGATCGCCCGCTGCTATCGGGACGAGGACTTCCGCGCCGACCGCCAGCTCGAGTTCACCCAGCTCGACCTGGAAGGATCCTTCTGGGACAGGGACGACGTGCTCGACACCGTCGAGAGCGTCCTCGTTTCGGTGGCCAAGGAGCTGCGAGGGGTGGACATCCCCCACCCTTTCCCACGTCTCACCTGGCAGGAGTGCATGGACCGGTTCGGGACCGACAAGCCCGATCTGAGGATCGGCGCCGAGATCGTCGACCTCTCGCCTCACTTCCCCGGCACCGGCTTCAGGGTGTTCGAGGAGACCCTGAGGGACGGGGGGACCGTGCGCGGGATCAACGTCGGAGCCCAGGAGTGGTCACGGGCCAGGGCCGACGCTCTCACCGACCGGGTCAAGGAGATGGGGGCAAAGGGCCTGGTCTGGATGGTGGTCGAGGACGACGGCTCTCTGCGCTCGCCCGTGGCCAAGTTCCTCGACGAGACCGAGCTCACCGGGATCAAGACCTCTCTGACCGCCGAGCCGGGCGATGTGCTCCTCATCGTCGCCGACCGCTGGAGGCTGGTGGCCGACGTGCTGGGCACGCTTCGCAACGACCTGCTCCGACCAACGGGTCATGACGATCTGGCCTTTCTCTGGGTGATCGACTTCCCCCTCTTCGAGGAAGAAGAAGACGGATCCATAACCTTCTCCCACCACCCTTTCACCTCGCCGGCCTCCCTCGACGAGATGCGGGCGAGCCCGACGACGGCATTGTCCCGGGCCTACGACGTCGTGCTCAACGGCATCGAGCTGGGCTCGGGCTCGGTCCGCATCCACGAACCCGGAGTGCAAAGACAGGTGTTCGAGATCCTCGGTATCGACCCCGAGACCGCGGAGCGTCGGTTCGGCTGGTTCCTCGAGGCACTCCGCTATGGGACCCCGCCGCATGCCGGGTTCGCCTTCGGGGTCGACCGTCTGGTGATGGTGCTCCAAGGGGAGAGCTCGATCCGTGAGGTGATCCCCTTCCCCAAGACCCAGAGCGGTGTCGACCCGATGACCGGTGCCCCGACCTGGGTGGAGGACGCCCGGCTCGAGGAGTTGGGCATCGCCCTCACCAAGGAGGCTCTGGCTCGGCGCGACGAGGACGACGAGGACTGAATCGGGCTGGCTCTGTTCCTGTTGCCGTTCACTTCATCGGTGTCCAAGCACAGGACGACTATCGGAGGGCTTTGCCACACATACCGAAGCATTGTGGATCAAAGCCAACGTCGGTTCCGACTACGCCGACACGTTGCCTCGTCTCTGGCTCGATACGCTCCCAGAGCAGACCCGGCCCCTCGCGGTGTCGATGGCCCGGAGCAGTTTGGCGACTTCGTCACGTACGTGCGATGTGGGGCAACGCTCCATGCCCTCAGAGTCGAGGTCGGCGATGCTGCGTTCCTCGCGATCCTCAAACAGTATGCCAACGACTTCCGCCACTCCTCGGCGACGACGAACGACCTCGTCGAGATCGCGGAATGAGTGAGTGGTCGTGAGCTGACCGACTTCTTCGAGGCCTGGCTGTACCAGGAGACAGTTCCTGAGATACCCGGACTGGGCTCCTAGGGTCGAGCTCGCTCCGTACATGCCGTTGTCAGAAAAGAACCCGGGTCTCACAGCCCCAACGCGGCAGCGGCACCCCAGAAGCGTCATGTGCATGGCCCAGAGTTCGGCGGCTGTCCATCTGCGGTGAAGTGGCAGCGAGCTCCACCCGGTACCGTCGGCGTCGATGAGCGACCTGTTCTCGGCTCGGGCGGACGATCTGACGGCACGCGCCGCTCCCCTGGCTACGAGGATGCGTCCCAGGTCGTTGGACGAGGTGGTGGGTCAACCCGCCCTCATGGCGCCCGATGCCGCATTCAGACGAGTCGTGGAGTCGGGGCGACCGGTGTCGATGTTGCTCTGGGGGCC
>JBOGET010000079.1:0-19749 GCA_050741975.1 Acidimicrobiia bacterium
TGGAAGTGTTGGCAGATCTCCGGTTCGGACGGGATCTGCTCGTCTGGCGCCCACCGGCCGGTGGATATCTCTTGGATGAGGATCTTCTTGAGTTGGAAGTAGAAGGGGATCGGAGAGCTTCGGTCGATATGAGTGAGGGGAAGGAGCAGGGTGGTCATGGTGGGGCTCGGGTGAGGGCTCGGTACTTGTAGTGACAGGATGACTTTATGACATACTTCTCTGGCGTGTCAACGAGGTTCTGCAACCCGCCCGCTACTTCCTTCGCAAGGTCTCGGCGATGGCCGCGAGACCGGTGAATTCCGCGCGAGAGAGCTGGAGGTCGAAGACTTCGGCAATGTGCTCGCTCCAACCGTGGAGGAAGTAGCGCCAGCCATCCTCAATGATGAGGTTTCGAGTTGAGGCCTGGGTGCGCGCTTGGTCCAGGAACTCGAGACTCCCCCGGTAGTTGAAGTCCCACACGATGCCGTCTTCGGGAAAGACCGCCTGATCTGTGATCGGGGACCCGGGACGATCCTTGCCCAGACCGGTGGCATTGACGACGATTGAACGAGGCGGCAGCCGGATAATCAACCGATCCGTGTCAGCTGGATCTGTAACCGGGCGATAGTCGACCTCGATGTCTGACCCAACTCGGCTGTGGATCTCGCGGACCGTCTCCAGCCGCTCGGGGGATCGGTTGGTCAAGACGATGCGCGAGGGCGGTGCGTCGATCGTCAGAAGACGTGAGGTGAATGCAGCCCCTGATCCTCCAGCGCCGAGACAGAGGACCTCTGCTCCGCGGTGGCGAGCGAAATAGTCGGCACCCACGATCTCGACAAAGGATCTCCACGAGGTGATCGGATCCTTGGCGTAACCCTCGATCGTGCCGTCTCTCTTGGCGATGCACGAGATCTCTCCGCAGAGTCGGGCCCACTCATCGAGCGTGTCGAACATGTCGGACGAGTGTCTGAAGATGGACACCTTGTGTGTGGTAACCAGGGCTCCCCAGGCCAGAGGGTCTGCGAGGACTGCTTCGAGCGCATCGCGGTAACCGGACTCGGGGCCACCTAGCGGCAGGTCGATCCCGACGATCTCCGCCTCCAGACCGAGAGCCTCCGCCCACTCCGGGAAGAGACGCATGATGCTCGAACCGCCGGTCGACACCCCGATGAAATACATCTTGCGCATGTCAGATCCTGTCATTACGTCCGTACAGGCGTGGTACCAGGTCGGACCTCAATCGGCAAGTAGCACCCTCGGCGATCAAGCCCAGGCAAGAAAGCGTCGCGGATTTTCGACGAGTAAGCCGCCCACTTCTGCCCCGAGCCCCCGATCGCGCAGAACCGCCACGAAGGTGGTCATGAGATGAGTGAGACCGGGCGAGCCTCCCCAGGCTTGCAGGTCGGTGCGCCGAGCCAGGTCGCATGCCAACAGCACCTGATGTCCGAATCCGGCATCCACCATCCGCTCGAGGAACGCGGCGCGGTCGGCGTCGGTCACATACTTCTCCTTTGAGATCTGGTCGTATCCAAGAAAGACTCCGGTGCGAGCAAGCTCGAGATGATCTTCGAACACGAGACGTCGATCGATGTGACCGATGCACACCTTGCTCAGGTCGGCACCGGCTGCTTCTAGTAGGCGGGCTTGTGCCACACCCATCGTGCCCGCGGTCGTGTGAGTCGTAATCGGGGCACCGGTCTCCTGCTGAGCGGCGGCCGCCGCTCTGATGATCCGTGCCTCCGTGTCGGTCACCTCATCCAGCGACGTACCGACCTTGATGATCCCGGCGCGAACACCCGTGGCCCCGATGCCATCGGTCAGCTCAGACACGAACTCCTCGACCAGCTCTTTCTCTGACCGCAGATGAAGGTTTAGGGCGCGGTCCCACCACTCCTGGGAGGTGTGACCACAGGCCAGCACGAGATGAACTCCCGACTGCTCGGAGAGGTCGTACAGCCCAGTCGGATCACGGCCCAACTCGGCGACTGTGGCGTCCACCATTGCCGACCCCCCAGCCAACCGAAATCGGGAGAGCTCTTCGAGGCTTCGCGCGTGGTCGATACGGATGAAGTCGTTTCCTCGACCCAGAATGGGGTTGAATAAGACGTGCTCGTGAGCGTAGGTGACACCAACGAGCAAGGGGTCCACGTCCCCCAGAACGGTCCGGACCGCAGGCATAGAGCGACAGATCCTAGATCTGCGGCCAGTGCGGGCCAGCAAGCCGACCCTCGGTCGGTCAAGATATGGAAGGCTTGGTTCATTGATAGTCTTCGGCGATGGCAGGACCGGCGAGCCTTGATGCGCGTCTTCCGTCGTTGGGCAATGTGCCCATCATCGGAATCCTCCGGCGATGCCTCCCGGACCGCATCCTCAAGGTCGCAGAATCCGCAGCGCGATCCGGGCTGACGACGATCGAGATCACCTTCGACTCCGAGGATCCGACAAACCAGATTCGCTGGATTCTCGAAGCTTTCCCCGAGTTGACGGTTGGAGCCGGCACCGTTCTGGACAGGCGTCAGGCCGAACAAGCCATCGACGCCGGAGCCTCATTCATGGTGTCGCCTGTCGTCAGCCCGGCGGTTGTCTCGGTGTGCCTCGATGCCGACGTCCCTTATCTCCCCGGAGCGGCGACACCGACCGAGATCTGGACTGCCCATGGCGCCGGGGCCACCGCGGTCAAAGTCTTTCCGGCACGCGAGTTGGGCGGGCCGGCCTACGTATCCGCTCTCCGCGCCCCTCTCCAGGGAATACCCCTGGTCCCCACCGGGGGAATCGATCTCGACGACATCCCTGGGTACCTTGCGGCCGGTGCTGCCGCCATTGGTCTGGGCGGGACCCTCTTCCCCACGGCGCTCATCGAGGATGGCCTGTTCTCCGAGATATCCGACCTGGTCACCAAGGCCGTCGAGAACGCCGCTCGGCCAGTTACCGGTGCGATAGTGGACAAATAGTGGACACGAACCAACAGTCCTTTCGTTTCCTCCCTGAGATTGGACTCGCCGTCCTAGGATCCGGATCGTGGTCAGGGTGGCGTATCGAACCGGGTCATCACCTTCCCGTGGTTTGAAAGGTCCTTGGGGAAAGCAATTTACATAGCCAGAATTACAGGTGCGTGATTCACCGAAGCCTTGATTGGCTGGACAACGCCTGCTGGCAGTGCGGGTCTTCCGACGTTATTCCTGAAGACAACGGTCCACTCCTCTGTCAAGGCTGCCGGCATGTACTCAGCGAACCGGTCGAGGACGGCCTGGAAGCCTTCCGGCGCGTCTACTGGCAGTCCCACGTCCTCGAACGCTGCTGGCTGTGCCTCACCTCGGCGGTAGACCCAGAGGACGATCTGGGATTGTGTGTCCGTTGTAGGCGGCGTTAGAAAGAGACGGATCGCTACCTGCCGGCAGCGATCCGTCTGTGCTGTCACAAGCCTCCGTCAGCGCTGATAGTGGAACTTGGTCTCCATCAGGCCGGTCTTCCCGAACATGAAGTTGACTGGGGACCGCTTGGCCCCCTCCTCGATCATCTTCTTGTCCTCGTTGGACAGATCGCCCCGGGCTGTGACGTCGACGGTGATCCGCTTCAGCGTCTGCTCCCAGTCGGAGGGACCCTTTGCCCCCACGATCGGGCCTGGGTCGACGTCGACCTGGGTTCTTACTTCGAGGCCGTCGAGGTCGACACCGGTTCTGGCGCAGTTGAGGACGATGGCCTCGGTGACGCAAGAGGCCAAACCGAGGAGGGCCGTCTCCACCGGCTCGATGCGGTCATCCGCCCCTTCCACACCGATGGCGTCTCCGACTTCTTGCCAGGATCCAAGCTGCACCGAGAAGTCCCGGGTGGGCTTTGAGATGGGCTGCCCGCCGAGAGACCAGCGGCCCACTTTGCCAAGGTTCCCTAGACCGTGACCCTCCCAGATGGCTGTGGTTTCCAGCCCCAACACGAAACTATCTGGAGAGGCCTTGTACTCCTTGTTGAAGGTCTCCAACTGACGATGGTTGATGCCTGCGATAGGCATGGCTCTACTCCTTACATTCCATTCTGAGTGTGCTCCCTCCTCCCCTGTTCTCATCACCTCCTCCCGCGCGAGCGCGCTGGGGACAGATCAAAGGAAGCCGTCGACCTGAAGAGGCGAACTGGATCGTTGCCAACAGACTTAACAGTCCTAGTCCTATCGCTTCTCCCAAGGTCCGCTGCTGTCGTTGTACTGCTGGCATCGGGGAGATGCAAGAGTGCGAAAAGCAGGTCCGGAAGCCTGCCTACCGAGACCGCTGTCTTTGGAGGCTCGACCTGCTGGATGCGACCAGCCTTGGGGTCCTTGTCCATGTCGATCAGGGGCAAGGTCTGAGGTCTAAGGCCTCGGCCCAACGGCGAACCACGCGCTCCTCTGATCCAAAAACCCCCACTCGGATGTCCTGCACACCGCCTGGTTCACGTCGACGCGTCGCAATGATTCGCAGGCGCCGACGTCGACCCGACCGACGATTTGCCGATGTGCGATGAAGCTAGTCGTGTCGGCTGCGGGTCCACCGGTTCACCGGGCCGACCGGGTGGGGCTGGGGTCGTGTCTGGCACCCCGACCCAGGTCACCCGCATGGGCGCCCTCGCCGTTCGGAAGTAACGGGACACGAGATAATCAATGAAGGGTCAGCCCGGTCGCACGCAGCCCAGGGGGAATGCGAAGAGGGCAACACGGCCAGAGACGATTCCAGCTTCGAGTTGAGGCGCTCGATAACCGCGAGAGCCGAGGACCTCGAGGATCGGGTCGAGCACCGCGTTGTGGAAACACGGTGTGGGCCGAGTAGCCGCGACGCGCTGGTCGGGCACAGCAATTGGCCGGCCTGTGCGCCGGCTGGGGCTTCTTTCCTGCTGTCATGTCGTCTGCGGGGACTACGGTTGAGCCCGGGGCGAGCCTTTGGGAGAAGCAGTGGTTGAAGCTTACGTGCTCATCCAAACCGAGATCGCGAAACAGACACTGGTAGCCGCAGAGCTCGACCGTATCCCCGGCATTGGCACCGCCGACGTCCTTGCCGGCCCGTACGACGTGATCGTACGCGTGGAGGCGGCAGACGTTGATGCTCTCGGGAAGCTTGTCATTAACAAAATCCAGGCCGTCGAGGGAGTCACCCGCACCCTGACGTGCCCCGTGGTCCATCTCTAGGGAGGGGTTGGATTCGCCGCTGGTTGGCCGCTCCCTGTGCAACCAGACCGGACACACCGGGACGGACCTGCTGCGACCGAAACATCGCCGAGGGCGAGACCGGCAAAGAAACGCTGCGGGCATTGAAACGGCGGATCTCCGACGTTGTCTACCGGAGCCTTATCGCCGACCAAAGGTGAGGCCCGGGGAAAGCGCAGGGACGTCACCTCGAGCCTGCGTGGCCGTTGATCACCCTGATTCACCGGCGCTTCGGCTCAGTCACCCCCGGCCGTGTCTCCAACCTACCCACCCGCCCGGATCCCGCGTTGGCACCTTCAACGCGCCATCACCCATCTCCAGACACAAATTGCCTGAGCCCGAACCCCTTACGGACGGGCGACGGCTACGGGATCCTCCCCCCACGCGTCAGCCACGCTCTCCTCGTCCTCGTCTGCGAGTGTTCGTGTCGACCAGAGAGTCCAACCACGTCGTCGATCGTCCGCTCCCGGCTGATAGCTTCTCGCAGCGGCATATGACCCTGGATCTGGTAGCGATTGCGACGGCCGACCTTCGCCTCCTTTTCCTTCACCGCATAGCCGCACAGCGTCCTGCTCAAGCCGGCACGCTTTTGCGCTGTTAGCCTCGACACCGGTTGGCATCCCGCCGCCCGGTCCCCACGAATGCAGCCGTGTAGGTTCAACAGAAGAGTTGGTTCAACAGAAGAGTTGGTTCAACAGAGCCGTCGACTTCGGTGAGCATGGAGACCTCCCAACATGATGTCCTGATCGTCGGGGGTGGCGGAGCCGGCCTCCGCGCGGCCATAGCGGTAGCCCGGGATCATCCGGGTGCCAGTGTCGGGGTGATCTCGAAGGTCTATCCCATGCGCAGCCACACCGTCTCGGCCGAAGGCGGAGCCGCGGCCGTCATCTCAGTCGGCGACTCATTGGACGACCACGCCTACGACACGATCTCTGGGTCGGACTGGCTGGCCGATCAGGACGCCGTGGAGGTCCTGGTCGAGAACGCCCCTGACGAGATGCTCCAGCTGGAGCACTGGGGATGTCCTTGGAGCCGGGAACCGGACGGCAGTGTCTCGGTCCGACCGTTTGGTGGGATGAAGCTGGAGAGGACCTGGTTCGCCGCCGACAAGACCGGCTTCCACCTCCTCCACACCCTTTTCCAGACCTCCCTCAAGTACGACGGCGTGACCCGTTACGACGAGTGGTTCGTCACCAGCCTGATAGTCGCCGACGGGCGCTGCCAGGGCGTCACCGCTATCGAGATCCGCACCGGCGAGATGCACTCCATAGGCGCCGGGTCTGTCATCTTGTGCACCGGCGGAGGCGGGCGGGTCTACCCGTTCACCACCAACGGGAACATAAAGACGGGCGACGGCATGGCCCTGGCCTACCGGGCGGGAGTGCCCTTGAAGGACATGGAGTTTGTCCAATACCACCCGACCGGTCTTCCCGGCACCGGGATCCTGATCACCGAGGCCGCACGAGGCGAAGGCGGGATCCTGGTCAACAACGAGGGGAGACGCTATCTCCAGGACTATGACCTGGGCCTGCCCCTGGACATCAAGGACCCCAACCACCCACAGAAGCGCACCATGGAGCTGGGCCCTCGTGACCGTCTCTCCCAGGCATTCATCAAGGAGCGTGCCGCCGGTCGAACATTCCAAGACCCCGATGGCGACTACGTCCATCTCGACATACGTCATCTCGGTGAGAGGACGATTGACCGCAAGATCCCCATGGTCAGGGAGCTGGCGGTCCGCTACGTCGGTATAGACCCTGTCAACCAGCCCATCCCGGTCCGCACCGTCGTCCATTACATGATGGGTGGCATCGACACCGACACCAACTGCGCCACCTCACTGCCTGGCCTCTTCGCCGCCGGGGAGTGTGCCTGTGTCAGCGTCAACGGTGCCAACCGTCTCGGCTCAAACTCGCTCACAGAGATCCTGGTCTTCGGCGCCCGCGCCGCGGTGGCGGCGGTGGATCACGCCGGCCAGGTACCGCCTCCGTCCGGTCAGCTGTTGGAGGCGGCGAGGCGAGCGGAGGAGACCAAGCTCGAGGACACGCTGTTTCGACGCAACGGGGGTGGGGAGACCGTCGCGGGGATCAGGGCAGATCTACAGCGGAGCCTCGAGGACGGGGCGGGCATCTTCAGGGACCAACAAACCCTGGAGCGCACCTGTGCGATCATCGCCGACCTGAAACGAAGATATCAGACGCTCGCGCTCGCCGACAGAAGCCGAACCTTCAACACCGAGCTGATCGCGGCTCTCGAACTGGGAGCAATGATCGATGTCGGGGAGGCCATAGCCCACAGCGCCCTGGCCCGGACCGAGTCGCGCGGGTCCCACCAACGCACCGACCATCCTCACCGTGACAACGACCGATTCCTCAAACATTCCCTCGCCTACCGTGGCGAAGGCGATCCGCGGATCGGCTACAAGGAAGTGACGATCACACGTTGGCCGCCCAGCGAGAGGGTGTACGGCAATGTCTGACCAGGCCATCCTCGAAGTCCACCGCTATCTGCCCGACGAGGAGGCCGAGCCCAGGTTCCAGAGTTATGAGATCACATATAAGGACAAGTGGGTGGTGCTCGACGCCCTAAACCACATCAAAGCCGAGATAGACCCGACCCTCAGCTTCCGCTGGTCGTGTCGGATGGGAGTATGCGGGAGCTGTGGGATGATGGTCAACGGCGAGCCCAAGCTCACCTGCGAGACCTTCATCCGGGACTACCACACCGACACGATCAAGGTGGAGCCTCTCACCCACTTCCCTGTCGTGCGCGACCTGGTCATCAACATGGAAGACTTCATGGAGAAACTGCCCAGCGTCTCCCCGTGGCTGATTCCCGCCGAAGACAAACCCCTCGAGGGCGGCGAGCATCGGCAGACACCGGCCCAGGTCGCCCACTACCAGCGGTTCAGCATGTGTATCAATTGCATGCTCTGCTACTCGGCTTGCCCGGTTTATGGGCTCGACTCAACGTTCACCGGACCTGCGGCCCTCGCTCTGGCCCAGCGTTACAACCTGGACTCGCGTGACGATGGTCACGGTCATCGGGCAGATGTCGTCACCGCGCACGAGGGTATCTGGGAATGCACCTATGTCGGTGAGTGCACCCAGGTCTGCCCCAAGGGTGTCGACCCGGCCGGGGCGATCCAGATGCTCAAACTCTCCTATGCCCTCGATTGGGCCAAGTCGCTGGTCATACCGCGGGGCGGCCGAACATGAGCCAAGAATTGACCAGACCGCTTCCTCGCACCTGGTGGCTGAAGAAGACATCGTACTTTCGGTTCATGATCCGGGAATTAACCAGCCTGGCCGTGTTCGCCTACACGTTGCTGCTCATCCTGGCGCTGTGGTCGGCTGGCGCCGACCCCTCCTTTTCCAAGTTCTACGACTTCCTGAACAGCCCGGTGAGTGTGTGGTTACATTTGGTGGTCCTGGGGCTGGCGCTGTATCACACCGGCACCTGGATAGCCCTCACCCCCAAGGTCATGGTCTTGTGGAGAGACGACGAGCAGGTAGACCCGGATCTCATAGCCGGAGTCACCGCCATTCTCTTTCTGCTGGTCACTGGAGGAGTGCTATGGCTGGCGCTGGCATGAATCGAGGGTCGGACCGCAGCGCACCCCTGCTCTGGCTTCTTTTCGCCGGTGGGGGAACGGTTTCAGCGATGTTGCTGCCGGTGATGGCCCTTGTCACAGGGGTGGCCGTCCCCGCGGGGTGGATGTCGGAGAGTGATCTGATCTCCCTGATCAGGAATCCACTGACCCGACTCGTCCTGGTGGGTCTGGTGTTCTTCTTCCTGTTCCATTGGGCGCATCGTTTCCGCTACGCACTGGTCGATCTGGGTTTCGGCCGTCTCGGCAGACAGGCGTGGCTGTTCTATGGAACGGCCGTGGCGGGGACAGTTCTTGCCGGGCTGGCCGCGGTTCGTCTGTAGTGTCGATTAGAAACTGAGGAGCATGACGGACGAGTTTGAGCTGAAGACCATCACCCCCGGCGGCCTCCAAGCCGCTCTCGAGCGTGCCGAGCACTACCGTCTGCTCAACCAGCCGGTCCAATCAAAGAGCATATGTCACGACGTGTTGGCCGTGGATCCCGACAATGAGCGGGCGCGCGTGGTGTTGGTGCTGGCGATGACCGACGAGTTCACGAGTGGCGCTTCCTCCGCGGGCACCGCCAAAGAACACGCCGACCAGCTCACCGATGAGTATGAGCGCTCCTACTACAACGGAATCATCGCCGAGCGCCATACCCGTGCCCTATTGACGAGAGGGCGGAGCGCAGCCCTCGCGTACGACGGGTTCCGTGAGGCCATGGAGTGGTTCGAGAAGGCGGCGGAGATGCGACCCGAGGGGAACGACGATGCGATTCTCCGGTGGAACTCTTGTGTCCGGACCATCATGGAGCAACACCTCCGCCCCACCGAGCCCGAACCGGAGTTGGGTCTGGAATAGCCGCAGACACCGGGTCTGCCGCGAACTCATCGTGGGTGGCTGGTACGCGTTTGGCACCGGTTCTGGGTGGACGGCCGCGGCTTTTTGCGGACTCCTCGCCGATGCAACGTCTTGGACATCAGTCGCTAAACCGCCAAAGGCCAGGTAGAAAGGTCGAGTAGCTTCCTGCATGGGCCGCAACCGCTCCGAGGTGGCCCACGATCTCGCTCTCGGCCTCGGATCCATCGTGGTGGAAGCGATCGACGCGCAGGCTTGCGACCTTGGCCTCGTAGATGGCTTCCGATCCGATCCGATCCATGCCGGGTCAGATATCACGGGAGGAATCACCGCCCCCAGTCGGCTGGCTCAGGCCGCGATGACCGTGAGCGCGACGCCGCGAATACCCGGCCCATCGGGAGCGAGCACTGGCTCGGTCTTCTCACGGACCCGCTGGTAAACGTTCTCCTGTTCGTCGGGCGGCAGAGCCTCGACCACCTCCGAGATCGGCCCGGCGAGTTCTAGCGTCAGCCGCCAGTGCTCAGCCGGATCGCGGTAGCCCCAATCCACCTCGACCTCCTCGATCTCGGGCTCGCCGAATCCGGCTCCGGTGACCAGATCGTTGATCCTGGCCGGATCGGCGAGCGCGAAGATCCCTGGTGCGCCGGGCTCCGGCGGAGGGAGGTGGCCGAGCTCGACCAGCGTCATGCCGGGGACAGATGCCCACGGGTTACGCTCCGGAGTGCTCCAGACCGCGAAGCTGAGCCGACCTCCTTCGCGCAGCACTCGACGGGTCTCGGCCAGCGCTGCGGCCGGGTCCGCCATCAGCATGTAGCCGAAGCGGCAGAGAATGCCGTCGACGCTGGAGTCGGCGAGATCCATGTTCTCCGCGTCGAGCACTCGATACTCCACGTTGTCGAGGCTGAGCTCCCGGCCGAACCCCCGTGCGCGCTCGACCATCGCTGGAGCGAAGTCGGTTGAGATCAGGCGCCCGTCCGCTCCAAGCCGCTCGGCCGCGGCGAACCCGGCGTGGCCGATGCCTGCGGCGAGCTCGAGGATGGTCTGCCCGGGCTGCGGGTCGAGACGCTCGAGCAGCCGCTCGCTGACAGGCCCGCCCGCCCTGGCGAGGAAGTCCCGCTCGTCGCTCCAGTGCGGCGCCATCCGTTCCCAGATACGGAACGACTCCTGGCGATACTCGTCGAGGTTCACGATCGCTCAGTCTAAAGGCGCCTGCGGTGGCCTCGGGCTCAGCTCTCCCAGCGCATGCCAGCACAGATGGTTCGTGGACCGATAGTGGGCATAGCCCCAAATCAGTCAAGTGTCTGCCGAACTGAGCTACAGCCCCGAGAGAAACCGTGTTCTACCTGGTGTTTCGTCCTTGTCGGGTCTCCTCGCGATCCTGGCACAACGCCAGCACAGCGTTCCACCTGAGCATAAGGACCAGACAGGCACCCAAGGCGTGATAGACACCCTGGCCGTCCTCGCCCGGGTCCTGGGAGCTTCACCTACGTGCCGAACGTCGGGCTCCGGCAACGATCGAGGTGTACACCAGCGCGGTCATCCGATTCGATGAGTTCCTCGAGGCGACGGGCATGCCCCGCAGTGTGTCCGCCGTCACCCGCGAGCATGTGGAGACGTTCATCGTCTCGCTGATCGACACCGCTCCCCCGCAACCGCCCTCAACCGCTTCAAGAGCCTGAGCGGTACGCAGTCTGCGATGTCGCAGTCGTCAATTCACAACACGATCAGAACACCTCCAACGATGAGTTCTATGGGGATCGATTCTGGTGTTCGGACCTGGGCCTTATTCCCCTTGTGAATGCATCGAACCTGAACAACGAGCTCGAACGGTACGGTGTCGGACTCCCAGACAGCGAGGAGTAGTTCGGCTTGCCTTCCGTTCCTCCCCCACCGGCCCGACTCGAGCCAACCGCATGAGGGCTCCTTCCTACTCTCGGCAAGTCAGATCCGGCGCAGGGCGGCCTCAGCGCGCTCCAATGTGATCTCCACCTCGGGCTCCCCGTGGGCCGCCGACACATACCACACACCGCGGCGGGCCACCCAGACTCCTTCCCTGACCAGAGCGTCCGCCAACCTTCGATACAGTTCCCCATCCCGGGTCTGCAGACTGCGGAAGTCGGTGACCTCACCGACCCCGAAAGAGGCATGGAAGGCCATCGGCAGCCCCTGCACCTGCATCGGGAGCCCAGCGGCCTCACCCAATTGGCGCAGCCCCTCGATCAGCGTGGTCCCCACCTCCTCGAGTCGTGGGTATGGGGGATCTTCGACGAGCCGTCGAATCGACGCGTTCACGGCGGCCATGCCCATGACGTTGGCGTTGAACGTACCCGAGTGATTCACCTCGCCGGTGCCGAAGCGTTCCATGAGCTCGCCGGAGCCGGCCACCGCGGCCACCGGCCAGCTCCCGGCCATCGCCTTGCCATAGGTGGCTAGGTCGGGTGTCACCCCGTAGCGTCCGGCGGCACCCCCAAGGGCGATGCGGAAGCCGGTGATGATCTCGTCGAAGATCAGCACCACGCCGTGGACGTCGCAGAGACGACGTACCCCCTCCAGATAACCGGCTCGGGGCTCGATGGCGCCGGCGTTGATCATCATCGGCTCCATGAGGACGGCCGCCACCTCCCCCTCGTCCATGTCGAGAGTGGCGGCGAGGGCGTCGAGATCGTTCCAAGGCAGCAGGAGTCCGTCGTCGAGGTGGGACGCCACCTGTCCGGCACTCACTGGTTCCCCGCCGTGCTCACCCACCTGCACCAGGACGTTGTCGAGCCAGCCGTGGTAGTGACCCTCGAATCGGATGAACCGGCGCCGCCCGGTGGCGGCCCGGGCCAGCCGCAGGGCGGCCTGCACCATCTCCGTGCCCGTGGAGCCGAACCGGACCATTTCCGGCCACTCCAGCGCCTCGCACATCCTCTCTGCTGCCTGTACCTCGAGCGGGTGCTGGGCCCCGTACACCATCCCCAATCGGCTGGCCTCATCCACCGAGGCCAAGACGGCGGCCGGGGCGTGCCCCAGGAAGGCCGGACCCTGGCCGAGCAGATAGTCGACGTATTCGTTCCCATCGGCGTCCCACAGCCAGGCACCCTCGCCCCGGGTAAAGAACAGAGGTGGCCCGTCGAGGCGGACGTTCGAGTTCACCCCACCCGGGATGTGGCGGCGGGCGGCGGCATGCAACCGCTCCGACTCGGGGAAGGGATCCTTGGTCACGTGGCTCCCCCGGCTGGGTCGGGCAGCGGCTGGCGTGCAAATCGACGTGCGAACTCGAGGGCTCGTCGGCTGACGACCTCGACGATGGCCTTGCCGTCCTCGATGTCGTGAAGCCGTGGATCGCCCAGTGCCCCGTCGTCGGTCCACTCGTGCATGAGCACGGTCTGGTCGACCTTCGGCCGCGGTGGATCGATCAGCGGGTCGACGCTTCGACGCCCCGAAGGAGCCTCGATCCTCTCGGCGTGGACCACCTCGGGGGCCAGCACCATGGCAACCGAGGTCTCCACCTCGCAGGCGTGTCCATAAGACTCCGAGGAGGTTCTCTTGGAGATCTCGTCGGCGCCGACCTGGGCCCACATGAGGCTGGCCACCAGGCACCCCAGATCGCGTCGCGCGGTCCGGCTGATCAGGCGGAGCGCGTCGATGTTGCCCCCGTGACCGTTTACCACCAGCACCCTCCGGACCCCCCACTGGGCCAGGCTGGCCACCACGTCGAGGACCAAGGCCGAAAAGGTCTCCGGGCGCAAGGTGATGGTCCCGGGGAAACGCATATGGTGCTCGGAGAGGCCATAGTCGATCCTCGGGCAAAGCACCGCCAATTCACCGAGGTCCTCGGCAAGACGCTCGGCCAATGCCTCGCCAACGGCGATGTCGGTCTCCAGCGCCATGTGCGGGCCGTGTTGCTCGATGCTGCCGGTGGGGAGGATGGCCACCTGGGCCCTCGCAAGGGCCGACTCCGCGTCGCGCCAGGTCATCTCGGCGAGACGGTTCACCCGGCCACCCCCAGGTCGCCGGCAAGCGCCTCGGCCGTCTCGATAAGCGCTTCGGCCACATCCCCGACCTCGTCGAGGGAGATGCGGACGGCCGGCGCGCTCAAGCTCAATGCTACAGGCGTGGCGGTTCCGGGGATGGGCGCTGCGACGCATCTCCCGTCTTCCTCGTTCTCTCGATTGTCGAGGGCATAGCCTCTCTTCCGGATGACCTCGAGCTCGGCCAGCAGCTCCTCGACTCCGGTGATGGTGTGTGGGGTGCGCTTGGGCATCCCCTCGGTCTCGAGGATCTCCCTCACCCTCGCCTCGTCCAGCGTGGACGCAATTGCCTTGCCCAGGGCCGAGGAGTGGATCGGGTCACGATCCCCGGGCCGGGCGGCGAATCGGATGGCGCGCTGGCTCTCCACTATCTCGAGATAGGTGATCCGGTTCCCATCCAGGATGGCCAGATTGATGGTCTCCTGGAACCGGTCGCGCAGCTTCTCCAAGTACGGCTTGGCACGAGCCGCCAGGATCTGGCGGTAGCGGGTGTGTGAGAGGAGAAAGGCCAGCCCGAATCGGTAGGCACCCGTGGCTGGGTCCTGCTCCACGTAATCCCTCGACTCGAGGGTCGCCAGGTAACGGAAAACCGAGCTCTTCGGCAGGTCGACAGCGGTGGCGATCTCCGAAATAGAGGCTCCATCCGGGGAGTTCTTGAGGAGATCGAGGATGTCGAGGACTCGCGCCGCCGCCCGCACCACGTAGCGACTCTCAGACTCATCGGTTCGTCGCGACTGGTTCATCTAATAAAAACCTGACTTTGTCCAGCGGAACGAGAGTACTCCCGGAGATTTTGGCCAGTCAAGGTCGCTCCAGCATCACCGGCTCCCCGCTCCGTGCGGCTTCTTCCATGGCCAGACTCACACGAACCGCCTCGGTTCCATCGTCGGCGGTGCAGAGGGGATCGGTCTCGCCCCGGACGCAGCGAACGAAATGATCCACTTCGTTGGTCAGGGCTCCGGTGTAGCGGCCGTGGACTACCGGCGAGAAGTAGGTGTCCTCGACGATGAGGCCCCGGTCACCCACCATGACCAGCCCCACATCCCCCTGATCGACCCGCAGCATCCCCGACTCGCCGATGACGGTGAACCCGCTCCTCCCCCATCCGGCCGTCCCGTCGGGAAGGCACCACCCCAGCATGGCGGTTCCGTGGGCGCCCGACCGGAAAGCGAGAATCGCGGAATACAGGTCGTCGATGTCGTAACCCCGGTTGGCCAGGATCCCGCTGCTTCGCTCGGCAGAGATCCGGCTGACGTCCCCGGCATACCAGCGGGCCAGATCGAACTCGTGCACCCCGTAGTACAGAGGGATGGTGGTCCGGCCCTTCAGAACTCGCTGATCACCCACCACACCGATACGCTCCGATTGGACCGCCTGCACCGCCCCGATCCTTCCGTCCTCGATCGCCCGGCGCATGGCGGCGTAGCGTGGCTCGAACCGAAGGATGTGACCGGCGAGCACCGCTACCCCCCGGGACCGCGCTTCGTCGCGGATGCGCTCGGCATCCTCGACCGTGTGCGCCAGCGGCTTGTCCACCGCCGTCACCTTGTCCGCCCGGATGGCGGCCATCGCCGGGTCGACATGGGCGTCCTCGGGAGTCACCACCACCACGCCCGAGACTCCCGGGTGGGATGCGGCCTCCTCGGCATCGGCCACGTAGGCGGAGCCATAGCCGTCGGCCAGGTCCCGGCCCAGTTCCTCTCTCAGATCGCTCACTATCCGGAGCTCGGCGCCGGGGTGCTCGGCAATGGCCCGAGCCCAGCGCCCTCCCATGAAGCCGACGCCGATCACGGCGATAGGGACCGATGCGTTCATCGGGCTCTCCTCGAGCGGCCCGCTAAGCTCACCGTTTGATCTGGTAAAGACGAGGTTTCAGTCTGTGGAACGCGGAGGATCCATGCGCATCGGGATCGTGGGTCTTCGTCATGAGTCCAACACCTTCCTCTCCACGTCCACCGATCTCCCGCTCTGGGAGCGGATGATCGGCGACGACGTCAGAGAGCGTTGGGCGGGGACCCACAACGAGATGGGCGGCTTTCTGACCGGTCTGGAAGCCGACCGCGCAACCGCGGTTCCGGTGTACTCGGCGTTGGCCACCCCGGCGGGCACGATCACCGCGGGTGCCCTGGAAGTCCTCACCGAGGAACTGTTCTCCGAGTTGGAGAGGCGCGGGCCGTACGACGGCCTCCTGGCAGCCGCCCACGGCGCCGCAGTCTCCGAGTTCCATGCCGACGCCGACGCCTACTGGCTGAGAACGCTTCGAGACACGGTGGGTGCGGACACACCCATCGTCTGCACGGTCGACGCCCACGCCAACCTGTCCCAGGACATGCTGGACGCCACCGATGCTCTCATCTCCTACCGCAGCAACCCCCATCTGGACACCCACGACCGTGGTCTCGAGGCGGCCCGGTTGGTAGTCCGCGCCGTCCGTGGCGAGGTGCGCCCCACCCAGGTGGGCGCCTTTCCCCCGGTGGCGATCAACATCCTTCAGCAGGGAACCACCGTGGAGCCTTGCCTCCCCCTCTACGAGCTGGCCGAGGGACTCCGGGAGCGGGAAGGGGTCCTCAGCGTAAGCATCTGCCTCGGGTTCCCCTACGCCGACGTCCCCGAGATGGGAACCAGCTTCAACGTGATCACCGACGGCGACCCCGGGCTGGCGGCCCGGACCGCGGGCACCCTGGCCGCCTATCTGGTAGCCCGCCGAGGCGAATTCGTCCCCGAGCTCGTCTCTCCCAAGGAGGCGGTGGAAAAGGCCGCCGACGCTCCGGGGCCGGTGTGCCTCCTTGACATGGGTGACAACGTCGGAGGCGGCTCCGCCGGCGACGGGACAACACTTGCCTCCGTCGTCCACCAGCGCGGCGGACCGAAGACGTTCATCGCGCTCTTCGACCCAGGGGGCGTAGCCGCCGCCCGGGAGGCGGGAGTCGGCAGCTCCATCGAGCTCGAGGTGGGGGGGAAGACCGATCACCTCCACGGCACGCCCCTTCCCCTCCGGGCCACGGTCCGCAGCCTCCACGACGGCCGTTGGGAGGAGAGCGAGGTCCGCCACGGCGGCAACCCCCGTTTCGACATGGGTGAGACGGCGATCCTCGAAACCGATCGTGGCCTGACCGTCCAGCTCACCTCCAAGAGGGTGGCCCCCTTCAGCCTGGGCCAGATCACCAGTTGTGGGCTCGACCCGGCCGAGTTCCAGATCCTGGTCGCCAAGGGGGTTCACGCCCCGGTGCCGGCCTATGAGCCGGTGTGCCCCACCATCATCCGGGTGAATACCCCCGGTTCCACGTCCGCCGACATGCTGAGCCTGCCGTTCCGACAGCGGCGCCGACCGCTCTTCCCCTTCGAGGACGTCGGCTAGGGGAGTCATCCTCCCGCCTCCGTCTCGTCGGCGGCCACCGCCCACTCCCCGTCTCCGGAGAGCGCGAAATGGCACGCGGCATGCCGGCCGGGCAGCCACTCGTCCAGGCCCGGGATCGTCTCGGAGCAGACCGGCTGGGCGATCGGGCACCGAGGATGGAACTTGCAGCCCGGGGGCGGGTCTCCGGGATCGGGAGGCTCGCCCGCGAGCCGGATCCGCTTCCGCGGCACGGCGTGAACAGCAGGGGCGGCCGACATCAGTGCCCGGGTGTAGGGATGGAGCGGCCTCTCGTAGAGCTCCTTCGAGGAGGCGAACTCCACGATCTCACCCAGGTACATGACGGCGATCCGGTGGCTCATGTACTTGACGACCCCCAAGTCGTGCGACACGAACAGATAGGCGAGCCGGTGCCGATTCTGGAGATCCTTGAGCAGGTTCAGGATCTGCGCCTGCACCGAGACGTCGAGGGAAGAGACGGCCTCATCGGCCACGATGAGGGAGGGCTGAACCGCCAGTGCCCGAGCGATACCGACCCGCTGGCGCTGGCCACCGCTCAGCTCGTGCGGGTACTTGTTGGCGTCCCCCGGCTTGAGCCCCACATCGGTGAGGAGCTGGCCGACCCGTCTCCGCACCGCGTGCCCTCGCTCCAGACCGTGGATCTCCAGAGGGTCGCCCACGATCGAGCCCACCTTCATCCGTGGAGGAAGCGACGAATACGGGTCCTGGAAGACGATCTGAGCCCGGCGCCGCAGGTCACGGACGCGGCCGGCGTCGAGCCGCTTCCCGGCGAAGTAGACCTCTCCGGCGGTCGGCTCCTCGAGGAACAGGATGGTGCGGGCCAGAGTCGACTTGCCGCACCCGCTCTCGCCGACCAGCCCGAGGGTCTCCCCCTCCTCGATGCTGAAGCTCACCCCGTCCACCGCCCGCACCGTCTTCTTGTCCCCGAGGAGCCCCCGGCGCCGCACGTAGTGCTTGGCGAGGTTGCGCACGTCGAGCAGCGGGGTGGTCATCGCGCCGCCACCTGGCGGCCAGGGACCGTGTCGAGATGGCAGGCCGCCATTCGCCCCTCGCCCACCTTCTCCAACGGCGGGTTGACCTCCACGCACACGTCCATCACATAAGGGCAGCGAGGTGCGAACGGACAGCCGATGGGCACCCGCGTGGGGTCGGGGAGCTCTCCCCTGATGACCGGAAGACGCTCGCCGGGCTCGATGTCAATCCGTGGAACCGACTCCAGCAATGCCTGCGTGTAGGGGTGCTCCGGAGAGGTGATCACTGCCTCCACGGGACCCCGTTCGGCCACTTGGCCGGCGTAGAGGACCACGATGCTGTCGGCGTACTCCCGCACCAGGGCGATGTCGTGGGTGATGAAGATCAATACTGTCCTGTGCTGGCGGGTGATCTCACGGAGCTGCTCGAGCACCTGGGCCTGGGTGGTGACGTCGACTGCGGTAGTGGGCTCGTCGGCGATGAGGAGATCCGGCCGGGCCAGCATGGCCATGGCGATCATCACCCGTTGGTTCATGCCCCCACTGAGCTGGAACGGGTACTGGGTGAGGACGTATTCGGGATCACCGATGCCCACGTCCAGGAGGGCGGCGGCCGCCTTCTCTCTGGCCTCGTCCGAGCCGATCCGCTGGTGGGCGCGGCCGGTCTCCACCATCTGGGAGCCGATGCTGAGCACCGGGTTCAACGAGGCGGCAGGGTTCTGGAAGATCATTCCGATCTTGCGGCCTCGCAGCCTCGCCATCTCGCGATCGCCGATGCGGGTGAGATCCCGCCCCTCGAAGAGGACCTGGCCCCCGGTGACACGCCCCGGCGAGTCGAGCAGTTGGATGATCGATAGAGCGGTGACCGACTTGCCCGAGCCGCTCTCCCCGACGATGCCCAGGGTCTCTTCCCGGTCGACGTCGAAGCTAACTGAGCGAACCGCTTTCACCGTTGCATCCTGGAGCGGGAACTCCACGCTCAGCTCCGTGACTGAGAGAAGTCTTGCTGGAGCCGGTTGATCGTGCGCCCCCGAGCGAGCAGGCGCGACGACACTGGGCAGGGGCGGATTCTTCTGGCGACGGCGTCGGAAGGTGCCCTTCTTCAACTTGGGGTCGAGGACGTCGGCGGCCCCGTCTGCGGTGAGATTGATGGCGAGGACCGTGACCATGATGGCCAGCCCGGGGAGTATCGACAGCCAAGGGGAGATGATCATGTTCCGGCGGCCCTCGGCCAGGATCAATCCCCAGGAGGGGGTGGGAGGAGTCAGCCCCAAACCGAGAAAGCTGAGTGTCGACTCGACGAGGATCACGAACCCGATGTCGATCATGGCGATCACCAGCACTACCTGCCACACCGCGGGGAGGACGTATTTGGTCATCAGCCGGTAGCGACCGGCGCCGATGGCCCTGGCGGCGGTCACGTAGTCCTTGTCCCGCTCCGCCAGCACCCGGGACCGGACGACCCGGGCGTAGAGGATCCAGCCCGGGATCCCAAGCACCAGGATGAGATGCAATGCATTCCGATCGGGGAGGACCCCGAGGATGATGATCGCCAGCAGGATGAATGGGAACGCGAGCTGCATGTCCCCGAGACGCATGAGAAGTGCGTCCAGCCAACCCCTGGAGAACCCGGCGGCGATGCCGGCTACCAGACCCAGGATGGCGGCGATCAGCACCGCGAAGAACGCGATCACTAGGGAGTTTCTCGCACCGTAGATGAGTCGGGAAGCCGTGTCGCGCCCTAGCGTGTCGGTGCCGAGTGGATGCTCCATCGAGCCGCCCTCCGCCCAGAATGG